>JAJRTK010000103.1 GCA_024278345.1 bacterium | reverse complement strand
GAACCCACCGTTCAATTCCGTGAATCCCGTCCAGCCCGCCACCGGCAAGATGCCGGTGCCACCAGGGCGGCGCCGCGGAGTGTAAAGCAAAAACGCGGGGATTTGATAGGTCCCGAAGAAAGGAAAGCTAGCGGCGGAGGCGCCCGAGAACCTCGATCCAGAGTTCTCGGTAGGCCGCCGCCGCTTGAGACCGCGGAGCAAAGGTCTCCAGGGGAGCCCGGTGGATGCCCATCTTCTCGACCCAAGTGGAGTTGGGAATCGCCGTGGAAAGGAATTCCAAGGGTTCGTGGCGCAAGTCTCCACAAAGTTCGCGATGGAGAGCTTTCCGCTTGTCGACCATACTGAAGAAAGGCAAGACGGTGGCGGGTTTCAGGGCGGATTCGTCCAGATGCCGCTGGAGTTGTTGGAGGGTGCGCTGGGACAGGGTCGTTGGGATGGTCGGTACCAGGAGCAGATCCGCAATCTGGAAGACGCTTTCAGAGACGAGGGAAATACTGGGCGCACAGTCAAGAAAGACCCGGTCGTATCCGGTCTCCAACTTGGCCAGAACCCTGCCGAGCCGTCTTGCAGGTCGCTTGGTGCGGTCCAGCTCCAGATCCAGATGCCGGAAGGAAAAATCTGCGGGAAGCAGGTCCAACCCCTCGTAATCGGTGCCTCGAACCAGTGGCATGACAGCTTGTTTGCCCTGGATCAAGCGCCGCCCGCCCCCTTTGATCTTCGGTTTGATCCGAAAGTAAAAAGTGGCGGCACCTTGTGGGTCCAGGTCCCAAAGGAGAGTGCGTGCACCTTCCAGGCTCGACAGATAGGCCAGGTTCACCGCACAAGCCGTCTTTCCGACGCCGCCTTTGATGTTGTAGAGGGCCAGAACCTCCACGCCGACTAACTCTCTTTCTGCTTGAATAAGCTCCGGAAGCGGCGCCGGTTTTCGTTTCGGGAGAAAGTGGCGAAACGATTGTGGAATTCGTCTCTTGCCCGGCGTTGCCAAAGGTCCATCGTCTGGACCAGCCGACCCATGGCCAAAAGAGTCACCACGGGAACGCTTCCTTCCGCTTCCATTTGCAGTGCCCAGTTGGTGATCATGACCTGCTGCACTTCGTAGTCGTTGAAATCTCCCAAGTTATCTTGGAGCCTCTTGAGCTCGCTGATAAGTTTCTTAATTTCGGCAGGAGGATAGAGGGGGACAAAGAACTCCAGGAGGTAACGAAGTTTCTTGCAGGTAATTCGAAGCTCGTGGAGCGCCGCGGCTGGGGTTTCCCGCCGGATCGCCTTCCCTTCGCGATAAACCTGGCGCCAAGTCCTCCAAATGCGCCGGCCCGCCGTTACGGCAATCGGTTGGGCCGAATTGGCTGCCGGCGGATCGGCGGGGAGAGACTCCGCAAGGAACTCCCGCCACCCCTCCAACAGTTTATGATAGCGCTTTCTTGAGAGTTCCCCGACGAGCTTTGCATGCTCCCGCACTTTGAGTTGGCGTAAAAAGCTCTCCAGATAGTCGAGATCTCCGGCAACGGACGGGGGCAATACACGTCGATAGTCCTGCATTTTCAGGAGGTAGACATCCAAATCTCGAGTTGGCCCCGTGATGGATCCAAGCCACTTGAATTCCCCGCGGAAATGACTCGTTCTACGGGAGTCGAAAACCTGCTTGACCTGGCTGAGGGCTGATCGAGTTCGTCGGACCGAAACCCTGAAGTCGTGGAGAAACTCCGAATCCAGATCCTCCATCAAGCCCGGCTGGTTGCGAATCATGGTCTCCAACAGGCCCGACAGGACCGCTCTCAGAGCCTCATCGGTTCGCTGGTCCGGCTCCAGCTTGAGTCGCGGTTTCCGGGATGGCTCCAGCGCCTTGCGATCCGCGGCGAAGAGCGCCAGCTCCAGTTCATTCCGCTGCTCCGAGCGAAGACCGAGCTTTTTATCCAGAAAACCCGACAATTTGCCGTGGGCCTTGACATATCCGCGAATGGGCAGAATCCGAAACGTCAAAGGAAGTGGGTTCTGGCTCCCGCCAGGGGCGGCTGCGACCCCTTCATCCACAAGAAGGCGCACAACGGTCTTTTCATCGGCGTTCAGGATATGGAAAACGCGGCGGTGGACATCCATATCGACAAGTGGCAACAGCCGCCGCATTCGGATCACCGATCCCAGCTTGCGACGGAAACGCCCCTGGGGCAGCTCCCAGGCGAAACAAGGCATCGTTGGAAGCTCGGCCCAACAACGAAGCCCACCAGCGCGCTTATGCCAAGAAAGCAGAACACCGCTTTTCACGGGAGTGGAGATCAAATAGCTGCCATCGCGATGGAGTCGCCAATCAAACGTATCGTAAAAAGTGGCTTTCCGCGGAGAAATATCTTCGATCCGAGTGCGGAAGGTCGCCGAGATCAGATTTTCGACCTCCTCCACGTCCAAGGCTTGATCGGTAAAACAGAGCTTCTCGGACAATTCCGAAACAATCTCAAAACGACTGGGAAAACGCCGATCCATCATGGCTTGTGCTCCCATTCAAGCCTTGGCTCTGTCTGGGTGATATTTCGTTGGCGCGGTCGACGTGGAGCCACCACCTTCGACCCTGGCTACGTTGAAGCGACCGCGAAACAAGACGAGAACCACGGCACCCACCAGAACCGCGAACCATAGCGTCCCCAATCGGATCACGAAGGTGGCGGCAACAGCAGTTCCTTCCCCAACTCCGTGCCCCATCAATAGCATGGTCATGCTTCCCTCAGTCAAACCGATCCCGCCAGGCAACATGGTCAGAGCACCCGCCACCGTGGCCAAAGCGTAGGCAAAGGCCGCGAACGCCAGTGGTACCGAACTGTGGAGTGCCCGAAGAACCAAGTAGAACCCGACGCACTCGCAAAACCAACCGGCAACCGCGAAGAGATTGCCCACCAACAGAGGAACCGGCGCCAGCAAGGAGACCGTCGAATCATAGGCGTCCCGCAGACGCTCCGTCAGCCCCGACAGCCAAGGCATCCGGCCCGCGACACCGATGGCCCAATACACCAAGCGAGGAGAGGCCACCAGAACAAGAAAGAGACCCACCAGCCCCAGCCCCACTAAAACAAACTTTCCTCCTATGCCAAAAAACAGAGCGCCGACTCCACCAAGCAAGACCAACGCGAACAGATCCGTCAACCGCTCGGCCAGCACGATGGGCGCCGAACGAAACATCGGTGTTCCGTAACGTTGTTTCAGGAGAAACGATTTGAACACTTCGCCAAACTTGCCTGGAGTGACGCTCATGAGAAGGCCGGAGAGAAAAATTATCGCCGAATCCCCTCTATCCCGCTCGATGGTAAGGAGATCCAGGTAGTATTCCCAACGAAAGAAACGGACGACATAGTTCCCCAGCGACAAGCAGAGAACGACTGGCACGACTGCCCAGTTCATCGCCAGAAGCGACTCTTGGACATCCCGATAATCACTCCATACGGCAAGAGCCACAAAAACGACGGCTCCGAACACGATGGGAAGAATGAGGCGACTAACAGTGCGATCCATAAGAAAAAAGACGATTCTGCCAAAGAAAAAGTGCCACCGAAGAGACCTATCAGATTCGGTTGACAACTTCACCGCTGGGGCGGGCCTCCTTCCCG
>JAJRTK010000102.1 GCA_024278345.1 bacterium | reverse complement strand
GTCGTGTTTTTGCTTTACAATTTTCTTCGCCGAAACGGTGGCACCGGCATCTTGCCGGTGTAGCGCCCTCCGGGCTGCACGGAGCCGGGAAGGAGGCCTGCCCCAGCGGTGATGTTGTCAACCGGATCTGATAGGTCCCCTGTATGTCGGGCCATGCGCCGACCAAAAACGCTGAATTTCATGTTCGGCAGCATAGCCGCAACAGGCTCCTAGTTCTTAGCGGCGAGCGGGCGGTGAGAATGCCGGTGAAAAGATGGACTGAGGGTGGTGGAGCAGACTTTTTTTGGGGACGAAGATGAATCGACTGATTGTCAAGCTTGAGAAGATCCAGAAAACTTACCGTACGGGTGAGGTGGAAGTCCGTGCGTTGCGGGGCGTGGACCTGGTGATCGAAAGAGGGGAGTTTACGGCTTTTGCCGGGCCGTCCGGCAGTGGGAAGACCACCTTGCTTCACATCATCGGAGGCCTTGATCTTCCGACCAGCGGCGCCGTCGAAGTGAAGGGCCGCCCTCTGGCCAGCCTCAGCGAGACCCAGCGCTCCGACCTCAGGCGCGACCACATCGGTTTTGTCTTCCAGGCCTACAATCTGGTTCCGGTTCTCACGGTTGCGGAGAATGTCGAATATGTCATGGTCCTCCAGGGAGTCTCCTTCGCGGAGCGCCGTCGCCGTGTTGCCGAGGTTCTGAAAGAGGTCGGCCTTTCCGGCATGGAGGATCGCCGCCCCGCCGAACTGTCCGGAGGCCAACAGCAGCGCGTCGCCGTCGCCCGGGCCATCGTCACCAAGCCGGAACTCATCCTGGCTGACGAGCCCACGGCGAACCTCGATTCCGCTACCGGCGAAGCCCTTCTTCAGACCATGGGGGAGCTCAACGAAAGCCGAGGCGTCACCTTTCTCTTCTCCACTCACGATCAGATGATCATGGATTATGCCCGACGCCTGGTTCTTCTCAAAGATGGCCAGATCTCCAGCGATGTCCGGCGGGATGCGTCGTGATGCCTGGTGGTGCAGGTGCCTCCGTCAGAGCCGGTGGCCGCCTCCTCCCTTTGCTCCTGGTGATTCCCTTTTTGGGATTCCCCGTCTCCGCCCCGGCGGTAGGGATCTTTTCCACGGATCGGGTGAGCCTGGATCTGGAGGGTTATTTCAAGGATTTCTTCTTGGCTGAACGCCTTTATCCGCTGGCGGATGGCAGCCAGGGAAGTGAGTTTTCCCACGTGACTTGGCAGGGGGCCAACTTGGGGCGGTTCCGGATCAAGCTCTTCTTGGGGCTCCCAGCTTCGGTCGATCTGGAGCTCCATTGGGAGCTGCGGCCTCGGACTGTTTCCCACGACCCCTTTTCTCAGTCCACCTTCGGTTTTGGCTCGCCCGTGGAGGGGCATCCGTTCCGGGTGGCGGATTTTTCTCCGACCCTGGCCGGGGGCGGCCCCGCCGAGAGCTTCCGCTTCATCCACGATCTGGACCGGCTTTCCGCGACCTTTCCCGTGGGCCTAGTGACCGTAAAAATTGGCCGCCAGGCCATTTCGTGGGGCAGCGGCCGGTTTGTCAATCCCACCGACCTCATTTCCCCTTGGAGCTACCTCGACATCGACCAGGAAGAAAAAAGGGGCGTGGACGCGGTTCGGCTCACTGCGTCGGTGGGGCAGCTTTCAGAGGTCGATCTCCTATGGGTGGCCGGGCCCGATTTCCATCCAGCCGAGAGCGCTGTTGCCCTAAGAATACGGACCCACCTGATGGACACCGATCTGGTGTTGAGCGGCCAAGTGATCGACGAAGATCTGATGTTGGGACTCGATCTTGCCCGGGATCTTGGGCCCGTGGGCTGGTGGGTGGAGAGTGCCTGGACCCTGGAGTCCGCTCTGGCGGCCGGTCCGGCGGGAGACTCTTTCGTCCGCGTCGTCACCGGTATCGAACGGAAACTTCAGGCGGGACCGATCCTCAGCCTGGAATATCATTACTCCGGTTTCGGGAGCAGCGACCCCGATGGATACCTCGAAACCGCCGCCCGCCCCGCCTTCCGCCGCGGCCAGATTTTTTACCTTGGCCGCCACTATCTGGCGCCGGCCGCCCAACTCCAGGCCACAAGTTATTTGAGCCTCCGCGGCGGAGTTCTCGTGAACCTCGGCGACGGATCTTTTCTGCTGAACCCCGAGTTCGAGTACAGTGTCACGGACGATCTGCTCTTCAAGGTGGGGAGCTACCTGTCATTCGGAGCTTCGCCGGTTTTCGCGGCAGGCAGTGAGCCGCCCGGGATCAAGACGGAGTTCGGGGCCATTCCGGACACGTTTTACCTGGCCTTTTACGCCTACTATTGACGCATTCTAAAAGCCGGATCGTGGCCTCCATTGCTCTTTGGTGGGCAGGAACCGAGTCCCGAAAAAAAAGGCGAGTGACGTGGGACGGGAGGAACTCGCGCCGCAGGCGGGGGCCGTGCCGGCGCGAGCGGAAGGCAACCCAAAGAAACAAAAGAGGTTTGACAGAAACTGATCCGAAGGGTCGCGACCATGGGTCAGTCCGAGCCCTCTTCGGGATTGCTCACATTGGGTCCATCGCCTTCCGACGGAGGTGTTTCCGGTTTTTTGGGTGGCCAGCCCCGGATCCAGAGATCGTGCTGGGAAAAGGGGATCTCGATGCCGGCTTGTTGGAATGCCTTGTAGACCTCGGTGTTGAGAGCGTCCAGGACGCGTCCGCGCTTTTCGGGCCGCTCGATCCAGCCCATGAGCTGAAAGACCAGCCCCGATGCGCCAAAACTTCGGAAGCGCACGCGCGGCTCGGGATCTTGGTAGAGCGATGGATTGTTGAGGCCAACGTTCAGAAGGACTTCCCGAACCTTGTCAATATCTGATCCATAGGCGGCCTCCACGGTGACTCGCACCCGTTCCCGCTCCCATTTTCCTCCGCTTTCGTTGATGATCTTGGAGCTGGCGATGGTGGAATTGGGGATGGTGATTTCCACGTCATCCCGGGTGAAAATACGGGTGCTCCGAATTCCGATGTCGGTGACCTGGCCGCGTTCGCCGCTGTCGAGGTTGATGTAGTCCCCAACCTTGTAAGGCGCGTCGGTGAGGATGAAGAATCCGGCGAAGAGGTTCGCCAGGGTGTCTTTGGCCGCGAAGCCGATGGCGATCCCCACGATTCCCGCCGACGTCAGCCACGCCGCCACATCCACGTGCCAGCTCAGGAGAACCAAATAGGCGGCGCCACCCACCATAATCACCCGAGCCACATTGTCCAAGAGCGGAAGCAAGCGCGGCTGGACAAGCTGCACATCCGGCCGCTCGCTCAACCACCGAAGGAGTAGCACCATAACCCGGATCCCGGTGACCATCCAGATGAGGACCAGCCCGGTCTTCAATAGGCTGAAGCACCAGTACGCGGCGGTGGAAGAAAGCTCCAGGTGAAAGAGACTCGCCATGGCACCCAGGAGCACGACGCTGGAAAAAATGGGTCTTCGGAGCTCCGAGACCACTTGGTCGTCCAGATCGCTTTGGGTGCCGCGGCTCAGCCAGAGGAACAACCGGCTGAGAGGGCCACGGCAAAGAAAGGCCAGGCCGAGGGAAACGAGCATCAGCACGCCCGCCCGTGACCACGGCGTTGAAAAGAGCTCCAGGAATGACTTGTACATCCTTAGCTTCACCTCGTGGGTCGATGAATTTTTTCCGGCACCCCTCATCAATGCCATCGAGAAGCTAAGTTGTCGACCGCAACTCGCATTCATGACTTTGCAGTGGCCACGGATGACCGAGGCCGCCCAGGGGTGCTCGTGGGAAAGCCGGGCCCAAATGTGCCATGTTGACCCATACAGATCCGTTGCTATTTGATCCCGCTGGACTCTTTATGCGGCAAGATGTTATGGGTTTACGCGTGTTCCTTTCGGGACCTCTTGGCGGAGGTGTTTCCAGGAAGGGGAAGACCGTGTGTTTCGTTATGGCACTTGAAACCTATTGAATGCTGTGCTGAATCAGGGTTAATGTGTCGCGATGGTTCTGGCGGCTGGGTTCCAGTGGCCACTGAATCTAGACAAAAGGTGAATCTGATTTGGGAGGATGAGCTTTTGAGGCGATTGAGAATTTTTTTTGCACTCTGTTTCGTTCTTGTCGGGGGTCTTGTGATTCAAGACGTTCAGGCGCAGACGACAGGCACTCTCGAAGGGCTGATTATGGATGACAATGGGTCGCCATTGCCGGGAGTCAGCGTACTTGTAACAAACGTTGAGACGGGCCTTGAACGCTCCGCCTTAACGGATGTGGATGGCTTTTATCGTGCGGCAATGCTGCCGTCGGGACTCTATTCTGTCCAGGCCTCTTTGCAGGGCCTCCAGACGACGAGGCAAGAAAATATCCGTGTCTTGGTGGGGCAGATCCTGGATATCAACTTGACCATGGGCGTTGAGACCGTGGCTGAAGTCATTACAGTCACCGCGGATGCTCCTATTATCGAGGTTAGCCGCTCCAGTGCGGCCACCTATGTCAGCGAGGAAGAGATCGTCAGTCTGCCGATTTCCGGTCGCGACTTCACGGACTTTGCCATCCTGACCCCGACGGTGAAGGCGGAACCGGTTCGTGGCGGTGTGAGCCTGAGCGGGCAGCGGGGCATCAACTCGGGCCTCCTTCTGGATGGAACCGAGGGGAAGAGTGCCTTCTTTGGTTATGGCCGTGGCGGTGAAGCCACGGAGAACGATGGCCTTGTGGTGGCCCAGGATTCCGTCAAAGAGTTTCAGGTCATTACCAACGGGTTTGCTCCGGAGTACGGGCGTAACGGTGGCGGCTACATCAACGTCATCACCAAGAGTGGCACCAACACTCTCAAAGGATCGGCTTTCTTTTTCTTCCGGGACAACAATCTCGTGAGTGATTTCGTGATTTCTCCTTTGGATGAAGCAAAAGGCCTCACGAAGGATGATTTGAATCTGTCGGTGGACGAGTTTCAACGCCTGAATTGGGGAGCGTCCGTCGGTGGTCCCATCATCAAGAACAAGACTCACTTTTTCGCGTCATACGACCACACCAATCGCGATGAGCCCTTCACCCGCAGTATCCGAACGGAGGGTGTTTACGATGCCGTCGCCGCTTGGGAAACTTCTCTTGGGATTCCCTCCAATGAGAGTCTGCTCAAAGGATTTACAAGGCTTGACGATGGAACGGCGCAAGGGAATTTTACCCGCTCGGTGAACAACCTGATTTTGTTTGGGAAGATCGATCACCAGCTCACGGAAAACCACTCTTTGTCGTTGCGCTACAACTATACCGATTACGATAGGACGAGCGCGTACGAAGACGAGGAATCGCAAAAACTTGAAACTACCCATTCTATCGTGGGCTCAGTGACCTCGATCCTGGGCGACAAAGCGGTGAACGAGTTCCGCTTCCAGTATGCCAAGGACAATCTGGACAGGCTTTCCAAGCGCGTGGGCAATCGGATTGAAGCGCAGATCCGCTTCCGCTTCGGCTCTCGCGACAGTGTTGGAAAATTCGACTACCTGCCCATTTTCGTGCAAGAAGAGAAGATCCAAATCCAGGACAATTTTTCCTACCTGTTTGGCAGCCACGATTTTAAGATCGGTTTCGATGCTCAAATCGACTCCCTGGCGCAGCTTTTCGCCGGCAGCAAGGACGGGCGCTATGACTTCCGTTCCTTGGAGGATTTTCCCGACAACCCAAGCGTTGCCCGGATCTACATGGGCAACGTTACTTACCCAAACTACGACGAGAGCCAGACGGTTCTCGGCATCTACGCGCAGGATAGCTGGAGACCGACGTCGAACTTGACCGTCAACCTGGGTCTTCGGTGGGATGCCACCATCAACCCCGGCAACCTCAAGCACATCTACGCCGAAGGCGAAGACATTCCCAACGACATGAACAATATCTCTCCACGCCTTGGCTTCGCCTATTCCATGGGCGATGGCCGCGATGTCGTTCGCGGCGGTGTTGGCCTCTTCTACAGCCGGACACCTTCCCTCTTGTTCGCCAGCCAGGTGCAAGAGAATGGCCTCTTCCCCAATTTCGGCCGTGTTTACGTTTCTCCGGGAGACACCGGATTTGTCCCGTTAGGCGATTCCATCGACAACCAAAACCCCGATCCCGACATCATCCCCGCGACGGCTTATGTCGATCCCGATTTCCAGGATCCCGGCACCTGGCGCTTCAACTTGGGCTACGAGCGTGAGATCATGCCCGACTGGGCCGCCGGCTTCGATTTCGTCTATGCTCGCGGCTTTGACCTCACCTCCAATGTCGATGTCAACCGAACCGTGGATCACTACGATGATTTCGGGCGGCCCGTATACTCCAGCACTCGCCCCATAAGCGACATGCAGCAGATCCTGGTTCGCGCTTCCGTGGCCGATTCCACTTACTGGGCGGCGACCTTCAAGATCAACAAACGCTGGTCTAATGGTTTCCAGTTCCAAGCCCATTACACCTATTCCGAGGACAAGGATTCCGACAGCAACGAGCGGAGCGCCACGGGGATTACTCT
This sequence comes from bacterium, assembly GCA_024278345.1. Lineage (GTDB taxonomy): Bacteria > CSSED10-310 > JAJRTK01 > JAJRTK01 > JAJRTK01 > JAJRTK01. Next base: position 13,590 of record JAJRTK010000102.1, on the reverse strand, counting down.
GACGGACGCCCAGGGAGATGCCAACCGGAATGCCATCATCAACACCGATTACGATTGGGGTCAGTCGGATCGTGACATCAAGCACCGGTTTGTCTTTACCGGTGTGGCCGAGCTACCTCTGGACTTCAAGCTCAGCGGTATCGTCAGCCTGCAGTCCGGCACGCCCTGGACGGCCCTTGCCGGTGACACCCGCCTCTCGAACTATCCCGGTCGCAATGGCCCCACGCCGCGGGCGGTGGTGGGTGGCAAGCTTGTCGATAAGAACAGCTTTCGGGATGAAGGCATCTACAATGTCGATATGCGCATCACCAAGTTCTTCGACATCATGGATTTCCGGGTCGAGGCGTTCGGCGAGGTGTTCAACCTTCTCAACACCAACAGCTTCTCGGTTTGTTTCCGGGAGAGCCAACCCTTTGACCGGAGCGGCAATGCCAATGAGAACTTTGGGATTCCCTGTTCGCAGGTGACGGATCAGCGGCAATTCCAGTTTGGCGCAAGGGTTTCTTTCTAGGCACCCTGGGCTTGGACTGTGGCCGTGAACGATGGAACGTCGGATAGCGGCTGAAAATGAGAAATGGGCCTCCCGCCGGGGAGGTCCATTTCGCGTCTTGGCGTTGATTAGTTGCCCACCTGGAAGGAGACCCGCCGGACGATCCGGTTTTTAGAGACGGTGTCCTTTACAAGAACTTCCAGCTCGTAAGCTCCGGCTTGAAGCCGGCTGAGGGAGATGCCGCTGTAGAGTGCCACGGAGTCGCCTGAAGCCCCTTCTGCCCGCTGAGTGGGAGTCCTTAGGAGCAGAGCTCCTTCCTTGGTCCAAATCCGGTAGTCCAGCTCCAGGTGGGTTTGGGAGCTTGCATCGTTGGCCGCGCCGTAGACCTGGAGGTAGGCCCACATCGTTTCACTTGAGCGGAACGTGCCAGAGACCTTGGGAAGGAGGCGAAGATCCCCGATCTGGAACTTCCCGTTTCCGGGCACTGGCCCTTTGAGCTGCTGGATCGATTCGCAGAGAAGAGGAGTGCTCATCCCGAGCCCCTGGCTTCCCAAATTGGGAACGACGAGCTTTTTTCGTGTCACGGAGATACGGCTCGACACGGCATCGCGCACCAAGAGCTCCAGCGAGTAGATTCCAGGTTTGGCGTAGTGCTCGTATTGGTAGACCAACGGTGTTTGAGAGACGGAGCTCAGCTCGTTTTCCGGAACTTGAAAGGGAATGTCTTCTCGGAGTTGGTCGATGATGCGTCCCTGTTCTTCGCCCTGGTGTAAGCGGCTCAGGAGCTCCGCATGGAAGTAGTAGAGCTCCTGGTAAAGTTTGGATTTCATGGGGGAGAAGTCAAGGGTGAAGGTCAATTGGACCCGGGTCAAGCCTCCTCCCGCCTTGAAATAGGCGATGGAAAGTTCCAGCGGGAAGTTGGAAAACTGGACGTGAGTTTCGATTTCGGTCTTGGGGAGGTCGGTCTCCTGAGCTGCTTGGCGGATAGCCACGAGATCGTCCATCAGGTCGAACTGATCAAGAGCAAGGTTATTCGCCTTGAAGAGCTCCCGCTGGTAGTAGGTGTCTTCAGGGTTCAGGATCTTGTCAGCCTGGAGGGAGCGGGAGATGAGATCGAGAGGGTCGCCGATATAGCCCACATAACTCCGGATGGGCGCCGCCAGCTCAAGGTTCGACACGATTTGGTAATCGCCCGTGTCGTTGAAATCGACAAATGACAGATCGAAGCTGGACTCGAGAGTTCGGCTCTTCACACCGTTGTAGGACCAGACCTCCGAGGCGCGTTCACCGCCTTGCCGCCCCATGGGGTTGGATTGGCGGCCCTGCGGCGCTCCAAGCATGATGTAGACGCGTCCGCGATCGGTTTTCCAGCCTGGCTTGCCGGCGCCGAACCGTCTATTGGCATAAGAGAATCGGCGGACGTGCTCGTCGCGGAACTCGTTGATCGGTGTCCCGGGAGTGGGGTCGCGGCGCTTCCAGAACCTCTCGATGAACCGGAGCCGTTGCGCGGTTGTTTCCAGGGAAATGAAAATCTCTCGTTCCCGAGGGGTGATGATGTAGGGGACATATTCCCGGAGCCAGCGAAAGGTCATGGCATCCAGGTGGTCGAGGATTTCTGGCGGAAGCTCGCTGAGCTTGCCCGATGCCGCCGCCAGCTCGGCCTCCAGAGTCAGAGGCCCGGTCTCGGCGGGCGGCTGTGGGGCAGCGGTCGCCGTGCTTTTCGGCGGCGTGGCCGGGATAGCCTGCAAGGGTGCCGCGGAGAATGAGAGACAGGTTGCCGCCAAGATCATGAAACAGTCTTTTTGTGCCGGTAACATAAGCGCTCGTCGTTGCATGGGAGTTTCCAGCCTGGAAGGAACCAGAGCTCAGCGGCTCGGGGTCTTAAAGGGACGGCGCCCGAATTTTTGGGAACCCTCCGTGAATTCATAGCGGAACCCGGCCTTGAGAGGCCCGTGGTCATCAACTTGTCCCGACGGCCAGCGTATGACCAGAGATTCGGCCCGTTTTTCGGTGCCAAGCCCAAAGTGGAGAGCCAAGTCGCCCTGGGAAGCATAAGTGTAACAAGTCCCGCCTTCCCGGATCTGTTTTTTCTTGCCCGAAGTCAGGACCAATCGTGCGCCGAAACCGTGAGGATTGCTTTTTGTTCCCCGGAGATCGACGAGGATCGAGCCTCCCCTTTTCGGATCCAGGCGGTTGAGGAGAACCAGCGCCGGCCCGACATTCTGGGTGATCACCAGGTCGATGTCACCATCGCCGTCGAGGTCGCCCCCGGCGACGCCTCGGCCCACGAGGCGATCCCCAATCCCCAACAGGCCACTCTGCTCCACGAACCTACCGCTCCCCTGGTTCTCGAAGAGTTGACTGGGCTGCCGGTAAGCACGCTTTGGGTCGAATTGTTTAATGTTATCAATAATATGCCCATTCGTAAGGAAAATGTCGAGGTCCCCGTCTTGGTCGTAGTCCAAAAAGACGACACCAAATCCCACCCATGGCCGACTGGGCGCCGCAAGGCCGGCACGTTCCGTGGCGTCCACGAAAAGGCCGGGCACCTCCTGATGGTAAAGGGTATTGGTCTCCTCGTCCAGGTGTGTCAGGAAAAGATCCAGCCCGAGGTCGCCATCCAGATCGCCCACCGCCGTTCCCATGCTGGCTTCCGCCCTTCCCTGGCCGTTGAAGCCGACTCCGGCCAAAAGAGCGTTCTCCGTGAATCGGCCCTTTCCATCGGAAAGAAGCAGATAGTTCATCGTGGAATCATTGGCGACGTAAATGTCCTGCGTTCCGTTGCCATCGAAGTCCGCGAAGTTGACTCCGAGTCCTTTGTCATTGGAAGTTGCCGGAATCCCGGCTTCTCGTCCAGCCTGCGTAAAATGACCCTTCCCATCGCCAAAATAGAGTGCGTCCGGCTGACCATCGTAGACATCGGGATGACAATAGGCTCGAAGCCCCCGCCGGGCATCGCCACACCACTTCTGGTTGTCCAGGGAAAAATCCAGGTAGTTCACGACGTAAAGATCGAGGTGACCATCCCCGTTTGCATCGAAAAAACCCGCGCTCACGCTCCAGAGAGGGCAGTTTGCACCCCCTGCGTCAGGCTGCTTTTCGAACTTCCCGCCGCCCCGATTGAGATAGAGCACGTTAGGCCCAAAATTGGCCACATAGAGATCGAGATCCCCGTCCCCGTCCACATCTCCGTAAGCAGCCCCCATCCCGTAGCCATCGTCACCGACACCTGCCTTGGCGGTTTCGTCTTCAAACCGCCCGTCCGGTTGCTGGATAAAGAGACGGTTTTTCGGGCGTGCCCCCTGGTGGCCGCCGACGATAGGAGCGCCTTGGACAAAATAGATATCGAGCCGCGTATCGCCGTTGGCGTCAAAAAGAACCACGCCTGCTCCCATATTCTCGGGCATAAGCTTCTTGCCGGTGGCAAAGTTCCGGTACCGGAAAACCACGCCCAGCTCCTCCGCTCGTTCCTGAAAAACCGGGGTCTTTCCATGGGAAACGGCCGCCAGTTGAACCAGAAGGAGAAGCGCCAGAACCATTCCAGGGCGAAGACTGAAAGAAAGAGCCGGCAGCCTGTTTCTCCTTTGGGTTGTCTTCCGCTCACGTCGCTCGCCTCCGCTGCGCGCCGGTCGCCTCTCATCACCCAAAATGATTCCCGGCACCCGGTTTCGGGCGCCGTTGGAACTCTTGGCAACTTCGCTCATTCTTCCTCCAACAGCCGGCGGCTTTCCTCCCCTTGCCCTGTGCGCTCCAGGGCGGCGGCCAGGTTGAGCCGAAGAGACGAGCTCTTGATGCCGAGCTCGAGAGCCTTCTTGAATTGCGTGACCGCTTCTTCATAGCGTCCCTGATTGGCGGCGATGGTCCCCAGACGCTCGTGAGCCTCTCCAAGCGTTGGATCGATGGCCAGCGCCAGGAGTGCGGCTTTCTCGCCCTCTTCCCACCGGCGGAGGCGCGTGAGGAAAAGGGCGGCCAAAAGGTGAGCCTCCGCACTTCCCGGAGAGAGCCCGCGGGCCTTTTCAATACTTTCCAGAGCCTCCGCCGGGCGGCCCATGGAAAAGAGGATCTTGCCCCGAAGCAGGTGAACCGCCGGAAGTCTTGTCTGTTCCTCAAGGGCGGCATCCACCCGTTTCAGGGCGCCTTTCAGGTCATTGCGAAGCGCCAGTTTTTCCGCTTCGTTCAGGGCCGCGCCAACTTTTTTTCGATCCCAGTCTTGGCTGTCCGCACGCTGGCTCAGGGTCTTGAACTTCTGGAGATGTTCAACGGCTCCATCCAGATCGCCGGCCAGGCGGAGCGCCATGGCCAGTTTGTAGTGGGCTTCCGCCGAATTCTCAAGCAAAAGAACCGCCTGCCGGAGGTGATCCACTGCCTGGTCAAGGCGCCGCAGTTCCAGCAGGGTATTGCCTAGCTCGAGGTGAAGGCGGCCCGCCGGCTCGAAACCAAGATCAAGGGCGCGGAGAAAGGTGGAGACAGCCTCTTCCCGCCTTTTGGGGTCGGCGGCCAGGGCCAGGGCGTATACGAACCGGAGGGAGGCGGAGGAGGCGTGGATCTCAAGGCCCCCGGCCGCCATCTGGCGGCAGCTTGCGGGCCGGTTTTCCGATAGCTCAAGGAGGCAGAGTTGCTCGTAGAGATCGGCTTGCCGGAGGCCTTTGCCCATGGCGGTCTCCAAGAGCTGGATCGCTTCTTCCCGCCGGTTGGTGTCCCGGAGTAGGAGGGCGGCGGCCAGGTAGCCTGTCGGCTCGGCCGGTGCCAGCTTTCTGGCCCGATCCAGCTCTGCCAGGGCGGCCGAGATCGCGCCAATGCGACCCAGTTCCATGCCCAGAATCAAGTGCGGCCGAGGATCGTCCGGCGCCAGTTCGGCCGCCTTCCTGCTTGTCCGGATTGCCTGGAGCCAGGCGCCCTGGGCCTCGAAAAGGCGGCTTAGGGCCAGGAGCGGTTCCAGCTGATCGGGGAGGAGCTCGGCGGCTTCTTGGAGTTTCTGCCGGGCTTCCACCAGTTGGTCCTGCTCCAGTCGCCGGATGCCCTCGGCCAGCAGGCTTTCGCCAGAGGAAGTGGGAGATTGTGCCACGGCAACGGCCCCCAGGAGGATCGCTGCGGTCCAGGACGCGAAGGCAAGAGATGGTGGGGTTCGGCGGGTTTTTGACATGATGCTGTGCCCAAATCGGGACGGTGCTCCGCGGCCTTCCGGCCATGGATGGAGAGAGGGGGGGAAATGGCGAGTAGCGGGTGCCGGATGGCGCCCGATGGGAGCGGGACGCAACACAAAGAGAATAAAGGGGTTGCTTCGCGATGGCGAATGGATGATACTGATGGTGGAGAGAATAGGGGCTTTCTAGAAAACCTCAATTGCAGGTCTCGCGGCGTGGTGAGTGGAACAGGTAGTCTTCGGGTCGTGGCGGCGGACGGCGATCTCGTTTGTCCGTGGCTTCACCGCGATGAACGGAGCGTCGTGGTGGGGGAGAAATGTCTTCTGAGGTTTCCGCGGCGAAAGGATCTTCTTGGTTTCTTGCGCCTTCAGTTCAGCCGGGAAGGGGGACTGGGGGTTTCGTTGTCCGAGCTGGAAGTCCTGTCGCTCCGTAGCGCGAGGGGAAAGTTGGATTACGCCTTGCGGCTGGCCATTGGAAGCTCGAGAGACGTTGAAAGGCTGCTGGGCGCCGCAACATTGGCGAGGGGACAGGCTTTGGTGGGGAGGGATGGCGCCCTGGTCGCTTTTCGGGATGAGGAGGCGCCTTTCGGATACGATTTCGCCGGTTCGGTTGATTCTGGTCTTGCACTGACTCTGCTTCGTCCTTCAGGAGTCTTGAGCTATCCCAGGGTTCGGAAGCTCGTGCTCAGTGAGCTCGTTTTTTCCCTGCCCTTGATCCGCGTTTCGGACGAAGAGTTGGAGGAGGGGGCGTTTCTCTTGTTTCCTTCCGGTCTTTACCGGGCGGTAGCCGGTTATCTGACGAGGCATGGTATCGGGGGGGAAGCGGCTGCCTACAGAGCTTTGGAACGTCGTGGTGGCGAGGGCGGCAGTTTTCATCTCATCAAGGTGGAGAAGCTCGACGGAATGCCTGCCCAGACTCTGGAACGGATTCCAGGCGTCGAAATCCTCGTTCCAGCTTTGCCAAGGGTTCTCGTTCCCCTTGGGTATCAGCACCCCTTGCCGCTGGTGGCGATGCCCGAATTGGCGCCGGAGGCTGGACTCTTGGTTTTGGCCCGGGAAGGGGGGATTGCCGAGCGGTTGCCAGGACCTGAGTTCTTTCCTCTACTGCCGGATTTCGATATGGTAGACTGCGGGGAACCCGAGTCCATGAAGGCTTTGGCGGAACCTCCGCCGGCGCTCGGGATCCGCGTGGCCATCGTGACCAACGGAAGAAAAGAGCCCGCCGACGGGTGCCTTGTGGAGGCCGGGGATTTCGATCTGTTGCGGAGATTGCTCCAGAGGCTTCCCGAGTTTGTATTGGGGAGCTGTCGGTTGGCGGCTGGAACTGATCGGTGCGTGATCTTGGGGCATAGTGACTCTTTGCGCTGCCTACCCGTGGGAATCTTGCTCAAGCGGCTTGACGACAAGCTCTATCTTCCCGTGGGAAGCCGCTTGGTGCCTTCCCCTCCGCCTTCGCTTTTGTCGAAGATGTTCCGCGGTCCCATGAGAAGCGAAATCGTTGTGATGACCTTTGAGGGGGCCTGGCACTTTCCTGAACGGGCATTGTTACCCATGACTCGCCTATCCGTGGCCAAGTTCTATTCCCAGCGGATCGAGCTTTTGTCCCATCCCCGTGAACCGTCCGTGGAGCAGTTGGAGTTCGTGCCGACCCTTGGGCAGAGGATTGGTCGGCGATTGCTCCTTGAAAACCCTCGGGAGGGGAAGTGACAAGATGCTCTTTCCCTGGACGTTTTCCGGACAGCGCCGGATCTTGCAGGAGTTTGTCCGCTCCCTCTTCGGCGGCGGGGTTGTTCAGATCCGGTTTCCTCTGTTCTCCAAGGAGTTGGTGCGGAACGTCGATAAAATCGAGCTTCCCATGGAACTCATCGAGCAGCAGGTGGGGAGCTGGGCAGGGGCGCTCTTGCCCCGGGCTCAGGCAACTCTTCCATTTGGGACCGTTGAGGTTTGGTTGCTTTGCGTCTTGCACAACCTGCTCTATCTTTGCCATCCAATCGCCCGGAAGATGGGGTGGTCTTACGGTCTTTGCCACCAATGGACCCAGGAGCTTATCCAGCAGATCCCCGTCTCTAGGACAGCGGGAGAAGCGATCGTTTACCATGCGTTGCTCCAGCGCTTCGAGCCTTTCCTGGACAGGGCCAGGAGTTATTTCGATGTCTATCTCGAGCTGGAGCGGCTTGTTTCCCGGAGCCCTCTCACGGCCCTTTCCTGGCTGGACCGGCTGGCAGGGGTCCAATTCGACGGGCTGGCGGTGGTTCTAAGAAACCCGGATCTGGCTCGGTATTCGCTTCATGTCATCGTGGGAAAGGAGAGGGAGGTTGGCCAACGTCACTTGCCGAAGGTCCTGGAAGTCATCCATCGCATCGTGAAGCTGGGCCAGTTTGACCACGGTGCCGCATCTTCTCTTGTCCATGAGCTCAATAGGCTCCGAGAGCGGTTCAGCGGCAAACGAGCAGAGTCTGAGTGAGCATATCGAGGAGGCCGTGGATGAGTGAAGCGAGGACAGTTCTCAACGACCCGGGAGAGGCGGATTTCAGAAGGGGAATTCAGGGGCTTGAGGAGATCCGTGAACTCCTTGGCCGCCGGTTCGTGGCGCGGAGCGAGGTCATCCAAGTGCTCTTGGTCGCCGCCGTTGCCCACGAGCATGTCTTGCTTGTGGGACCTCCGGGAACCGCGAAATCGGCTTTGCTCAGGCAGTTCGCACGCCTTGTGGACGCCCGCTACTTCGATTACCTGTTGACGCGATTCACCGAGCCAAATGAGCTTTTCGGCCCCGTGGACATCGCGAAGTTCCGGGAAGGCATTTACGAGCGCAGGACCGAGGGCATGCTGCCCAGTGCGGAGATCGCATTCCTTGATGAAATCTTCAAGGCCAACAGCGCCATCGTCAATTCGTTGCTCACTCTCCTCAACGAGCGTCGCTATTCCATGGGAGGCCAGATGCTCCCGTGTCCGCTCATCAGCCTTTTCGGCGCCTCCAACGAAGTGCCCAACGACGAGACTCTCGCCGCGATCTTCGACCGATTTTTGCTGAGGGTCGAGGCAGCCAACCTTGATTCCTTCCACTTTCAGAGCCTCCTGCGCGTGGGATGGGCCGGTGAGACAAGTCGGATATCTGGAAGCGAAAACAACCTCAAGCCCCGAATTACGGCCAATGAGCTTCGGGCGGTTCATCGCCGGCTGGCCGACTTCAACGGCTTTCCACCCCCCTTCGTCGCACTCTACAAGGATCTTGTCGTGCGCCTGCGGAGCGAAGGCGTGCAGATCAGTGACCGGCGGGTGGTGAAGCTCCTGAAAGTCTTCGCCGCCAGCGCTCTCCTTGACGGCCGGCACGAAGTCAATCGCTCCGATCTGGCCTTCTTGCGCTACGTGTGGAACCACAAGAACCAGATGGATCTCATCCAGACCATCGTCGAACCGGAGCTCGAAGTCTACTACGCCGAGCATCCCGGCGCGGAGCGCCCCGGAACCGCCGAGATCGACTTCGAAGAGCTGGTCCGAGACCTGGAGAGAACCGCCGCACGGCTCACGGGCGGTGAAAAACTGTCTGACGTGGAGCTTTTTTCCCATTTGCGGACGCTCCACGACCTCAAGGCAGCTTTCCAGGCTCTGGGGACCGATGCCGCAAAACAGAGGATCATCCACCTGAATCGCCTGCTCCAATTTGTTTACCAAAAGGGGCCAAGCGCCTAGAGGAGACGCTCGGTACCAAGTCCCAAGGGCCGATACCCGGGCGCCGAAGGTGGGGCAGAGCCTCGAAGATGTATCGTCTTTGCCGAAACTGAAAGGTAATCGCCGCTGGCCATAGCCTCGGCGCAAAGAATTGTCGAACTGTCCCGCCTTCGGATGGCCGCGAAGTTTGATGGAGTCGAGATTCTCCTACCGCTTGATGCGAAGCGATGGAAAGGGCAGATCTTTTCCAATTTCGGCGCTAGATTTGGGCAAGGTGTGCCAGTTGCAGGAAGCGTGTGAGCTGATAAACTATTTTTTCCGACGAACGAAGGAGGAGCCCATGACGGACAAACCATTTTTCACTGACATCAAAACCCTGCGAGAACGCGCCCGACAGCATATCGAGCAAGGCGCCGTGACACCGGGATATTCCGCCGACCGTGAGACGGTCATTCGCGTTTTGAACGAGGCGCTTGCTACAGAAATCGTCTGCGTTCTGCGGTACAAGCGGCACTATTTCATGGCTACGGGAATCAATGCTCAGAGCATCGCGCAAGAATTCCTCGAGCACGCCAACGAGGAGCAAATGCACGCCGATGAGATCGCCCGGCGCATCGTTCAACTGGGCGGTGAACCCAATCTTTCCCCGGAAGGAATGCTGACGCGGAGCCACGCGGAATATGTGGAGGGAAAGAACCTGATGGAGATGATCATGGAGGATCTTGTCGCCGAACGAATCGCCATCGACAGTTACCGTGAGATGATTGCCTATCTTGCCAATGACGACCCCACAACCCGCCGCATGCTGGAAGGCATTTTGGCAATGGAGGAGGAGCACGCCGACGATCTGGCCGGCTTGTTGGAGCAACTGGGCCCATAGCCCAATCGGGGAAGGGCGGTATTACGCCTCCAGAGCCGGATTCTTCTCCAGGGCCCATGGAAAGGCGAGGGGCGGCGGACGGACTGCCGCCGACCCGACCGGACCCCAACCAGCAGAAAAAAGCAGTTGTCGGAGTCTTTGACCTAGATGCGTCCCACAATCAAAAAATGAGGGGATGGCTCAGGACTCAACCCAAAGGAAGAAACGCGTTTTTCATGCCTTGGGGAAACACCACCGGGAAGAGGTCCCGGGCCAGATGGTTTGGACAAATGGCAAGACGTGCGGGGGGAACCTTGAAACTGGAGATCCCTGGGATTGGGAGGAACGAACGTGCAACCTTCTCAGGTCGTCATCGAGACGGTGGAAAGCTCTGTTCTCTTGGGCAATCCTTTGGGCGACCCCCACATTCGGCGGGTGCCGGTCTATCTTCCAGCAGGGTATGAAGAATCGGAACTTCGCTATCCGGTAGTCTATCTTTTGGCGGGTTACACGGGGCGTGGGCTTTCCATGCTGAACGTATCTCCCTGGGAAGAGACTTTGCCCCAGCGACTGGACCGTCTTATCAGGCAGGGGTCGATCCGCCAGATGATCGTCGTGATGCCCGACTGCTTCACGCGGTATGGCGGAAGCCAATACATCAATTCCCGTGCCACCGGGCGGTATGAGGATCACCTCATTCAGGAATTGGTGCCGCTCATCGATTCACGCTACCGGACAGATGCCCGTCGCGCCCGTCGAGTGGTCATGGGGAAGAGCAGCGGCGGATACGGGGCTCTTGTGCTGGGGATGCGCCACCCGGATGTTTTTGGCATTGTTGTGGCTCACAGTGGCGACAACTATTTCGAGTTGGCGTACAAGCCCGACTTCGGGATCTGCCTTGGAGCTTTGGCCGGATATGGTGGAGCGGAAAAGTTCCTCCGGGAGTTTCCCCACCCGCCTCCACGGTCCAAGGGTTGGTGGGAAGCCATCTCCACCCTGGCCATGGCGGCATGCTATTCCCCCAGTGATTCCTTGCCGTTGGGGTTCGAGCTTCCGTTTGACGAAAGGACTGGCGAGATTGTTGAAAAAGTCTGGCAGCGCTGGCTTGAGCATGATCCCGTGAATCTGCTGGAGCGCCATGCCGAGGCCTTTCGCGGGTTAAACTACCTCTATCTGGATTGCGGTAGCAGGGATGAATACAGGCTTCAGTGGGGCACACGGGTCTTCGTCGAGCGGCTCAAGAAGTTGGGGATTTCCCACCACTACGAAGAGTTTGATGATGGGCATCGCAATCTCAGCTATCGCTATGACGTTTCGCTGGCCAAGATTTCGGAGCGGTTGGGGTCATCAACAGACCCTCTCGGCAAATCCTGCATCCGATAGATCCAGCCCCGATAAAACTGAAGTCGGTCCACGGCGGGGAAGGTTTTCCGATAAGGTCTGGAGTTTGGCGGCGCCCTTGCCGTCAAGGGCGGGGAGAGGGGCATACGGGAGGCGTGGTCCTGCTCGGGGCTCCAACGGTCGATTGGCGAGGACGCTGGCAGCAAGGCAGCAAGGGGGGAGCCGGGGCCGCGGAAGATTGATGGGACATCCGGGATGGACGAGGACCGGAAGAGGAGGCGTGGTGGAAGGGAAAAGCCGATGTTGCAGTGGCCTCGATGAGGTGAACAAGGCTCTCGCGAACGTGGCCGGAGCTTCTTGGAGAGGTTTTTGGCTCTGCAGGCTGTTGGGGAGCTTGGAACTTGTTTTTCTTTTGTTCTTGGCTTTCGGGGCGCCGGCTTGGAGCGTGGAAGCAGGCAACGTGGTGGCGGTCGAGGCTGGGGAGCCATTCTCGATCTTGGCCCCCGTGAGCCAGGAAAAGTCGAAATCCAGGGGATCCAGGGATTCCACAGGCCGTTGGTTCAGGGCGCTGGAGGCTCAGCTCATCGGCCTCTATTCTCGGCGGGGAATGCCAGGCATTCCGGAGGGTAGCGAAGGGGTAGACCACTTTTTGGCGACGCCTCGGCCACCGAAGAATCTGGTGGGCTTCGAGACGATCCATGTTTTTGGCGAACGCACCCGTTGGGGTCTTGGCTCCCTGCGTCTTCGGGCGATGGATTTGCATCTTCGAGCTGTGTATGATCCTCGGCCCCAGGACCTCGAAGAGCGATTCCGGATGGTGGCGGGAGACTTCTGGGTTCGGCTCCAGCCGGAGGGGAACAGTCGGATGAGTGTGAGGTTGGGCCACTTTTTAGTGCCGTATGGGCTCAACCCGATTCTGTCGCCGCGCGGGCTTTTCTTCCTTCCGGCGGAAGCGGAGGATTTGGGATTCAAGCGGGATTGGGGGGTGGAATGGAAGGGACCGGCGGGCCGGCTCGACTACGTGGTGGCTGCGACTTTGGGGGCGGGGGAGGGGTTTCATCTTCCCAGCCCCGGTGCTGCCCGCAATGGGAGCTATCTTTTTTCCGGGAGGCTCGGGAGTCCCAATTACCGGGATTTCCAGCTTGGCGTGAGTGGGGCTGTGGGGCGGTTGCCGGTGCTCATGGCGGAGAGGAAGCTCACCGACCTGGTTCGCACCCGTTGGCGGACAGGGATGGATGTTTTTTACCGTTACCTGGTTCACACGGTGTTTGCGGGGCAAGTTTTTTTCGGCCGGGACGGGCCGTTTCCATTGGGCTGTCCCGAAGTCGGCGGTGCGCTGGCAGCCTTGGCGGGGTCCGGCGGATCGGCCGGCGCGAGAGCGGGAGTGGCAAGGCCTTCAGGCCTGGGGGCGGGAGCTAGATTGGAGGCGTCCCTACCTGGCCAAGAGACTTTGGCTTGGGAGGGGATTGATGCGGTCTGGCCCGAAGGAATCTCCGGGGCCTGCTCTTCTCAGATGGGATTGGTTGGAGGCCGACAGTGGCGGGAGGTGTTGGGGGGGATGGCCCAGGTGATGTGGGTGGTTCCGGGGTTGCAAAACCTGGGATTGGGTGCTCGTTTCTTGGCGCTTGCCCGGGACTTGGAGGCACCGGATCCCTGGGCCGTGAAACTGACTCTGGAAGCCGAATGGTCCATCTCGAACTCGGCGAGTTTCCGCGTGGACTGGGTCCACCAGTTTGCCCAGCCGGGGCCTCCGGGAATGGCCATGGAAGATGATCAGGTTTACTTCGGGCTTTATTACTATGGATGGGATTTTTGATGGGTAGCTGTTTCGGGGGAAGCCGCGGTATGAGGGCGGAAACGCCCGGTTCATCAACTCCAGGCGGGACACCGTCCACCCCAAAAAAGAATAGACCGCGAGGCGAGGGGAAAGTTTTTTCTGGCGGTTCTATGTGGCGAAGGTTGAAGTCCGGTGGGGGTATCCACCGAAGCCGGCACACGCAACAAAACCCAAAAAAGACGCGGAGCGTACAAAAACGTGGGCTGGGCTCCCGTTGCCCTTCGTTGCAACGGGAAGTTGAGGTAACTCCC
>JAJRTK010000101.1 GCA_024278345.1 bacterium | reverse complement strand
CGCGCTTTTTTCGGGTGGCCGGTACCATGACCGAGGCCGCTGGATTCAATGATCGCACAACCGAAAAACTCGACGTACGGTTGCTTCGTCACCTGACTCTCCCAACAGAGAACATGGATAAAGACGATCCAAGCTCCCGATCTCTAACAACGTTCCGATTTTCTTGCGGCCTTCATAAGGGGAAACCGACATGGATGCGCCTCGCTGCGCGACAGTAGACAGAATGGAAGCCTCTGTTGCCAAGGCCGGGCTCTCCCCACTACACTTTTCGTTTTATCCCAATTTCCCTCAACCACTGAAGAACCGCTCCATTGAGATCCAAAGATTCTACCCTTTTTCGGCGCCTCGCTCCGGGGTTTGCCCTTCTTTGTCTTCTGGCTTCCCATACGGTCAAGGCACAACCGGCAGCGACCGGCGCGGCCAAAGTGAAACCATCGGCCACGGAAGCCCGTGCAAGGGAACTTTTCGCCGTGGCGTTTTCCGCTTTTGATGACGGGCTCCACCAGCTTGCGGAAGACCAATTCAAAGAGTTCCTGGAGCAGTTCCCCGCTCACGAGCGGGCTTGCGAAGCCCAGCATCTCCTGGGCCGCCTCTACGAGCGGACCGAGCAACCTGAGTTGGCCTTACAGGCCTTCCGGGCGGTGTACCAGACATACGGCGACTGCAGACTGGCATCCGATGCCCGCCTGGCGGCGGCGCGCTTTCTTCTGACCTCTCACCGGCGGGAAGATGCCCTGGACCTCTTACAAATAACTTTGAATACCGGTCCTTCCGAGCTTGCCTGTGAAGCAGGGCTCCGATCATGCGAGATTCTGCTTTCCTCGAAAGACTGGACCCGCCTTGAAACCGTGGCTGAATTGGCCAGCCAGCGCTGCCCCGCCTCGGCGCCCACGTCTCTCTACCAGGCCTTCGCCCAGGCAGGCCTGGGGCATTTCCGCCGCGCCACGGAGGAATCGAGCCGGGCGCTTCAGACTTTTCTGAGCCCCGGGGATCGTGCCAAGGCCCTCTTGCTCCGAGGCCAGAGCCGGTTCTTGATGAAAGATGCCTCTGGATCTGCCAAAGATCTGGAGGAGGCTCTCCAAAACCTGGAGAGCGAATCCGGGGAAGCCCTTCTTGCCAGGGTCCGGGCGAAGGTAGGCTCCTTTTCGGAGGCTTTGGGGGCCGTACAACGGCTTTGGCGACTCTACCCGGAAAACGGCGAGCTTCCCGCTCTCCGGAAACAATTGCTCTCGCGCCTGATAGAGGAAAGAAAGCCAGGCGCGATCCAGACCTTCTTCCAGTGGATGGGGCAGGCTGGATTCCCGGAGGAAGAAGCGCGGTGGGCGGCCGGGAACTACCACGCCGGGGGCAGGCCGGAGCTTGGGGATCGGCTGCTAAAACTCTGTAGCGCCCCGAAGTGCCAACTCCTACGGGCCTCGTTTCGTCTGGAGGACGGTGCGCCTCAAGAGGCGCTAAAACTCTTGGAAGATCTGAAGATCGCTCCGGGGGATGGAGCTGAGGAGCGCCTCTTCTTGCTGGCGTCGAGCCAGGCAGCTTTAGGAGATATCGAAGGGGCGCTGGCTTCGTACGGAGAGCTCGCTGGAACGGCGGAGCACGAGACCGCGGCGCGGGCCTTGCTCCTCCGAGCGAGCCTGGCGGCAGAGAACAATGTCTGGCTCGAAGCCACCGTCTCTGCTCAAAAGCTGATTCTGGACAACCCTCCGATAGAATTTGCCTTTCGAGGCCGCAAGATCCTTGCGCGGGCCTACCTGGAAACCGGACAGCTTTCCAAGGCCGCCGTGGTTTTGGAAGAGCTTCTCCGAGAAGCGAAAGGTCCTTCAAGAATCGAGCTCCTGCGTGGCCTTGGGCGAGTTCACCTTGCCCGTCGAGACTACCCCAACGCAATGCTACGCCTTGGCGAGCTCCTAGAGCTAATGCCCGAAGGAAGCGGAGAGTGGATCTCTGCTCTCCTGGATCTCGCCGAAGCCCAAGTTGGTTTTGGGCAAGCCAAGGAGGCGCGGGAAACACTGGCCAGAGCGGAAAACAGTCTGGACAAGACAACGCCGGAGATCCGAGAGTTCCGGCTCCGTGTGGCCGGGATTCGCTTGGCTCAGGGAAGCTACAACCTGGCGGCCGAGGAACTGTCGGCTCTGGCGTTGGAGGCGCCCGATGCCGAAGAACGCTCCTCCCTTGCCATCCAGGCGGCGGAGGCCTATTACCGGGCCGAGCGTTATGACGAGGCCATCGATCTCCTGGAAACCACCACAGCCAGCGGCCAGGCACGGGCGGCGGTGGCTCTGAAGCTGGGGCTAACCCTGGAGAAGGCGGGAAGACTTGACGAAGCGACTGCCGCCTACGAGCGGCTCCTGGAGAACCCCAATCTCCGAAACGACGCCGTGGAGCGGCTGCTCCTTCTGGCACGAAGAGCGCCCGAAACGCATCGCCAGGATCTTTCGAGGAGGATCCAGGATCGGCTTCTGGCCCTTCCTTCGGACCGGCTGGCGGAGTCGAGCCGTTTTCGCCTGGGCTCCCTCCTTCTTGGCATCGGAAAGAGGGAGCGCGGCCTGGCGCTCTTGGAATCGGTCTATACCGCCTCCGAAGTGGACCCGCGGTGGTCGGCTCTGGCACTCCTTGGGGCCGCCTATTTCCATGAGACGGAAAGCCGTTTCGAGCTGGCCGGCGCCCTCTATCGCCAACTCTTGGCCCGGTATCCAAGCGACACCATGGCCCCCCACGCTCGGACCCGTTTGATGGAGATCAGACAGCTCCGCGGAGAACCGCTCTCTCTTGGGAAGGACCTCGCCGACCGCCCTCCCATGGGTGACACAGCCGAGGCTCGAGCCTTGGAGATGAAGTCGGAAAAAGAGTGAACCTTGAGACCTGTGCGGTGTTACGAAAGGTGCTTGCGTTAGCCTCTTTTGGGGGATCTCGTCCAAGGGGAGACAAAGCTTGCGAACAGAGCGACACGACGATTGGGAACCGCCATGCGAATCACCGGCATTTTTCTGTGGGCAGCCAGTTGGGCGCTCTTCCCGTACAGCCTTCATGCGGAACCGGAGCAAGCGGATGCGGAGCTTTCCTGGTCCTTCCGCTCGGGGACAAATGACGACGAGGACTCCAAGGTTCTGGCCGTCGAGGGGTCAAAGCAGACCGACATTTCGCTTCCGCCGCTGACCATCGTGGGGCAAAGCCGCCCGAACCTCGAACTGCTCACGAAGAGCCAGACGCCGAACCTCACTTCGGTGAGCATCCAGTCTACGGGCGCCGAGGGGCAACGCCGCTACGAGGTGGTCAATTTCGCCAAGGGAGAAAAAGAGCTGGCGACACCGCCTGAGGGAGGCTGCCTCATTGCGCCCCTTGGAAAGCTGTTCCAGGGTGACAAGGGGGTTTTCAACGCTGCCATGCGCCAGATCGCCGCCCACCGGACCCTGAAGGCAACGGGAAACCTTCGGCGGTTGCTAGAAAAAGAGCCAGAGTCCGAATACGCGGGAGCAGCGGCCTTTTGGTTGGGTGAAATCGCCTTCCGAACCGGGAAGTCCTCGGATGCGGCAGCCTGGTATGAGCGGTCTCTCCAGTCCCCAAGTCACGACTCCACCGCTGTAGCCCTCTACAGTCTGGGTTACTTGCTCTTCCACGACGAAAAGTTCGATGGGGCAGCGGCTCGCTTTAAAGCACTGGTCGCCTCTTTCCCGCAACACCGCCTGGCGGCCATCGCGCAACTCTATGTCGCCGAATGCAACTTCCTCCAGCGCCGCTACCGGCGGGCACTTTCAGAATTCCAGAAGCTCATCGCCAACTACCCCGGCGTCGGTTTCAAGCACGAAGCTCAGTTCTGGACGGGAGAATGCCTTTATCGATTGGGCCGCTTCCCCGAAGCGGCGCGGGTTTTTCGCCTTTACACCCGCAACTTCCCGGCGACACGGCTGGCGGATGACGCTTGGTACGGACTGGGCTATTCACTCCTCAAAGCCAAGAATCTCAAGGGCGCGCTGGAAGCTTTCAACGCCGTGATCCTGGCGCACGGCGCGAGCCCGCTGGTTCCGTCAGCCATGAGCCGCATCGCCGACATTTACCTCGAATTGGGCGACGTGAGACAGGCGGCGAAGGCATACAACAACGTCATCGAGAATTATGGCGACGAAGAAACAGGGGAATATGCCGAGTATCGACGGATCTTTCTCCATCACCAACTGAACAACCACCGCATCGTCTTGGAACTAGCCGAAGCGTTCGCCCGACAACACCCTGACTCGGAGCATCTTCCGGAGATCTGGTTTCTGGCCGGCGAAGCCCATTTGAAGCTTGGGAGCTACCCCAAAGCACTTCTCTTCTTCGACAAGATCCCCACGAGAGGCAAGCCGAGGCTGGCCGCGGCGGCCCGGTTCCGAGGAGGCGTCTTGTCCTACCTTGGAAAGGACTACCGCGCCGCCCTGGCCAAGCTCCGGCAAGTGCGAAAACTGCCGGCGGCCTCGAGCTTGAAGGAAGAAGTGGATTTTTGGATCGCGGAGACCCTGTACCACCTGAACAGGCTTCCGGAAGCCTTGAGCCTCTACCAAGGGCTCCTTGGGGCAGGAAAGCGGCATGATCGCCAAGATGACGCCCTCTTCGGGGCAGGTTGGGTCATGCTAAAACTTGGGCGTTTCGACGAAGCACGGGCTTCATTCCAACGGCTTCTCCAAGAGTTTCCCGGTTCTCCCTTCGCGGTCGAAGCGGAGTTCCGAGGCGGTCAGGCCAGCCTCCTGGGCCACCGCTACACCGAAGCCACGGACCGCCTTCAGGCGTTTTTCTTGTCGTTCCCCTCTTCGCCTCTGGCTCCAAAAGCCCTCTATTTCGTTGCGAAGGCCTTCCAAAAACAAGGCAACCTCAACGAGGCGATCCTGCGGTACCGGAAGCTTGCCATCACCTATCCCAACGGCTCTCTAGCCAAGCTCGCACTCTGGCAAACGGGGCTTTCCCAGATGCGGATTCGGAGCTACACGCCGGCGATCTCAACGTTCGGCCAGCTCCGGGAAATGGCGCGGGGCGAAACCCTGGGCCGTAAAGCTGCTTTGAAGATGGCCGATTGCCTCTACAACCTCGGTCGCTACGAGGAAGCAATCATCCGCTACAACCAGATCACGCGCTCTGCTCCTGACTCCCAAGAAGCAGAAGACGCACTCTACGGCCTTGGCCTGAGCTACTACCGGCAGGGCCGTTTCGACGAGTTCGTCCAAAAAACGAGCCTGCTCCTTGCGGCCAAGCCCAACAGTGAGTCCGCAGCCCTCGTGCAGCTCCTCATCGGAGAACAACTCTTCGATCGACGGCAGATCCAAGAGGCGATCTCCGCGTACGAGGTGATCTTGCGCCAGGCCGCGGAGTCCGAAGTGGCCGACGACGCCATCTACAGGACGGCGATCTGCTATTGGGAGCTCGGCGAGCTCGGCCATGCCCGGACTGCGTATGAAGACCTTCTGCGCAACTATCCGGAAAGCCCCTTGGCACCCAACGCCTTGTTGGGATTGGCTCGGATCGCCGAAAAACGCGTCCTCTTCGCCGAAGCCGCTGAAAGGTACCGCCAACTGATCGAGGGCTATCCCAAATCGGTTCTGGCCCCGTCGGCAGCACTCCGGAAAGGCGTCGCGCTCTACCGGAGCGGTCGCCCCAAAGAGGCCGAGCGAGCCTTCCTCAACGTCTTGGAGCAGTACCGGGATTCAGAGCTTGCCCATTCGGCCCGCCTGGAGATCGGCATCATCTACTTCGAGCAGGAGGCCGACTACGACAAGGCGCTCTCCTCGTTTCGCCTGGCACTCAAAAGCCAGGATCTTGCCAACGCCGCCCGAGCCCAATTCTACGTCGCCGAATGCTATGCCCGGCTCCACCGGGCCAGCGACGCTATCGCCGCCTACATGAAGGTTGCCTATCTCTACCCCGATCAAGGGGACTGGAGCGTGCAGGCTCAGTTCAGAGCTTCCAGTGTCTACGAAAAGCTGGGGCAATTCGATGAAGCCATCAAGATCCTCCGGAGAGTCCGCCGAACGGCCAAGAACCCGAAAGTTGCCGAACAAGCTGTCCGCAGAATCGAAGAAGTCGAGCAAAACCGGAATAGGAGCTGATTCCTTGGCCCAAAACCTCCCGCAGCACCGTCCGACATCGGACAATCCGTTCGTCTCTCGTGCTGCATTCCGCTCCCGTCGCTCGCAGCCGCTCGCGCCGCTCGCCCCTTGCCACCGGCGGGACCGAGCCCCATTCCCAAAAACCTCCCGCTCCCCCGGACCAACGACGCAAAACAGGGCGACAACCCCAAGAAAAGGCCGCCCGCTCACCGCAATCCTCCTGGCGGCTCTCGCCATCCTCCCGGTCCCCCGGGCGATGGCGCAGCCGGAGGCCCCGCGGCCAGCCGCCGCCCAAGACAAACCGCGGACTCCCGAAACCGCGCCGGAAAAGATCTACGCCAAAACCGCCATCCGCCTCTTCCAGAAGT
>JAJRTK010000100.1 GCA_024278345.1 bacterium | reverse complement strand
GGGGTATCAACGTAAGCCGGGACACCCGCCAAAACCAAGACGCAACGCGTCGTACATGAATGTGGGTCCAGGGAGCGAGCTCCCTGGTGGGTGCAGGGCAAAGCCCTGCCGGGGACCGGGGCCGGAGGCCCCGGACGACCTACGGGTAACGTGCGGCGTGACCCGCCGAGCGATAGCGAGGCGTTGCCCGGACGCTTGCGATTCCACAGTCCCGGGAATGTCCCGCCTTGCGTGGATACCCGAGCACTGCCTTTGTAGAGGTACCCGATACACTATCTGGCATGTTGGCTTCCTCTTTCGATGCTCGGCAGCTTGTTGCTGGTTCCCGGGGCGGCGAACAGGGTGGAATCGAAGGACTCACAGACTCAAGGGGTTCCAGGGGGATTAAATTCACTGTAGCAGACTTTGGACAACGCCGGTGAAGATTTTGATGCTATTGCGCCTAATCCAAAGAGGCCCAACAAATCTGCCTCCCGTGGCCAAATTCCTCTGTTTCTTAACCAGGGGCAGGGGACTGGCCGCTGCTGCTCTGTAATTCTACTGCCGTCAGCCCGGCAATCTTCATGAGTTTCTTGATCTCTTTGATTGCCTGGGTCCGAGCCAATCGCTGTGCTTCCTGTATCTCTTGTGTACGGCGAATTCGTTTCGCCGACGGCCCGATTGGTGTGAGAGGGAGGAGATGACTTTCACCGACCCATACGATGCCAGACCCTTCGTCGGAATCGTGCAGTGAATGTGCAGTGACCTATTTTGCTGCTTTGAAAACGCCTGCAACTTCAGTGGATTAATGTCGATTTGGCGATATTTCGAACTCCTCCCTCTCGGCCATTCTTATGTACTGGCCGTAGCTAGTCGCTACATAGATAGTCGTGAATAACTGCATATTCCCATCGGTTGGTTTCGGGAGTTTCATGCGTGAAGGGCGCTTGCACCGGGGGAGCAAGTTTTCGCAACGGCTTGTTGCGAATTTCGGTATACTTTTTGCAATGTCGCTTCTCATACTCCGCTTTTTGAGATGGCAAGCGCGGGAGAACCGGGAAAATGAGGCACGTAGAGGCACTGTTGCCCCAGATGTTGGTTGAATCGGCGATGGGGGTGGAGATGGCGCAGGAATCAAGGCTGAGAATCAGCTTGTGCGTTTCGCCGTCCAGGCTTTGCGTGACGGATGAGGCTCGCGTAGTCGTCCGGGTCTGCGTGGGAGGTCGCCCCGTTGAGGGGCATCGCTTGCGCCTCACCACTTCGCGGGGGAAACTCAGTCGGCGTTCGGGCCGAACGCAGTCCGGTGTCTTGTCTGCCTCGCTTCGCGGGCAGCCCGGGGAAGAGGGGCTGGCAGTTGTCCGAGTCCACTCCGACGTCTGGGAGGCTCAGGCAGTTTTGAGCGTGCCTCTCGAGTTCGTGGCGGAGACAGAGGAGGCAGCTTGAAGGTCCAGGAAGATCTCCTGTCCCTGAGGAACCCTGTGGGTTGCCCTCGATTCAGAGGGGCCAGATCCAGGGAATGATCGCGGAGCCCATGATCCAGATTCCGATGCTGAGCGGCAGGCCAACCTTTAGAAAGTCCCGGGTCCGGTACTGCCCCGCCGAATAGACCATCAAGTGCGTTTGGTTGCTCACTGGCATGAGGAAGCTCGACGAAGCTCCCAGGCATACCCCCATGATGAAAGCCCGGGGCTCCACCCCGAGTTGGACGGCGATGCTGATGGCGACGGGAGTGATGCAGAGTGCCGCCGCGTTCTTCGAAATCACGGTGGCCAGGGCCATGCTCAGAAGGATCACTCCCGACAAAGCGCCACGTGGCCCGAATGTGGCGAGTGGCCCTATGATCCACTCAGCCACCACCCCGGCTGCGCCGGTTTTCACCATGGCGTCTCCCAGCGCCAAAGTGCCCACGATGAGCATGAGCACCTTGCGATCGAGGCTTCCATAGGCTTCGGAAAGTGTGAGGCAACCGCCCAACAGCATCGCCGCGACTCCCGTCATGGCCACTGTGAGGAATCCAAGGCTTTGGAACCAAGGAACGTGGAGGCTCGGGTTTGTAAGAAACATACCCACCACAACGCAAGCAAAGATCACTGCTGCCCGTATGCGTCGAGTCTCCCGAAACACGCTCTTGTCAATGCGATCGAGGAGCACAAAACCGATTTCCTGCTTGAGGTGATGGAGGTCGGCGGATGGCGAAAGGGCCAGCAGAATATCGCCCATCTCGAGCCGGCTCTCTTCCATCTGCTCTCGTAGCCTGTGTTCTCCGCGGCGTTGGACACCAAGGACGTTGACTCGATAGTGGCTCCAGAGCCGGAGATCGCTAATCCGTTTTCCAATCCAACCCGATGCTGGCGGGACGAGAAGCTCCACCAATATGCTTTCTCGCCCGTGAGCGCGGCTTAGCCGCTCCTCCAAAAGCGGAAAAAGCTCGATTCCCCGTTCTTCCTTGAGCTCACCGATGGCCTGAGCGGGACCGTGCAAGATCCAGACGTCTCCAACCCTGACGGTACCATCGCCAAAAGGCGGCCAAAATGACGCACCTCCACGAAGGATATGGCTGATGACCAGAGCCTGGCTTCGTAGGCGAACCTCGGTGATCGGTTTTCCAAGGTCGCGAAAACCGGGGCCGATGCGAATCTGTGTCACATAGTGGGCCGGCGCTGACCGGGGTACCAGATCCACGACGCTGGGGCGATCAGGGAGAAGGGCCGGTCCAACCACCAGAAGGTAAACTCCGACAAAAAGAACGAGGAATAGACCGAATCCCCCCGTTTCGAAGAAACGAAGAGGCTCCATGCCAAAGGTCTGCTCCATCATGGCATTGACTAGGAGGTTGGTGGAAGATCCAATAATTGTGCAGGTTCCGCCGGCAGTGGCAAGGAAAGACAGGGGAATCAGCAATCTCGACGTGGAGATACCGTGCGGCTTGGCGATGGCAATCAGGAGTGGAATGAACATCACGACAACTGGCGTGTTGTTGACGAACGCCGAGAGAACCGTCGCCAAACCAAGTGTCGCTCCCAGTGCCACGCGCGGCGCGGAAGGCGCCAGGAGGAGTAGTTGCCTTGCCGCCGCGTCGATGACCCCGGTTCGTATGAGTCCACTTGCCAGGATGAACATGCAGGCCAGGGTCAAAAGGGTCTCGTTCCCAAAGCCCCGAACGGCCTCCGCCGGTGTGAGAATTTCCGCGAGCACCAAAAGGACCATGATGTAGAAACTGGTCTCATCCACCGGAATCGGTTCCAGCGCAAAGAGAAGAAGCGCCAGAAGGAAAAGGCAAAGGACATAGATGACTTCTACGGGCATGGATACAGCTTCCTGCTCTCGATCTAGATTCGGTCGGTCGGTGGATTGTCGGTGGCTCTCTGGCCTCAGGGCAATGGATCGAGAGCGCCGACAATGGCGATCAGCGGGTGCCCCGGGGAACTCGTGCCAAAGGCACGGGGCGATACCGATGGAAGCGGAACCTAACACAAAGAGATCTGAAAGTGTACCGACAACCTACGCCCTAGAAAAGAGCACGATCTAGATGAGGGACTGCCCTGTTCGAAAATCGTATTTTGTGCTTGATTTTCGGAGGGAGTGAGCCGCGATAAATATTGCTAAATCTGTCGTAATATGATCTCGTTTTCCCAGGTTAGGGATTTTCCATCTGGTGCCCGATGGTTGGTGAGGTTGCCCTTATTTGACAGATCGTGCTGTTGGCTCCTACATTGAGAGTGGAGTGTTGCACCTATGGGAGCGAAGTTTCCCGTCGATTGGTCCGGGATTCTTATTGGCGGATCGCAGTGAGGCAGTCGGCGCGTTTCCACCAAGGACGAGGAGAGGTGGACCCCGCGGGCGGACATACGCCGAGGGTTGCCTGGCAGGTGAGGACCCCGGGGGAGACAGTGGTCAAGAGACTGCGGTCGATCCGTGATGAGGTTTCCCGGATTGGGAACACCCGAAAAAAGAAATTGTCGTGCAGGACATCGCAAGAGTCTGGAGGCACATCGTGAAGATACTTGGTGGACTTTGTCATGGCCCAAGCCGCGTGTGGCGGATGAAAGTAGGTGACAAGGGAAAATGCCGTAGGCAGCTCGTGGCTGAAGGCGGTGTGACCCTCATCGAGCTTTTGATCGCCATGGCGATCTTCGGGGCTGTGTTGGCCATGGTGTTTTCCTTTTTATCCGTGGCCCGCTTGGCTTCGTCACGCGATGAAGCCATTACGGAACTCGACGGGCTTGGAGAACAGGTGTCTCAGCGTGTGGTCATGGATCTTCGCTCGAATCTGAAATCGGTGGAATGGGTCAATATCAGTGTGACTAAAATGGGCGATCCCTATCCAACGGTGGTCGATGGGTGGATCTTCCGGACCGTCTCTAACGAAGTCGTGGGTTACGGCTTGAGACCCTCGGATCGGGACCACGATGGGAAACAGGACTTCATCGACGTGGATAAAGATGGGAAAGCGGACGATGCGAACCAGGACGGCAAGCCGGATCTTCTTTACCGCCTTGTGCGCGTGCGCTTCCCGGCTCTGGCTGTAGCCGCTGATGAGCCCATTCCCCAGACCTACAAAACCGCGAATTTCCAGAATCCGAGTGTATGGGCAAATTCCAATATCCTCATCGCGGAGCACTTAGTTCCCAACGTTCAGGTCATCACGATTACTAGCCCAGCCCAGTCGTTTACTAATTACAATGTGTTCGAGTTTCAAGGCTTGCCGGAATACGATGCCGTGGCGGGGCACCCGAGATACGATGTCGGTTTGGATGGCGTTTGGGATGCCGCCAATCCCGATCCCGGTCAGGGTGATGGCCGAGTGGAGGAGGGAGAGTTGGGCAATATCCAAAACGGGAATCTCTGGATTGACCACATTCAAGAGGTGACCAGGATTCGTTCCATTCGCCTGAATCTCCATCTCGAGCGCCCCTATCGCGGAAGAATCTGGATTCTCCACGAGGCACACGTCACCGTGGAGGTCCATCCTAGAAACATCAGGAGTCCATTGACATGAGGAAGGGTATGCTGAAAGTTATCCATAAGAAAGAGAGCGGTTTTTCGCTTCTAGAGACGGTACTCGCGGTCGCTGTGCTCTTGGTTCTCATGCTGGGCGTGCTTCCGATGCTTCTCTATGCTCACAAGAGCACGGAGAACACGGCACTCGCCAACCGCGTGGAGAACGAGGCTCACAGAATGTTGGAGCTACTCCGCTCTTATGATTACTCTATGCTTGGGACGGGATTTCCCGCGGCGCAAGCCCCTTATAACGGATACGAACCCTACTTGGGTTACGTCGATTATGACGATGACGGCAGGGATAACAACGAGCCGTGGTGGAAGCACACCATTCAACTCGATGATGCGATTCCAGCTACGCGGTATGTTTTCATCGAGCCCATCGATGATGTCGAAGACGGAATCGGGGCGGCCGATGCCGATGGCGTGATCACGCCGACGGACGGTTCAGTGACCGACTACAAGCGGGTGACGGTCGTCATCGAGTGGACCGACCCCCTCACTGGCGTCGATCACCGCGAAGCCGTTCAGACGAACATCTATGGTCACCGATCCAGTGAATCCTTTGGCGGGAGCGGAGGAACTTCGGGGACTGGCGGCTCCGGAGGCGGGAACGGTGGCGGTGGTAACGACGGAACCGGATCCGATAAGGGCAACAACGACAAGGACAAAGACAAGGGCAAAGACAAGGGAGATTCCGGCAAGAAAGAGGACATGAAGAACAAGGATGATCCCTGCGCCGATGGCCAAGATCCGGATGAGTGCAAGGACAAGGACAAGGACAAGGACAAGGACAAGGACAAAAAGAAGTGATGAGCCAGTCTGATTGGCAGGTGAAGTCTCAATGTTTCGCCTGCATTTCAGATCGGTTGTCAGCTTCTTGGGTGAGCTTTTCAGAAAAGGGTTTCGAAATGTTCATAAGACGCACGCTGAATGACCAAAAGGGCAGCTCACTGGCGATTGTGCTGCTCTTCTTCATCGTCATCGGCGCCTTGGCGACGGTGTCGATTTCACGGTCCCTGTATCACGGCAAGCAGAGCAAGATGCGGCGTGATGTCACTGCGTCGTTTGATGCCGCGCAGTCCGGCGTGTACCGGGGCCTTTTCATGCTGGAAACCTCCGTGGACCGGTGGCAGGAAATTATAGCCCAGAGCCAGGGACTGACCTTGGCGGGACTGCAACAGGTCATCGATGACTTGACCAATGGAGTGATCCAGACCCCACCATGGGAGACCAATATTGGCGCTCAATCCATGGAGGAAGCTCTCGACCTTGTGGTGGCGGGGAAAATTCATCCTGCCAAGGACGTGAATGGCAATTTGCTCCAGGACACGGCCGGCGGCCCGGCGGGCGAGGGGCTGTACACTCTTTACTTCGTGGACAACGCGGACGGCGACGACAACCCGGCCATCGAAAGCGACAAGCGTCTCTACATCGTAGGAATCGGCCGGACGGGACCCACCCGCCGAGCCATCATCGCCGATGTGGAGATCCCCCCCACCCAAGCACTGGCCTATGCCCTGTTTGGGAACTATGTCCACTTTGACAATCACAATGAACTTCCCAACATGCTGGAGATCCAGTCTTCCGTCTTTTCCAACGGCGACATCTTGGTGGCGCAGGCGATTAAGATTCGGGGGGAAGTCAAGGCCGTGGGACAGCTTTTTCTGAACCAAGGGCCGGGGACCGGTGCCCCTGCTCTGAGCGGTTATCCAGCCATTGTGGAGGATCCCTCCGGGGATGCCCAGGGCACGAAAAGCATGACGGACGGATCTGCTGGGGATGGCTCCGGGGTTGATTATCCGGCTTCGAACATGGGCGGAGTTGTCGGTGGGAAGGCAGTCGCTCCCTTTACTGACGACGCCACCGATGGAACTCCGGGTTCACCCTTTTATGGTCCTGATCGCGGCGTGCTGATTCCGGAGACAATCCCCTTCCCCAACGTGCCGTGGGCCGACATCAAAACACGAGCCCAAGCCACGGGCACCTATTTCGCCAGTGAAGCCGATTTCATGACCTACATCAATCAGTTCAAGGAACCTTTCAACCCGGTGTTGACCAATGCGGGCTTTGTCGAGGACACAACCGGTAGCGTAGGGAACCTGTTCCGGGTCTACAAGCCCAACCCGTCCGGAGGGGTTGGCCTGGTTCCGGAAGACATTCCCATCTGCATGGACATGAACAAGGACAAAGTGTGTGATGCCGCGGCGGGAGACACTCTCGGCCTTGCCGCACGGTACATGGTTACGGCGACCAACACGGCATCCATCGATGCCAACGGCGCTCCGGCCCGCTTTTTCTACATCGAGGGTGGCATCGATCTCCTGCTTCCATCCAACGAAGTCCTCTACCTTGAGGGCTGTTTGGTGAGTCCTGCCTTCGTTTACATCCATGCCCCTTACTTCCAGAAGAGCATCATCGACCGGAACAACGATGGTGATTACGACGACTTGGTGGACTTTGCCCTGCCGGCAATCATCGCAGGCACGAAAATCAAGATCGACAAGACCGGCACCAGTGGCATGGGAGGTCCGGTCCATATCGAAGGCGTTGTTTACACCACGGGAGAGAGCCACCTTCACAAGAGTTTCCCCTACGAAACAGCCTACATCAAGGGAACTGAGATTGCCGATACCGTTCACAACTGTCAGTTCTTCTCCTTCGAATACTGGCCGGCGGTCAAGAGTGTGAAGATCTTCTCGCCCGTACAGAGTGGTAAGGTTCTGACGAATACCTTGCTCTGGCAGGAGTTCCCCATGGACAGCCTGTAGATCCGCGAGTTCCTCTTGCGATGCCGTTGCTGGTGAGGCAGGGTTTCGTGAGAAGAGCGAAGAAACTTCAAGCCGCTGGGAGCGAGTCTTCCAGCGGCTCTTTCTTGTCGTTGGGAGAGGCATGGTTGCTGGCTTCCCTGGTGGGAGCGCCCAGTTTGTCATATAGCGTGGCGAAAGGTTGCAAAGTCTCTTGAGGGCAGTGGGCCTTGGCCGGTGGCGCTGATGGGCTCCGGGCGGCGGACGGATTGCCGCCGACCGGAGCGGACCCCAACCTGAAGAAAGGAAGAGGGTTTCCATAAGTCTTGCTCTGAAGGAGCTCTACGCTCGAAAACCTCCGGAATGGAACTGGGCGCGACTTTTGTTCTGACGCGGAGCCTGGTTTCGGAAAAAAAGCGTTCTGTTTGAATCTCAAGGTGTACTGGTTGGAGCTGGAATGGAAGAGGAACGGTGCCGTTGGGAGAGCCTTACGCTGGGAGTGTTGGCGTTTGTTTTGGGTTGGGCTTCGCTGTTGGCGCAGATTGTGCTCATTCGCGAATTGACCGTTACCTTTTACGATTTTGAGCTCTTCTTGGGGATCTGCTTGGGATTGTGGCTCTTCTGGGTTGGAGTGGGAGCCTTTTCCACGGGTTTATGGGTCGATGGGGCTCGAATCAGCTCTTCGATGGTTGCTTTGAGCCTCGGGATCGCGGGTTCCTTGGTACCGGTGGCTGTCTTCGCGGCTCGCCTGATCCATGGGAAGGTCTCATGGATCACCTTTCCCGGGGTTTTCGCCTATGGCTCCCTGGTGCTTGGCCCGCCCTGCGTCGCGTTCGGTATCGCGTACGGATTTGCCGCCAAGTTGCTTTCGAGCCAGGGCAAACCGGACGGATCGGGGGGCGTGCGAGTCTATGCCTTGGAATCGCTCGGTGGCCTTGTAGCCGGCGTTGGTTTTGGTTTGTTGATGGTTCCACGGTGGGGTCTGTTCAGGATTGCATGGCTTGTTTGCCTGGTTTGTGGCGTGACAGCTTTTGCAGCGGCTTTTTTTTCCGCGGGCCGCCGTCGCAGCGGCAGGCTTTGGGCGCTAGCCGCCACCGCTGCGCTCTTGGGGACCTGGTTCACGGTGGAATGGACGGGGTTGGCCAAGAGAGTGGATCGAGCCTCCACCGAGCTGCGCTGGGCGAAATACTACCATCATGTCTATTCGAAGAGTTCCCGGTATAGTGATGTAGAGGTCCTGGAAAGGCGGGACAGTGGTGCGCGATTGTTCGCGGTGAATCACGTCGTCATGTGGTCAGAGGACGGGGGTTACTATCACAACGAACAGATCGTTCACTTCACGTTGGCGGCTCTGCCTGATCCCAGGAATATCGTATTGATCGGCGGAGGCGTTGGAGGTTCCCTGGTAGAAGCACTAAAGCATCCCTTGGAAAGAGCGAGCTACGTGGAGATCGACCCCGTGGTTGTCGATGTAGCGAAACGATTTTTTCGGCAGCAGACAGCGGCGGGCTTTAGTGATCCTCGCACTCGGATTTGGAACGAGGATGGCCGGCGTTTCTTGAGGCGCTACGAAGATCGTTTTGATGCCGTGCTCGTGGATTTCGGAGATCCTTATGTGGCGCAGATGGCTCGGCTCTATTCCAGGGAGTTCTTCCAGGAAGTTTTTCGAGCGCTCCGGTCCCCGGGGATATTGACGATCCAGCTTTTTCCCGGCACGGATCGGGACTGGTTTGGCAGAGACGAGACTTGGGAGGCGACCAAGGGGATCGAGGACTTGAATCGGAGCATCTACAAGACGCTTGCCAGCGTCTTTCCCACTGTCTGGGCAATTCCCGGCCATTACGATTTCTTATTGGCTTGCAAGGGGCCGGTACCTTTGCCCGATGCCGAGACGGTTCTTCGCAGGCTCGAAGCGAGGGGCGTGCAGACGAATACCTTCAACGAAGTCTATGTTCGCGGTGTGCTTGATGAAGAATATCGGAAGCAGAAGACGGATTATCTACTTGATTCAGGGACCGTAGCGCTCCACAGTGACTGGAAGCCGGTCCTGCTCCGATACGACGCTGACTACTGGGGCCAGCGGTGGTACGGCAAGATGCTTGTTTTGTTGCGTTGGGCTTGGCGCCTTCAGTTATGGCACGTTGGGGTCGCGTTGGGGTTGTTGGCACTTTGGGGTTGGACCGTGGGCAAACGGGGCGGTTCTCCTCGCGCTTTCCGGGGAATGCTCGTGGTGGCGGTGGGGCTCGCGGGCTTTTGGCTGAT
The DNA here is from genome assembly GCA_024278345.1 of bacterium. GTDB lineage: Bacteria > CSSED10-310 > JAJRTK01 > JAJRTK01 > JAJRTK01 > JAJRTK01. The sequence continues at coordinate 14,170 of JAJRTK010000100.1, read as the reverse complement.
GGCGATGGAGTTACTGGTCCTTTATCAGTATTCTGTCCAGCATGGGGTCTTGTTTTCGGTCTTTGGGGTTCTTTTTGCGTTCCTGTTAGGAGGCCTGGGGCTGGGGAATCTGGTGGGGATGAGAGCGTTTCGGGACAACAGTGTCGATGGTGGAGGTTTCTTCTGGGCGCTGCCGAGCCTCTCCCTCGTCATGTTGTTGGCGTTCGAGCTCCTCGGGCGGTTGGACCTGGGGGAGTGGCAAGCCGGTTGTCTTGCGGCGGCCTTCCTAGGGGCGTGTGGTTTTTCCGTGGGCAGGATTTTTGCCCGGGCGGTTTGGAATTACAATTCGGGAACCGATTCCGCGACGTTGCTCTATGCTTCGGATTTGGCAGGCGGGGCGGCGGCTTCCATGGTCGTGATGGTCGTGGCTTTGCCATCGATGGGGTTTGCTCAGTGCTTGGTTGCGCTCGTGGCCGTTGGAGCCTGCACCTGTTGGATGTTGAATCGTTCTGCCCGGTGAATGCCTAGGCGGCTCTCGGGAGCAGATGGTGGAGCGGCCGGGTTTCTGGCAGCCCAGCTGCGATTGTGTTGGTTGCCCGGGCGGTGTACTTTGTTTCCCACGACCGATGGGCGGCATGGAAGTTGGGCAAAACAGACAGAGCAATGGGAAGGGCTTGGAAGATGTCTCAAGACGAAAAAAACGAACTTCTTGAGAGTCTGACAGAGAGGCTGGAGCGGAACAAGGGGCGCCCGTTACCGGTTTTCATCACACTTGGCGAGGGGAGTGTTCGCTCGTACCTCGAATCGTGTGATTTTGGCCGAAAACGAATGATCCTCCGCGGGCGGCATCGTGTGCGGAGGGGGACCCAGGTGGAACTCGACATCGCGTTTGACTCTTTCGAGGGGGAGGTGGCTCTTTGCGGCTCCGGGGTGATTCGCTCCGTCACCACTGGTTCTGGCGGCAGCTCTTTGCCTAGACTTGAGGTTGAGCTCAAACGGTTGACACCCCGTGACGATCCGAAGCTCAATCTGTTGCCGAAGGCCAGACCGGTAAGACGCCAAGGGACCATGGGTGGATCTTCGATTCGGTGGGGATACCCTTTGATGGCTGCTTTTGTCGCGGTTCTGACGGTTGCCTGTCTGTGGTTGGCTTGGACGGACTGGGGGGGGGACAATGATCTGATCATCGCTATTGAGGAGGCAGACAACTATTCAAAGCGAGGCATGGCTTTGGAAATGGAGGCCAAGGCGGAGAAAAAAACAGCTGCCCAAGCCATACGGTATCGTCGAGCCGCTGAAGCTTACGTACGGGCAATCTACGCTTACAGGAGGGTTTTGGTCCTGGCTCCAAAGCGGGCAGTAACGATTGATCCTCGGCTCCGCAAGCTCCAGGCTTCTCATTATTGGTGCAGCCTCAAAGGAGGATCGACGACTGTCTCTACGGCTCAGGTGACTCCAGCGGATGGACAATCCGTGACACCGTCGCCTGGGCCTGCGGAGGAATTCCCTGCCGATGAGGAGCTCGAGGAGGATTGGGAGGACTCGGAGCTATGAGCGATCAGGGGCCTGTCTGGATTGAGCGCGTCTTGATGGACCTGTGGCGCAGGCAGCGAGGGTTGCTCCTTAGCTTATTGCTCTGGGTAGTGTTGGTTTCCGCGGGCTGTGGATCCGATTCGGACTACTTCGGCAAGGTGTTGCCGCCAAAGGGGCAGGTACTGAGGTTCAACAATGGGGCCGAGCCGGAATATCTGGATCCCCAGATGATGACGGGCCAGCCGGACGGACGGATCGCCTGGGCGCTCTTCGAAGGCCTCACCAGCTACGACCCCAAGGATCTGACGCCCCTGCCGGGGATGGCGGAGAGTTGGGAGATTTCCGAAGATGGCCGGGTCTACCTCTTCCACTTGCGAAAGAATGCTCGCTGGTCCAATGGAGATCCCTTGACGGCCCACGACTTCGTCTATTCCTGGCGCCGCTTCCTGAACCCGGCCACAGCGGCGCAATATGCCTATTTGCTTTTCGGTGTCCGCCACGGCAAGGCTTACTGCACCGGGGAATGGATTGGCCGGTTTTGGGCCACTGAACTGCGCCGAAGAGGTTCCTCCAAGCCGGAAGTGATCTGGCAGCCAGCTACTGAAGCCTCCCAACAGTCTGACAAAGGGGATTCCCGGGCCGAGATCACGTTGTCCCCGGTCCTCGATGCCGAAGAGAAGCCAACAGGTGTCTTGCGGGGCGATCTCCTTCTGGAGGTGCCCTGGGCCAAGGGACGCCTCCAAGGATCGCTGGAGATCGCGAAAACGGGAGAAGCTACTGGCTCCGTGACTGGCAAATGGGTTCTGGATGGGGGCGATCCGGTTTCCCTGGAGTTTAACGTTTCGGGGGTTTTGGACCGGAACGACCGGGAGAAGAAGGTTTCAGGGACGATCCGCGCTGAGGCGGGAGGCCTCCAATGGACCGCCCGGCTGGAGGCCAGAGTCGCGCGGGCCGAGGATGTCGGTGTGTCGGCTCTGGATGACCGGACGTTGCGGGTGGAGCTGGACAATCCCATCCAGTATTTTTTGTCGTTGACCGCGTTTTACCCTCTATCCCCTGTTCATCCCGCCACCATTGAGAAATATGGCGAACGCTGGGCGACACCGGAGCGGATGGTCTCCAACGGCGCGTTCCGGCTGGTAGAGCACTCTCTCCAGAACCGGATTGTCATGGTGCGGAGCGAAACCTATTGGGACGGGGAAAACGTCAAGCTGGAGAAGGTCATAGCCTATCCCGTGGAGCTGTATACGACGGGTTGCGACTTGTACAAGGCGGGGGAAATCGACATCGAGCCTTCCAACTATATTCCTTTGGAGTTCATCCCCAGGATCAAGACGAAGAAAGACTACGCCATTCACCCCTACCTGGGTACCTACTTCTACCGGATCAATGTGAACCACCCAGTGCTGAAGGACAAGCGGGTGCGCAGAGCGCTGGCCTTCTCCGTGGACAGGGAAGCCATGGTCCGGTTCCTGCGCGCCGGGCAGCTCCCGGCATGGTACTTTGTCCCCGATGGGATTCCCCGGTACAAGTCGCCTCGCCTGCTCCGCTTTGACGTAAAGGAGGCCAAAAGGCTCTTGGCGGAAGCCGGATACCCGGGCGGGAAGGGGTTCCCGAAGCTGAGCATCCTGTACAACACCACGGAGCAGCACAAGCAGATCGCCGTCATCATGCAACGGATGTGGAAGAAGAACCTGGGAATCGACATCGGGCTCAAGAACCAGGAATGGAAGGTCTACCTCAAGAGCCAGCGAAGCCTGGACTACGAGATTTCGCGCTCGGGGTGGATTGGTGATTACGCCGATCCCAATACCTTCTTGGACATGTTCTTGACCGGCGGTGGCAACAACAACACCGGCTGGTCGAATCGCCGGTACGATGAATTGATTGCCATGGCCGCCAGGGAGTCGGACCCCCAGCGGAGAATGCAGATCTTCTACGAGGCTGAGGAGATCCTGATGGATGAGCTTCCCATCATTCCACTCTACATCTACACCACCTTCTATTTGAAGAAGCCCTATGTTCGGGGATACACCTCGAACATTCAGGACGTACACCCGCTGAAATACGTCTGGATCGATCACGATTGGCGTGCAAAGGAGTAGAGTTCGGTGGTTCGCTTCATGATTCGGAGACTGTTGGCGGCGATCCCGGTTTTGTGGATCATCGTCACGGCGACGTTCTTTCTGATGCGTTTGGCACCGGGCGGACCTTTTGACAAGGAGCGGCGGGTGTCGCCCGAGGTGGAGGCCAATCTGAGGACAAAATACTGTCTTGATTGCCCCCTTTGGCAACAGTATCTCACCTACTTGGGACCCTTGAACCTCAACCCCGGCCAGGGTGGGGTGAAGGCGTTTGGAGGGGACGGAAGCCGGCCCTGGAGTGGAATTCTCACGGGCGATTTCGGGCCCTCCTTCAAATACGCCAACAGGAGTGTCGGCAGCATCATCGCCGAAGGGTTTCCTGTCTCCATTCATCTTGGCGGGATGGCCCTGCTCTTTGCCATCATCATGGGGATGGTGCCGGGACTCGTGGCCGCGCTCCGGCAGAATACCGCCTGGGACTATGGTTCGATGTCGGCGGCGATGTTGGGGGTCTCCATCCCGAACTTCGTTTTGGGTCCCTTGTTGGTCCTGGTGTTCAGCCTGACTTTGTATTGGTTGCCCCCAGCCCGGTGGGATGGCCCGCGCTACTGGATTCTTCCCACCATCACTCTGGGGGCCATCTACGCAGCCTATATCGCACGCTTGACTCGAGGTGGCATGTTGGAGGTTGTGCGCCAGGACTTTGTTCGGACGGCCAGGGCGAAGGGACTCCCGGAGTCGTTGATCTTGTGGCGCCACACGCTCCGGGGCGGGCTGCTGCCCGTGATCTCCTTCCTGGGGCCGGCGACGGCCCGTTTGCTCACCGGTTCCATCGTTGTGGAGAAGATCTTTTTGGTGCCAGGGTTGGGGCGGTACTTCATCGACGGAGCCATCAATCGGGATTACACCTTGGTCCTGGGGGTCGTGCTGTTTTATTCTTCCATGCTGATTATGCTGAACCTCGTAGTGGACATTCTGTACGGGTTCTTGGATCCTCGAGTGACCTATGACTGAGCGGATGAAAAGCGATCACCCGGGCCAGGCAGAGAAGGGTTTCTCTCTTTGGCAGGATGCGTGGCGGCGGCTCAAGCGGAACCGGATGGCCATGGCGAGCATGGCGGTTTTGGGAGCACTGCTTCTCTTTTCCGTCTTCGGGCCTTTTCTCACGGGCCACGACTTTGATGCCATCGACCTGGATTACGGTGTCCGGGAACCCAATTTTCAGCATTTTATGGGCACGGATCTCCAGGGTCGGGACCTGATGACGCGGATCATGTACGGTGGGCGATTGTCCCTGGCCGTGGGCCTCGTTGCGACATTGGTGAGTTTTCTCATCGGCGTGGCGTACGGAGCGACGGCTGGCTATTTCGGGGGGAAGCTCGACAATCTCATGATGCGCTTTGTCGATATCATGTACGCGATTCCCTACATGTTTCTGGTCATCATTCTGTTGGTCTTTGTCGATGGATTGAAGGCAAAATATGGTTGGGAGATCGATACCATCTATTTGCTTTTCATTGCTTTGGGTGCCGTCCAATGGCTCACCATGGCCCGCATCGTTCGGGGACAGGTGCTCTCCCTGCGAAAAAAAGAGTTCGTGGAAGCGGCGCATTCCATAGGCGTCTCCAGTATGGGGATCATCTTTCGCCACTTGATTCCCAATGCCCTGGGACCCATCATCGTCTACTCGACACTGACCGTGCCCGCGGTGATGCTGGAAGAGGCTTTTCTGAGCTTCTTGGGACTCGGTGTGCAGGCGCCGCAGGCCAGTTGGGGAACGCTCATCGCGGACGGTGCCAGGGCGATGAGTGTCTATCCCTGGCTCATCGTCTTCCCGGGACTCTTCCTGGGGGCGACACTTTTCTCTCTGAACTTTTTGGGTGATGGTCTGCGGGATGCCCTGGACCCGCAGACCCGGAAAGTGTGAGGTTGTTGGGCGACGAAGTTGGGGGCGGCAGACGAGGAAGGTGACCGATGAAAGAGAACGACCAGCCGATTCTTTCGGTGCGCGACCTGCGGGTGAGCTTTGCCACCGAAGAGGGGCTCGTTCGGGCCGTCGATGGTGTGTCGTTTGATGTGCGCCGAGGCCAGATCTTGGGGATCGTCGGAGAATCGGGAAGCGGAAAGAGCGTCACAAACCTGGCGATTATGGGGTTGATACCCATGCCCCCGGGACGCATTGACGGAGGCCGCGTCCTTTTTTGCGGCAAGGAGATCCTTGGCGTGCCGGAGGCGGAGAAACGAAAGCTCCGTGGCGACCGGATTTCCATGATTTTTCAGGACCCCATGACTTCTCTGAATCCGTTTTTGAGGATTTCGCTTCAGCTCACGGAAGTTCTCGAGCTTCACAAGCGAATTTCCCGGAAAAAGGCTCGGCGGCACGCCATCGCGATGCTGGATCTTGTGGGCATTCCCGACGCGGCGGAACGGATCGATGATTATCCTCACCAGTTCTCGGGAGGGATGCGGCAGAGGGTGATGATCGCCATGTCCCTCCTGTGCGAGCCGGAATTACTCATTGCCGACGAGCCCACGACGGCATTAGATGTGACAATCCAGGCGCAGATCCTGGAGCTCTTGAAGAAGATTCGCGATGAATTGGGGACATCCATTGTGTTTATCACACACGATCTTGGTGTGGTGGCCGGGATCTGCGATGAAACCCTGGTCATGTACGCGGGAAAGATCCTGGAAAAGGGTTCCACAAGGTCACTTTTTGCCTCTCCCTCCCAGCCTTATACACGAGGCTTGCTCCGCTCCGTTCCAAGACTCGACTTGGGAAGAAAGGAAGAGCTGACCCCCATCCGAGGCAACCCTCCCTATTTGCTGGATCGCTCTCCAGGTTGCCCCTTTTTGCCAAGATGCGATTTTGCCGTGGATAAGTGTGGCGAAGAGTTTCCGCCTCGGCGCCAGGTGGCCAAAAACCACGATGTCTGGTGTTGGGTTGAAATGGAAGGGAGCGCGGGATGAGCCTCGAAGCCAGCCAATCTGCCGCCAGGACGAAAGACGTGCTTCTCGATGTCCAAGGACTGAAGAAACATTTCCCCATCACCCAGGGGATCCTGTTTCAGCGGGAAGTGGGACGGGTCCACGCCGTGGATGGAGTGAGTTTCCAGATCCGCCGCGGAGAGACGCTGGGATTGGTGGGGGAGTCCGGTTGCGGAAAATCGACCACGGGACGGACGCTTCTGCAGCTTCACCGGCCCACCGAGGGGAAAGTGCTCTACGAGGGCCAGGACCTGGCGAGCCTCACCCAGAGACAGCTTAGACCCATCCGCAGGCGGATGCAGATGATTTTCCAGGACCCATACGCATCCCTCAACCCCAGAATGACCGTGTCAAGCATCATTTCTGAACCGATCCGCACCTACGGTCTGCTCCGAGGTCCCACAGTCCATGCAAGGGCTGCCGAGCTCATGGAGGTCGTGGGCCTGAATCCGCGACAAGTGCGGCTCTATCCTCACGAGTTTTCCGGCGGTCAGAGACAGAGGATCGGGATCGCCCGGGCCTTGGCCGCAGACCCAGATTTCATCGTCTGCGACGAGCCGATCTCGGCGCTGGACGTTTCCATCCAGGCACAGATCTTGAACCTTCTAGCCGATCTCCAGAAACAGTTTGGGCTGACTTATCTTTTCATCGCTCACGATTTAGCGGCCGTCCGCCACATCAGTGACCGGATCGCCGTCATGTATCTTGGCAAGATCGTGGAAATCGCCGACAGTGAGAAACTGTACAAGGAGCCTCGCCATCCTTACACCCAGGCCCTCATTTCAGCCGTGCCCATTCCCGACCCAGAGGTGGAAGCAACGCGGCAGCGGATCGTTTTGGAGGGGGACGTGCCCAGTCCCCGGAATCCGCCCAAGGGGTGCCGGTTCAAGACCCGGTGCTCCTACAGGTTCGGCCGATGCGACGAAGAACCCCTTCTCCAGCTCGTGGAAGAAGATCATTTTGCCGCATGCTGGTTGGAGAAAACCGACGAAGGAAAAGGCGCGTCTGGAACATAAGCCGCGATTTCTTCAAAGGACATCCACCAGGGAATGGTGACCTTCAGGAGCCACGTTTCAGAAACCTCTATCTTTTCTTTTGATTGTGGTCCGCTCCCGTCGGCCGCCGTCCGGCCGCCGCCGTCCGCATTTTCACAGCCGTTGACCGACTTCCACCCCCTAGACGTGATCTCCCACCGGAGACGAATCAATGTCGCGACCGCTTCTTTTTCGCTTACTGGCCGTGGGAATGGGGGTGGCGGTCAGTGGGTTGATCGTAGAGGCTGGACTTGCGATCTATGTCAGCTCTCTCAGAGTCGATATGCCCACGGATCTCTTCGTGCCAGCCGACGATCCCCTCCAGGCTTACCAATTGATGCCGGGATATCGGAACACCGACCACGCGATCCCGGTCTTCATCAATGACTTGGGGCTCCGCTCAGGTCCCCTCAATAAAAAGAAGCCAGGTGTCACCCGGATCCTTTGCCTGGGCGATTCCATGACCTTCGGTTTTGGAGTTCGGGCGGAGGATGCTTTCTGTGCCCGTTTGGCCGGGATGTTGTCGGAGCGGACTGGCCGGGAAATGGAGACCATCAATGCCGGGGTTCCGGGGTACAACGCGAAAAACTGCCTGGGGTTGCTCCGCCGTGTGGGCAGGGCCGTGGATCCGGATTTGGTACTCTACCTTTTCGTCTCCAACGATCTGGATGACACGCTCTACCCAGATGAGCGGCATGTCTTGTATGCGGCGAGGCATCCCGACTTGGCTGCCAGTCACCGGGCCTCCTCCACCTGGCTTTGGGATACCGGCTTTTTCCGAATGGAAAGCTTGGTTGGGGGCTCGGGTTTTTTGGGCCATTTGAGGCTCTTGGTTTCGGGAGTTCTGTTCGGCCAGCCCAACGTCCTCTTGGGAGATCTTCCCAAATGGCATACGCCTTTCGTTCAGGGGCTCTCCCCGGCGTCAATGGAGCGTTGGGCCGGCTTCAAAAAAACGCTGGGCGAGATTCGGGACGAGTCCCGCCGGTTGGGGGCCAAGCTCCGGTTGGCGGCCTTCCCCTTTGGCCTCGAAGGGTATCCTCTCGTCCGGCTTAGTGAGGCCGCCCGCGAGGCCGAGGTCCCACTTCTGGACCTGTCACCGGTCCTGGGGTCTGAAACCGACTACATGCAAAGGCTGGCCCTGCCCCTCGATCCGCATCCCAATCCACGCGGCCACGAAGTCATCGCACGGAAGCTGGAGCACTGGTTGGAAAGTGAGGCCGGCGGAGAGCACCCGCTGCCCAAGCATAAGGAGAGTGCGGATCAAGGGACTGTCCGGCCAGGGATCTCCCAGAGCCAGACTGGTCAAGGAGGCCTTGCCTCTGGAGGCCTGGACGGATCTGCCGCGCGGCGGGCCGTAGATCGCCAGACCGCCGCACTGGAAAAGCAGGACGAAGCGTACCGAGGTCTCTCTTCCCTCGTAGATCCCGAACGGCGTGTCGCCATCCAGCAGATCGATGACGGAATCTATCCCGACGGGTGGGTCGTGGACCGCGGTTGTTTGCTCTTGGGCCTGGGCTCCGGTCCCGGCCCCTGGCTGGTCCGGGTCCGTGGCTGGGCACGCCTGGAGGAATTAGGTGCCCCCTGGGCCCTTCGTCTATGGGCCACGGATGGCCCATCCAGGCGGGTGGTCTTGCGCCAAGGCGGTTCCTTCGAGGCGACCCTGGCTCTTGAAAGAAGGCCCGGTGACAGGCCGTTCGTGGAACTCCATTTTCAGGCGGAGCGAACCTTTAACCCCAAAAAACTGGGCCAATCAGGAGACGATCGGAACCTCTCCTTCAGACTGGACCGGGCGGAGGTTTCACCAGTGGCGGCCGATCCTGGCTGAAGTGGCAGCCAACACTGTGGGGCTGAGCCAGGGCAGCTTCCAAGACGAGACCGCCAAGAATGATCAAATTCCGGAGCTCCAGGAGGGAGATGCTCCAGGAACAGCTTTGGAGAAGCCGCTGGACCCGGGCCTCCAAAGGCGCGAGCTTTCCGATTCCTTCATGGAGCCCCTGGTCCGTTCGGATGACGCCTGCGTGACGCCACATGAGGTCTCGAAGCCGCTGCCGGAGGTCACCGATCTCCTGGGCATCAGGAGGCACCCCTTCTTCGCGGTTCCAGGGAATACCCCGATCCAGGAGCTGCCGGAATCCCTTTTCCCTGCCTTTGAAAAGAAAGTGGATGAGCCGGTCGGTGTGAACCGCGGCCCGGTAGGCAAAGACCACCGATTCCAGCAAGGAATTGGAGGCGAGACGGTTTCCGCCGTGGACCCCAGTCTGCGCCACCTCGCCCGAAGCGTAGAGACCCGAGATGCTGGTACGGCCGTCGATATCCGTTTTCACGCCTCCGCACGTGTAGTGGGCAGCCGGGGAGACAGGAATCGGTTCACGGTCGATCTCGATCCCGTGGGCCGCGCAGCTTTGGTGGATGAAGGGAAAGCGCCGCTCAAGCTCGGCCCTCGATCGGTGGGAAATGTCCAGGAACACATGGTCCGCTTCGTGTCGGAACATGACATCATAGATTGCCCTGGACACGATATCCCGTGGCGCCAGATCCCCCATGGAATGGTAATTCTCCATGAAAGGGATCCCCCGTGGGTCCAGAAGGCGTGCGCCTTCTCCTCGAAGCGCCTCTGAAATCAGAAAAGCCGGAGCTCCGTGGCGGGCAAAGGCCGTAGGATGAAATTGGAAGAACTCCAGGCCTTGGAGCTCGGCGCCAGCTCGGTGGCATACCGCCACGCCGTCTCCGGTGGCGATATCCGGGTTGGTGGTCCGGGAGAAGAGTTGCCCTGCTCCTCCAGTGGCCAAAAAGGTGGCTCGGGAAAAAACAGGCTTGAGAATGCCCTCTGGCCCCAGGAGCAGAGCGCCATAGCAATGGCCATCTCGCACGACCAGATCGACCAGCATCTCCCGTTCGTGGATCTCGATTGCCGGCGACTTGAGGACTCGCTGCACCATCGCTTCTTCGATGGCCTTTCCCGTAAGATCACCCACGTGCAGGATACGGCTTCGGCTGTGGCCGCCTTCCCGAGCGAAGCGCAGCCCCTTCTCAGGATCGCGATCAAACTCGACGCCCCAGCGAATCAAATCCCTGATCCGAGCAGGTGCCTCTTGGACCAGCACTTTCACGGCCTCTTCGTCGCAGATGCCAGCTCCTGCCGTAAGGGTGTCGGCAATGTGCTGCCGGTAGTCGTCCTGCAAATGAAGAACGGCCGCGATCCCTCCTTGGGCGTAGCGCGTATTCGACTCCCGGATCTCGTTTTTCGTCACCAACAAGACCCGAAGGTTTCGGCTGGCTTCCAGAGCGAAGGTGAGTCCGGCGGCCCCGGAGCCAATGACAAGGACGTCTGTCTCCAGGGTCAATGTCCCGATTCCCGGCGTTTTGCCAGCTCTTCCGCGATCTGGACGGCGTTGGTCGCGGCCCCTTTCCGGAGGTTGTCAGCAGCAACGAAAAAGCTCAAACCGTGCTGGACGCTTTCGTCAATGCGAATCCTTCCCACGTAGACGGCATCTTGTCCCGCCGCATCCACCGGCATGGGGTAAGTCCCCGCTTCCAGGTCGTCTCGGACCTCGATTCCGTCTGCCTCCGCCCAAAGATCCCGAGCCTCCTGGACGGAAATCGGATGTTCCAGTTCCACGAAGACCGCCTCCCCGTGGCCAATGAAAACCGGAACCCGGACGGCGGTAGCTGCGATCTGCAGCTCCGGCTCTCCCAGGATCTTCCGCGTCTCGTGGACGAGCTTGGTCTCCTCGGACGTCCAGCCATCGGATTGCATCGATCCACAGTGGGGCACCAGGTTGAAGGCCATCTGTTGGCGAAAGACCTTTTGGGTCACCGGCCGAAAATTGGCCAGTTGTATCGACTGTGCCAGCAATTCGTCCAGGGCCGCGGATCCCATTCCCGACACCGATTGGTAGGTGGCCACCACGACCCTCTCCAAGATGCACTCATCGTGGAGCGGCGCCAGGGCCACCACCAGCTGAATGGTAGAGCAGTTGGGATTGGCGATAATCCCCTTGTGCTTGGTGAGAGCCCCGTCGTTCACCTCGGGGACCACGAGCGGCACTTCCGAGTCCATCCGCCAGGCCGCCGAATTGTCGATCACGATGGCGCCCGCCTTCACGGCCAGGGGCGCGAATTCCCGCGACACCTCTTCGCCTGCAGAAAAGAGAGCGAAATCAATCCCCTCGAAACTCTCCTCAACCAGCGTTGATACAACGTGAGCCTCGTCCCGAAAGGACTGGACTTCGCCCTTGGAGCGCTCCGATGCCAGCAAGCGGAGCTCCGACACCGGAAACCCTCGCTCCTCCAGAATCGTCCGCATCTCTTTCCCCACGAGCCCCGTAGCGCCCACGATGGCCACACGGTAGGAGGGTCTCATGTGATCTCGCCCGTCAGCAGGTTGATCCGGAGATCGAAAACGCGAGCACCGTTACTCACAACCACGTGAACCGTCACCGTGCCGTTAAACGTCGCGGCTCCCGTCCAGACACCGAAATCCTGCTGCGTGATGTTCAGGTTAATCGCACCTGTGGGAAGCGGGTTCCCCGAAAAATCGAGCAGCAAGTCATTCGTGTCGAATTCCGCGATGAGCGCTCCGTAGGCCAAAGTACCGGAGCCCTGGATAAGAACCTGTTTTCGCTCCGGATTGAGAACCTTGAAGCTGGATTGGAGCACTGTCGGCTCGCCCTGGAAGGCGCCGTCGTAACCCGCGTCCAGGTTGAGAGATACATCCCGGTAGATGGCGATGGGTAGAATAATTGGCTCACCACCGTCAAGGAACTGGGCGTCGAGGGTCAACTTCCCCGAGTCACCGGTGGACAGATCAAACTGGAAGGCGATGTGATAGACCCAATTGTCCCGGACTTCTGCTTCCAGCAGCTTGAACGGGTTGAGATAGACATCACCGGTCTCTTGAGTGACGTCACTGACTCCAACGGCCATGGCTGCCAGTGACGAACGGAGTTCGTCATCTTTCTGGTCAGACTCGGACGTGGGAGAGGAACAGGCGGACAGCACCGTGGCGGCCGTGAAGGCCAAACTCCAGATGAGCTTGCGGTTCATGGGTTTCCTCCTCTTGCCTCGGGATGGCCGCGCTGCCGCGACCGGGGAAGGCGTGGCCAGTGATTGTGGATCAGGCGCAAAAACGCCACATCAATCATACTAGAAAAAACAGCCAGCACGCCAGCTCAGGCTTCTTCTGTGGGGTCGAGCCTCTCCAAACGGATCCGACCCGAAACCAGGGAAATGTCCTCCACGATCCGCCGGAGTTCCGCCTCCTGCCCCGGCGGCGCCAGCACCTGCAGGATTCCCGAAGCCTCGTGAGCAGAGGTCACAAGACAGACACCTTCGTATCCGTCCAGGATCATGGAGACCGGAGCAAGCTCCCGAGGCGGAACGTGAAGCCGGTACTGGATCGTGTCCGTGGGGCGCTCATGGGATCTCTGCACGGGTCGTTTCTTCATTTGCTTCATCCTCACTCCGCCGGGTCAAATAGAAAGCCAGATTTTCCAGCGCAAAGGTCAAATCGACGTCCCGTAGGTTCACGTGATCCGGGACACTCAGGGTCACTGGTGTGAAGTTCAAAATCCCCCGAATCCCCACGGCGACCAGCCGATCCGTGATCTCTTGAGCACTTTCCCCTGGGATTGCCACGATGGCGATCTCGATATTGGAATCGGAAAGAACCGATTCCAAATCATCCACGTGGCGGAACTCTGTTTCTACGGCGTCGATCCCTTGGAGGCGATAGGGATCTCGGTCGAATCCCACGACGATCCGAAACCCAGATTCCTCAAACCCTTGATACCGCAAAAGGGCCTGACCCAAATTTCCCAAGCCCAAAAGGGCCACGGGCCAGGAGCGGTTCAGACCAAGGATCTCCTGGAGATGTCGCGTCAAATCCCGAACCCTGTAACCCACCCCTCGGACCCCGAAATCACCAAAGTAGGCCAGGTCCTTACGGATCTGTGCGGCATTGAGTCCGAACCGCTTGGCCAGCTTTTCCGAGGAGACCGTCTCCAGATTCTCCCGCCGGAGCCGCTTCAAACAGCGGTAGTAGACCGAGAGTCGCGATACGCTGTACTCTGGAATTTTCGGGACTTTAAAACGGCGAGGCCTGCCTGATGGCATCAGAGAATTTCCCGGTTTGACAGTGCATTGGATCAGCGTCAGCGCCTAAGAATCAGGTCGTGGGATTCTTGAAGGCCATGATGATCGTTTATCGCTTTGTAGGGACCTATCAGATCCGGTTGACAACTTCACCGCTGGGGCGGGCCTCCTTCCCGGCTCCGTGCAGCCCGGAGGGCACTGCACCGGCAAGATGCCGGTGCCACCGTTTCGGCGAAGAAAATTGTGAAGCAAAAACACGACAATTTGATAGGTCCCCTCATGGAGACAAATCGGACCACCCCGGAAGCATGAAAGGCAGGACGCCGCAGCCCCCCGACCTATTCCCCCCCCCAACCTTTTTGGCGGGTATCAACGTAAGCCGGGACACCCGCCAAAACCAAGACGCACCGCGTCGTACATGAATGTGGGTCCAGGGAGCGAGCTCCCTGGTGGGTGCAG
>JAJRTK010000099.1 GCA_024278345.1 bacterium | reverse complement strand
CCTGGTGGGTGCAGGGCAACGCCCTGCCAGGGGACGGGGGACGGAGTCCCCGAACGACCGCCGAGCAACGCGAGGCGTTGGTACGACGCAAGATAATACCGAATTGTCCCGCCTTACGCGGATACCCTGCTTTTGTAAGCTCATTGGTACATCACCGTGATGTCGGTTCTCTGCCCCTTGGAAGACGGGGCGATTGTGATGTTGAGCGTTTCCCCACCCGTTTTCTGGAACAAGAGCTGATAGGGATCCGAACTCCCATTCTTGGCCTGCGCCATCACGAGTGTTGGATCGGGAGCCCAACCGGCAGCGGGCAGGCTCTGTAGGTAGTAGCGCTGCACCGCGTCAGGTGTGGATCGCGTCACGTAACGGACGATGTGGATTCGCCCATCTTCCAGTGCCATTGAGCTTCGTCGCACGGCCCCCGGATAGCGCGATTCGTCGAAGAGATCATAGCCAGGCGCATCCTTTTCAGGCATCCTGGCAATCCGGCTCTTGGAAGGGTGATTTTCCAGCGGGAACATGGTCTTCAGTAATTTCAGCCCAAGCTGGATCCGTTCCGACATGGTGAGCTTTTCGTCGGAAACCGCCTCGATGGTGGGCGCCAATTCCGGCATGCTCGCCAGCATCTCTTCCGGTGTCAAGTTCCTGCCCAGGTTCTTCTTGACCGTGTAGAGCTTTTGAACGAAAGAACCAGAACCTCGCTCCCCCAGATCCATGGCCCGAATGACCGTGATGGCATTTCCGTCGAAGTTGAACAGGGTCTTGACCGCCCCCTTCCCTGCGACCTCCACCAACTTCGGACCTTCCAAGTATTGGGAGTAGGCGTCGATGACTTCATCTTTCGACGCACTGGTGGAGCTGAAGGAAAGCCGGTAGACGGTGTTATTGTATCGAACCCGGGTGGTCTTGAGCAACCGGTTCATCCCGTACGGCTCGATGGCGCCAGGCACACCATTGTTGCCAAAAGAACGGACATAGTCTTCAACCCGAGCCTTCGCGTCTCGGTATCCAACGGCGTGAAGTGTCCCCAACACGACCACGATTAGGATGATCGTCCCAGCTCCAAAGGTCCGCAGAAGCTTTTTCATCGGTCACCTCCCTCGATCCAACATAGGCCCAGATCCACTCTTTGACTTGGATTTCGCCAGATCAGATCAGCAGATCCAATTGGTGTCGTCATTATCCGTGGAAAGGCAGTTCATGCCGAAATCCCAATCCCAAAGCAGCAAGTAATTGAACATGATGGGCAGGTAGTTCGACCCGGAAAGAGTGTTAAAAACCAGCTTCTTGGGGTTCAAATCGATGTAGAGCTCGCCTCGCGTCGTCTGAGAACCCATCCCCTCCAGCAATCCGCCAAAACCACTGCCAGTGGCAGTGATGGTGGTCTCCGTAACCACCCGGGTTCCAGGTGTGTATTGCGCCAGCGCCAAGTAAGCACCGGCGAAAAAGTTCGGCCCGTTGGTCGTCACCAAATCGATTCCGTCGAAAATACCTCCCCAGCCGCCACCCTGGATGGCATCCCAAATCGCGGAAATCCCCGGCCACGAAAAGCTCAAAAAGCTCACCACGGACGACATGGTTCCCATGTCACTCCAGTCACTCACCTGCAGGGTCACACTGGCGTTGCGAGTATAAAACCCGCTGTCGATCACCTGCCGAATCGCTTCGGTGGAACCATAGAGATCGTTATCCGGGTGAAACCCATCGTCCCGATTTGCCGTGAATGCCGCATAACGGGCCGCCATCTTGTTTTCGATTTTCCGGTTCATCCCGTGGCCAAAATAGAAGACCGCGGCAAAAAAGAGTAAGATCACCGGAAGCGTCAGAACCAGCTCCGTCATGGCCTGACCTTCCTCTTTGCTTCTCTCCTGCCAAATGGCTCGCATCGTCGTCTCCTCCTCCTCAGTGGGTCATCACCAGGTCCGAGACTCCACCCAGTCCCAAATCGGAGATCACGGTTACGGGAGTCAGTTTCACGTCCCATGTCGCCGCATTACTGGCGCTGGGCGGTTGGCCTATGATCCATCTCAAATCGATGGGAAGCCCAAAGAGATTCGCCGCCATTCCGTTCCGATTGTTACCTGGCCGAAGAACATAAGGCTGGGGCTTGAAGGGCCGGGCCTGAGCAATGGCCAACTGCACTTCCCCGCCTCCACCAAGGTTCCCGAATATCGTGCCGATGAGCGTCTTCGGTTTGAATCTCCCGCCGAACATCGGGCTTGTGGCGTCCCTCACAGCCAAGCCCACCGTAAACTGGTCGGTCAAGAAATCATCCGTTTGGATCGCCCAGTCGAACGGCACCTCCAAGACGGTGGAAAGCTGATTCAGAAAGTCCCCAATGTCTCCTAAATCCCCTGAATCAATGTCTATCCCGATTATCTGTAGGATATTGAAAATCATGAACAACATCGTATCCCGGAGGACGAAGTCGATCTTCAAGTCGGGATCGTAGAGCCCCAGACCAATGTTGGGAAGCCCACCCAATTCCCACCGTGCCACCGCGGCGTTGGCCGCCATAGACGCCGCACCGCCGCCATTGGCGCTCTCGATCATGGGAATGGCCGCCATCATGGCCGCTTCAACGCTTCCCCAGCGGCCAGCTTCATCGCCATCCAGATCGACACCCGCAATGAAGGATTGGATCTCCGTAAGAGAGTCAAGCTCGTCGTGAAACTCAACATACTCATCCGGAAGCGACTCTTCGGGGCACCACCCGGTGATCCAGCAAATGGGTCCACCAGCGGCTTGGCGGAGGTTCCAAAGCGCCCAGATGTCGTCGAAAGGATTCCACCACGTTGCCAATGCCGCGATATACTGAGCGATCCAGTAAATGACTTCCGCCACTTCCCCCATATAATAGACATGAGCCAGGTTCTTGGCCATGTTCAGCGTTTGGATCTGGTTCAGCCCCCGCGCCTGCCAGGCCGCCAGGGAGATCGCCATGGCGTCCGCCGAGTTCTGGGCATCGACCTTCTGAGCGACAAAATCGCCTACGTTCACGGTGACGCAAACAAAAAGGAACATCATAAACAGCGTCAGCGCAATGAACACCATCGACTGGCCGTTTTCATCACGGCCCATCAACCCCATCTTACGGCGTAGATACAAGATCATAATTATCCCCGCCCTCCGTTGCAGGCTCCGCTACTCTTTTCCCCACAATCCACACCGGTGTGGAGAAACACGGCCTTGCCCTTCATGTCCAGCGTTTTCAGCTTTCCGCCAGTGGCGTAGTACAGCAGGATCGAAGTAAAGTCTTTGGCACTGCCTCCGAAATACCACAGGACCCGATCTGCCGGCGGGATGAGCAGCGCGAAGTAAAAATCCACCGTCACGTAAACCGGCTCCCGAACGGACCATCCACTGGAATTACTGCCACTCCCAAAGTCCCCCGCCCTTTGGACCTTCACGCCATCCGTCATCGTCAAGATGCCCCAGGCGTAGAGCAATCGATCCGCGATATCCAGTCCTCCAATGTTGCCAATGTTCCCCGGCAGCCCCCCGAAAATCCCCCCGGACGCCCGCGGTGAAACGGGCGCCATGGACCATGCCGCAGCCATCCTGGCTTTGCTCTGAACCGCAGAGTCGCCACCGTTGTTGCCGTTGAGCGGCAGATGAACGGCAGCCGAACGCGCGGCATTATAGGCTGCATAACGAACCAGAGCCGTCCCGTTGAAAACCAAGGCGAACTGCATAATCAGCGTCACCAATGTCAACAAGATTGGAAATGTCAGGGCAAACTCCAAGAGAGCCTGACCATCTTCGCCGAGCTTGACCTTGCGGGGTCCCATCGCCGTCACCTCCAACATCAGTGGGTTCCAGGATCCTTCCCTCCGAGGGAGTGGACGCCTTTTCGCATCTCGCGCAAAGGTCTCCACTACACAGATGGGTAAAGCAAGTTTCATACCGAAAACGCCTCGGAACTGGCCAGCCCCAACCCACGAGCTCTTTTTCACCCAAGACAACAACGCGTTAAAAAACATGGGACACAATGATCGCCTGGCATTCCGCCTTCGCTGAAATCCACGGCGGATTCCTGGAAAACTCCACTGATCCTTCCTGGCCTCTCGCCATTCCCCATTAGAAACAAAGGGCTCCTGCGCAAGTCCCCCTTAGAAAACCTGGGGTCCGGGGCTGCGGAAACTATGAAGCTGTTTTCATAGTATCGTGAAGCACCGTTCATAGCTCACCGGTCAGCCCGTTGACGAACTTCTTTTGGGACCTATCAAATTGTCGTGTTTTTGCTTTACAATTTTCTTCGCCGAAACGGTGGCACCGGCATCTTGCCGGTGTAGCGCCCTCCGGCTGCACGGAGCCGGGAAGGAGGCCCGCCCCAGCGGTGATGTTGTCAACCGGATCTGATAGGTCCCCTTCTTTTCTTTCCTTCACGCGTTGCGCCCCGCTCTTCGCACTTCAGGACGCGGCGGCTCCAACGCTCAAGGAGTGCCGCCGGCCGCTCCAAAACGCGCCGGCTGAACCACCGAAGCGGCGCTGAAAGAGGCACCGAACGTGGGTGTGGACGACCGTGGACCACAGCTTCCAGAAAAGAAAGGCTCTTGATGGCAAAGAGCAGCCCCATCCCCAAGACCCCAAACACAATGATCGCGAATTGGTTGGGAATCAACACAAACATGAAGGCTACCAAACCCAACCACACGCTGATGAAATAAAAGACTTTCACGACGTCTTCGTGGCTGATGCCAAGCTTGAGAAGACGGTGATGGAGATGCTTCCCATCGGCCGTAAAGATGCCACTTCCCGAAATTGCGCGGCGGAGAATTGCCAGAAGCGTGTCGATCACCGGAACTCCCAGACTCACCAAAGGCATCAAGAGCGCAATGGCCGTCGAGCTCTTCCGAGCACTGGTCAAAGCTATGGCCGACAGAAGCAACCCCAACAACATCGACCCTGTGTCCCCCAAAAAGACTTTCGCCGGATGGTAGTTGAAGCGAAGGAACCCAAGGGCCGCCCCCGCCAGGGCAAAACAAAGAAAGGGGGCATCTCTGCTGTAGTCCGCCGGATAGATGCCAATCAGCCCCAACGTGGTTGCCGCAATCACGGCAACACCACAAGCCAACCCGTCCAGCCCGTCGATAAGGTTGATGGCATTACAGAGAGAAACGACCCACAACACCGTCAGGGGCAGATCCCACCAACCAAGGATGATCTGTCCGCCAAGCGGATTCGTCACCACGCCAATGCGGAAGCCGAAAGTGAAGAGCAGCCACCCGGCTGTCGCCTGCGCAAGCAGCTTGCGCCGAGGCTTCATCCCCCGTGCGTCGTCCCACAACCCCGCGACGACAAGGCACGTCGCCGCAAGAACAAGCCCCAGCATCTGCGTGTCCACTTCAAGGAGCGCCGTCTCCTGCCACGGCGCAAGCAAGACAATGGCCCCAAAAAACGCAAGATAGATCGCCACACCCCCACCAACGGGAATCGGCCTCCGGTGGATCTTCCTGCCGCCCGACGGATGGTCAAGGATCTTCGCTTTTTCCAGCGCCACGAAGACAAGAGGTGTCAGTAAAAAACTCAGGACGAGAGCCACGAAAAAGGCCAATAGATTCATGGGCCACTCCTCCGGGAAAAAAGCGAGCGCAACAGAACCAGGGCACATCGAGCATAAATACCCAACCACGTTCCGGCGTCCAGGAACAAGCTTCCGCGGAGGTGCTTCCTATAGTAGAGCCACATCGACCGGTGCCGCTCGATGATGACTTTTGCCGGCGCCGAAAGGCTGGAGCCCCCAATCCGATGCCTCACCCTGGCGGAGGGGAGATACCTCACCTCGAACCCATGCTGCCAAGCCCTTTTGCAGAGATCTACATCCTCGCTGAAAAGAAAATAGTCCTCATCAAAACCGCCAAGCTCCTGAAACACATTTCGGCGCACTCCCATGGCACACCCCGACACCCAATCAAAGCGCTCAGCGGTCTTGTGAGTAAAAGCGGTGGAAAGATATCTCCTGGACCAAGGGTTCCCCGGAAAAAGACGCGTCAAGAGCGAATAGCGGTGAAAAAAGACCGTCCCATGGCTCGGAAATGCCCGACAGGAAAGTTGAACCGTAACGCCATCCCAGTCGAACACCTTGAGTCCAAAAATGCCGGTCTTAGGATCGTTTTCAAATGCGTCCAGGAGGCAATTCGCCGATTTCGGAAGGAGTACTGAATCGGGATTGAGGAAAAGAAGAACTCCGGCTCGGACCATGCCGGCACCTCGGTTGCAAGCCGCCGAAAAACCGCGGTTCCGGTCGTTCAAAAGCACCTTCAAACGATCCTCGCCCGCCGACCGCTCCAAAAGCCAGCCCGCCGTGCCGTCCCTCGAAGCATTGTCTACCACCACCAGCTCATCCACTTCCACCTGCTCTAAAACACTGGAAACGCAGGCCGGTATGTCGGCAACGCTGTTGTACGTCACCACCACCACCGCCAGCCCGCCGTTTCGCTTCTGGTCCCTCTCCGGCAACTCCCACTCCTCCCAGGCTACCGATGTTTGAGCCCCAAGTGCTATCCTCCGGTTCGGTTGACCCGCCCCCAGCACCCCAACAACTCTCCACTTTTGGGTCGAGTTCCGCTCCCGTCGCTGGCATCCGCTGCGCGCCAGTCGCCCTTTGACGCCGATTACCCAGGCCCCTCCCCACTGACTGAAGAAGCCTCCGGCCGCCGCTCTTCCGGCCTCGCGGCCACGATTTTCCTTCGGAGACGCTCTGCCCGGGGATCTCCCGGTTTGAGCTCCAGTGCTTTCCCCACTGCCTCCAAAGCTTCGTCAGCCCGCCCCAGCGCGTCCCGGACCAAGGCCAAGCGAAACCAAAGCTCCGCCGCCGAAGGGGCCAGCGAGACAGCCGTCTCAAAACAACGAAGCGCCTTCTCGAATTCCTGATTCCTCCCGTGGAGATCTCCCAAGGTGACCCAGGCACTCACTTCGGTGGGCGCCAGCTTCACCACCCGTTCCAAGACCCGCTGTCCCGCGTCCCTCTCCCCTAAAGCCAAGTGAGCAAAGGCGAGTTTGCCCAGTAGATAGGCATCGTCTGGCTTCACTGAAGCGGCTTGCCGGAAACTCTCTAAAGCCCGCCGCGGCCTCCGCAGCTTCCCGCCGTAGAGGTTTCCCAGCTCCCGCCAGGCAAGAAAGAGGTCGCCTTTCCCATCAACGGCCTTTCGGAAGGATACCACGGCCTCCTCGGTTTTTCCGGCCCGAGATTGTGCCAGTCCCACATAATAGAGAATCTTCGGATCGCCTCCACTGATGGCGTACGCCTCTTGGAGCATGGCTTCCGCCTCTTCCAGCTTGTTCTGGCTGTAGAGCGCAATACCCAAAAGGGTGTAGAGAGACAGATCCTGGATCCCCCGCAACGCCAAGCGAGACTCCTTTTCCGCCGTTTCGTAGTCCCTGGCATCGTACGCTGTCTTCGCCAAGGCGAAATGGAGTGGCCCGTTGAGAGGCTCCAACGCCAGGCCAACAGAGGCGATCCGCCTGTCGAACTCCCTGGTCTTCCCCGTCGATGTCGATTCCACCTGTTTCCGAACGATATCGGCCAAGAAGGGCCTGAGAAACACGGCTTCTCCTGCCACTGCCAGAACCAGGCAGAGCGCCAATGCCCAGGCCGGCGCCTTTTCCCTCCGGCGGACTACGTTCCCGCCTCCACCAGAAACCGCCAAGCCAGCCACAAAAGTAGCCGCCACCGCCGTGGAGGCCAGGTGTGCGGGGAAGGAAAAAAGGGCGTGAACTCCGGGCCCCAAAAGGGCGCAAACGGCGGCAATCCGCTCCAGACGCCGACCTTCCGTCTCCCTTCTCACGCATCTCAGAAACGTGAGGGCAAACCCGGTGGCCGCCAGAAACAGGAGACCGATCCCAAGAAGCCCGCCCTCCACAAAAAGTTGCAGAACCTCGTTGTGGAGCCTTTGGTAGTTCAGCGCATCCACCAAGCGGCGATGGTCATCTCCCTGGAGCCGCCGGAAATACCGCCCCCGGGATCGAAGAAAATCGAGTCGAAAACTGCTCGGGCCACTCCCTAGCCAGACCGAGGGTGAGGGTGGTCCGGTGGCCTCCGCCGGCCGCCGGTAGCCGATGGCCCGCAAAAACCAGTCAAAAGGGGCCGAGGGTGGAATCATCTCCTCAAACGCAACGCGCCATGCCAGGAGCCTCGCTTCTCCGGAGATCCCTATCTCCCCGGCGAGAACCTTCGAGCGTTCCGCGAAAGTCTCCTCCCTCTCTCGCGGACCTGCCAACATAAGGAGCGCCGCCCCCAAGACAAGGATCAAGGTCGATAGACCCAGCGCCCGGATCGCCGAACTCCGCCATTTTGGCGAAAAAACCGCAACCAGAAGCACAAATGCCAACACAGCGACTACGAAGCCCAGCCAAACCCCACGGGTACCGCAGGCAAGAATGGCCGTGGCAAAGAGAACCATCAGCCGCCCCAAAATCGCCCGCTCCCGGCGGGTTTGGGCAGCCACGTACTGAGCCAGAAGGAAAGGAAAGCAAAGAACCAAGTACTCGGCCAAAAAATTTGGATTGCCAAAAGTGGAAAAAATCCCACGCTTCCCCTCGGTGCGGACCCAAAGATCAAAGATGGCGTTGAGGAAATCGAGGTCCAGCACCTGAAGAAGACCATAACTGGCTCCCACAAACCCCGTAAGCAGCAGCATCCGAATTCCAGACGCCCGAAATCCTGGCCTGCCACAGGCCGAGACCACCGCGGGAAACACAGCGCCGAACACGGCGATTCCCACCAGGGTGAACCAGCCTTCTTCCCAACGACCCGCATGAAGAGCCGATGCTATGAAGACTCCCAGGAGAACGAGCAACCAGTAAACCACCGGGTTCCCGGGTAAACGGACCTCGCCCCTGATCCAGGCAGCGCCGTAGACCACAGCCGACCACCACAAAAAAGAGAGGGCCAAAAACTGTTTCAGCGTCAGAAAAGCCTCGAAGCTCCGTGTAGAAAAAGCCAACGGAACCAAGAGCATACCCAGAAGAAAACATCTTTCCGAGAACCTGGCCAAAGTTGCCGGTTCACCATGGGCATGCCGAAAAAAATCGCCGAAAAAACGCCCCACAAGGTTCGCCTGGGACTCGATGCCGCTCATCCGCGTCAACCCAGGCCAGCGCTGGAAGCAAGATTGGAGCGGAGACGCAAAAGCTCCTGGATCGCAACATCAAGCACCGGATCGGTGGTATCGAGGAGCGCTCCTTCCTCTTCAACCCCGGAATCGTCTGCATCCATGCTCACCTGGCTGCTCGGTCTCGTCTCCACGTTCTTCGGCGGTTCCACGGGCGTTTCTTCCCCGCCTTGCGGCCTCGAAGTAGGGCCTGAGCCAGATGCACCTGGTTCTTGATCCGGCCCTTCGGACTGCTCCCTCCCCGCTCCATCCCCTTCTTGTGGCGGCCCTTGCAGACCACCCGAGACTCCCCGCGCTCCCGCCGAACCTTCCTCGACCGTCACTTTCACGTGGGGCGTCACCCCTTCCCCCATGAAAACTTGGTCGTCCGTCGTCGAGTAAAGGCCCGTCGTCAGCGTGATCTGAGCACCTTTGTCAAAAAGGAATCGCTGGCGGAACGGGGCGTAGCCAAAACTCGTGCGGCCCACCAGGCGGGCCCGGTCCCAATGCCCCAAAGTGGCGGCCATAATCTCGGCGGCACCCGCCGTTGTCCCGTCAACGATGACGACCACCGGGAAATCCAGCCACGCGTGATGATCGCCGGCATAGTAGAGGATCTGTTCCCCCCGGTCGCCTCTCTTGGGCTGGAATTCCCCCTTCCGCTGAACAAGGACTTTCCCCAGAAGAGGGCCGTCGCGGAGTAACAGGTCTGCAAGTGCATACCCCTGTTGTGCCTCTCCAAGACAGCTTCCGCGAAGATCCAGAATGAGGCCTCCATCCAGAGCGCCGGATTCCTCCAGCCTGGCGAGACTGGCCTCAAACCCGGATACCGTGCTTTCAGAAACGAGCAAGGGAAAGTGAACCAGCGGAATCTCGCCTTTAACCCGCCGCTCCTCGATTTTACTGGAAACCGTCAGATCGCCCGACTCCACCTCCACCTCTCTTCTGCCGGCCACCGGATCGAAGAGAACCAGCTTGACTTTCTCCCCAGCCGGCTGATTGAGCATGTCATAGAGATTGGGTCCCAAAAGCTCGCCCATAGCCACGACTTTGTCGTCTACCTGCCAAATCACGCTTCCCTTCCGGATGCCCGCCTTGTCCGCTGGCGAGCCCGGAAGCGTCACCAGCACCACCGGTACGGAAGAACCAAAGGGCTCCCGCTTCCCAAAGCCAACGATGAGACCAACCCCCTGCCCGGGGATTTCACCGTCCGGCTGCTCGCCAAGCTGATCCGTGGAGGCTGCGAGGAAGACATCGTTCCGATCAACGATCTGCAACATCCCTTCGATAGCCCCGCTAAGGAGAACCTGCCGATTGACCGGCCGGTAGTACATTCTTTGGATGTAGCGATAGATTTCCGCGAACTTCTTTGTTTCGCTGAAAATATCGGTTTTTTCCTCCTGACTCTTCTCCTCGGCCAGCGAAAACATGGAGCCCACAAGGGTTCCCAAAAGAAGTCCCAAGATCGCAATGCGGCGGTTTCGGCCGTCTATCTTCATCGTCGTCTCCGACTTTTATTCCGTCTACGTTTGAGCCATTTTAGCGGGTTTTGAGGGGTGAGCCCCTTCCGAACTTCGAAGTAAAGGCTGTTTCGCGTGGTCACACCGGTTTCTCCTACAGTCCCGAGAACCATGCCTTCCTGGATCTCCGCGCCCCGTTGAAAACGAAGGGTTCCCAGGTGGCCATACAGCGTGTAGTAGGCCCCGGGATGCTCCAAAATCACCAGTTTTCCGTATCCGTGAAATCTTCCGGAAAAGCGGACTTTCCCCTGAAAAACCGCTCGGATGGGCTGGCCCTGCTGGGCAGCAATCTGGATGCCATTTCTTATGATCACGGTATCGTAAAGCTGATGGCGCTTCTTGCCAAATCCCGAAATGACCTTGCCCTCCACGGGCCACTCCAATTCTCCCCGATATTCCTCCAGATCCTCGGCCCGGCCCAGCGTTTCCTCGAGCTCTGCCAGGTAGAACCGGAGTCTTACGTTCGTTTGGAGGAGTCGATCCCGCCGCTTCTCGATTTTCTTCTGGTGAGCACCAAATTGCCCTAGAAGGTCTCTCTTTTCCCTTCGGCGGGTCTCCAGAATCTCCCGCCTCTGGGCCGCCTGGGTCCTGATCTCTCGAAGGCGTTCTCCTACCTCCTTCCGCCGCGCGCGCACATCGGACAGAAGCTTGCGTTGGCTGCGGAGGATGGCGATTTGTTCCCGATCAGAACGGGTGAGAAGAGACAAATAGTGGAGGCTGCGAAGGAACTCCCCAGCACTGGCGGAACCCAAAACGAGCTTCAAGGCCGTGAAGCGGCCTTGCTTGTAAACCGCCCGGAGCCGCATCTGAAGAAAGCGGTTGTGCTTGCCGATATTCTCGCGAAGCTGGCGCTCTTCGTCAAGTGCCTCCAACATGGCATCGTTGTTTTCAGTCATCTCCAGCTCGGCCAGCTCCAACCCTTTCGAAGCGGTTTCGATTTCGATGTCAAGGGACTCGATGGCCAAGGCGAGATCATCAATCATTTTCTCCGCCGACTGGGCCTCCATGTCATGGATCCTTGCCTCCTCCCCAAGACGCTTCAATTGGTCCTGGATGGTGACAATCCTCTTTCGGAGATTCCTCGTATCCCTCGCCATGGAGCTCCAAGGGAAAAGAGAAAACAGGGCGAACAAGAAAAAAAATGAAGACCACCGCCGAAAAAAAAACCGTGACCCAAAAGTCCCATCGTCAATCCGCCGCCACCTCTTCACGACAGTTCCCAACATATCCCTTGGCGGGCAGCCCTTCCGGGCACCGATCCCGGGCCACTTGAATCCCGACCCCATGCGCTTCCTGGCATCCGCATCTCCTCCTTGACGGAAACGCGCCCCAGGCCGCCTTACTCCCATCCGCAATGAGTGATGCAAGCTGGGATCCTCCACCTCACACGGCAAAACAGGCAGGCTTTTCATCAACTTTCCCCCCAGTCTCCGCTCAAAGCCAAAAAGCTCCCCACGAACCCCAGCACCGTTGTCCCCACACAAAAAGCCAAGAGCATGCCCGGCCCGAAGAATCGGATGCCGTCAAAGCCCACAAACAACAAGGAACCAAAATCGACGGAAGAGACTACCGAAAGGTAAATCCCGTACAGGGCACTCAGGGAGAGAAGCCCCCCCATGGCTCCCAACAGCCCCCCCTCCAACAGATAGGGAAGCCGTATAAAGACTGCCGTCGCGCCCACGAGCTCCAAGATTTCCATTTCTGTTCTACGGGCGTCGAACGCCAGTTTCACGGTCCCCCCCACCATGGCACTCAGCAATAGGGCCAGGAAGAAGCCCACCATGGTCACGAGCCACCTCGTCAACCTCACCACCGGGCGGAGCTGCTCCGCCAACTCGCCACTATGACGCCAGTCTTCGAACTCCGGCCGTTCTCCTAGCTTTCGACCCAGAGCTTTCACCTCTTCTTGTGTCAACGTGGGCTCGAGGCGCACAAAAAGAGATGCGGGCAAAGGGTTGCCTTCAATTCCTGTCAAGAGTTGGCCATATCCCTGACCCTCGAATTCAGCCAAAGCGGCTTCGGCCGTAATCCAGCGAACATCCAAAACTTCCTTGCGCTGCAATAGGTCCAACCGCTGCGCCCACTGTGCCTCTTCTGATGCCGAAGGCGTGAAGTAGAGCTCCAGAAAGAGTCCGTCGCTTCCCTCCTGGACAACCCTGGATATATTCGCCGACACGAGACCGAACGATTCGAAAATCAGCGCGCCCAGGGCAATCACGAGGATCGTCAACATGGTGGCCAATGCGTGGTGGCGGATGTTGGCCACGGTCTCCCTCAAGCAATAATAGGCTGTGGCCCACCTGGAGGTCGCCAAGAGCGTTTTCCCGTCAACGTCCATCACCTGGCCCGATGCATCACGGGTCATTCCACCGGTCCCGCGGCGATGTCTCGGATTTCCGTGGAATGCCCCCTGCCTAGCCATTCTTGGAAAGCCCGAAACTGGTTCGACCCCCGGTCGGCCCTGAACAAAAGCTCGCAGTCCGTGGGCAACGGCACCCGGAGACAAAGATTGAACTCTCGAAGGCGCTCCCGCCGGAATAGATGAAACTTGAGACGAGTTCCCGGGGGCGTTATCGCGACATTTTCAGTGAAGTTTCTCAAATCGATCTTCCGGTCGTTGACAGCCACGAGTAAGTCCCCGGGATCGATGCCCGCCTCGGCTGCCGCCCCACCAGGACTCACCTCCACGATCTCCAGGAAATCCCCCTTTGCCCGCACTCTGGCGCCCATGCTCGAAAGGCCGCTCAAATCGATGGCTAGCTGTCCACGCCTCCAAACTCCCCTCCTCAGCTCAACGCCCACCGCGGCCAGAGGAACCTCGATCTCCAAGTCGGCCGTGCCCCGGATGGCTTGCTCAAAGAAATCAGAGTAATCACGCCCTGTCACCTGAAAAACCAGAGTTTCGAATTCATTTTCTCCCAAACCCTTCCCACTTTCTTGGTAACGGCGCCACATCTCTCGCATAACATCGTCCAGGGAGAGTCTGTCACAGGAGTCCCGGCGGATCAAAAGATCGAGGTGCAACGCCACCAGACACCCCTTCGAATAGTAGGAAACGGCTGTGTTCCGAGTGTTTTCGTCTTTCCGATACTGTTTGATCCACGCATCCCGACTCGCCCGCTCCAAGCTCTGCAAATGGCGACCGGGCGTTGCCATGACCACGGATATTTCCCGGCTCAGGCCCTCCAAAAACTGCCGGGAAGTGGTCAGTTTCGCCCGAACAAGCTGGAGATGTTCGTAGTACGTGGTGAACCCCTCGAAAAGCCACAACAGGCCCGTATAGACTTCCCTGGAATAGTCGCAATCGCGGAATGCGCGGGGTCGAATCCGCTTGACGTTCCAGACATGAAAAAACTCGTGACTCAAAAGGCCAAGAAACTTCCGGTAACCGGCCTCGCTCCCGAAAATTCGGGGATCCCCTCCGCAAACCATGCTTGACCGGTGTTCGAGGCCACCCCGATGGCCTGGAACTAAATGCAGGATAAACAGGTAACGCCCGTAGGGAAGGCCGCCAAAGAGCTTCGAGCTCTCCTCAACCAATGGAGTGAGATCCACCACTAGACGCCTCGCGAATGCCTGAAGCCCACGGCCTTGGTCATCGGTACCGAACTCGCAATAAAGGATCAGCTCGTGAGGAATCCCACCCACCGTGAAAGGGATGACCTCATGTCCGCCGATTTCCAAGGGCGCATCCATCAGATCATCGAAACTCGACGCCCCATAGACCCCCGCACCCAACGGGCGCAAGCTCGTGCTGACACGCCAACCCTCCGGAGGGCGGATCTCAAGCTCATACCGAGCCGCCGGCCAGTGGGCCACCCGAAAAAAAAGGGTCGGAGGGCTGAAGAACCCATGGCGATCATCCAGGTGACTGGTGCGGACTGTCAGCTCATTGCAGTAAACCTTGTATCGAACCTCGATGAAACGGCGCCCCTTCGTCTCCAGGCGCCACACATTTTTGGACCTCTTCTCCACGGTGAGTTGCCGGCCATCCCCCAATGCGGTCAGCTCTTGAACATGCCTCGGAAATTCCCGAATCAAATAGGATCCCGGGGTCCAGACTGGCATGACAAGGTCGATCCAATCCCGATTAGGCTCCTGGAGCTGAAGCTCAATCTCCGCCAGATGGTTCGACGGATTGGGCATGGAAAGCCGGTAGCTTACCATCTGCCCCGAAGTGATCTCCGCCACAGCCGGCTGCAGGATACGGGGAGAGATCTTCATCATGACATACTCTCGGCATCAACGGAGGTTTCGTGATAAAAACTGGAACCTATCGACAAAGTCAGACGCGATTGGCCGAAGCATACCATATTCTGGCCTATTCAGCGGCAAAGCAAAGGGGCTGGCTCCGTCCCTCTTTTCGGACATCAATCGAGCAAAACGCTTTCCTTTCTTTGGGTTGAGTCCGCTCCCGGCGGCGGCAATCCGTCCGCCGCCACTCGCCTTTCCATGGGTCCTGAAGCATTGACCGAGCCCGGCCGGCCATGACGCGTTCAAAGCTCTTGCCTTCTTTCGGCGAACGACTTTTGGACGGAGAGAATGATGCCAGGGGGGTATCCACGCAAGGCGGGACAAAGTTTGGAAACAAAAGGAAAACGCGCAGCGCACAAAAATGTGGGTGGGGAACTCGTTGCTGTTCATTGCAACGGGTCCTTGCGAGCTCCCTGGTGGGTGCAGGGCGAAGTCCTGCCTGGGGACGGGGGACAGCGTCCCCGGACCACCTACGGGTAACGCGCGGCGTGACCCTTCGAGTCACGCAAACGTGACCCGCCGAGCGACAGCGAGGCGTTGCCCGGACGCTTGCGATTCCACAGTCCCGGGAATGTCCCGCCTTGCGTGGATACCCATGCCAGGGTCACTCCCCGCCCCTCACCACAGGCATTCCTGGAAAAGTTGCCGCTCCGAGTGGCCGATTCCATGACCAAGGCCAACAGAGAGCTTGACTGGAGAAGAACGTGAAGTCCACCGGCGGATTCGAGGGGAAAACGGTGCTTATCGCTGGCGCCTCCAGCGGGATCGGAGCGGCCCTGGCCCGTGAGCTTTCCCCACGGGGCGCTCGTCTTGTGCTCGTGGCCAGGCGGCGCCAACGCCTCGAAGCGCTTGCCCTGGAGTGCGGAGGCGGCCACAATCCCGGCCACCTGATCATTGAGGCTGATTTGACCGACGCCCGGCAGGTGGATGCCATGACCAAGCAGATCGCGGCGGAGGCCCATGGGCTTCACTCCCTCTTCTATTGCGCGGGCATCGGCCAGTGGAGCTCTTTCAAGAGCACGAGTCGGGCCGCGGCACGCCGGATCGTGGAAGTCAATTTGCTCGGCGCCATTGAGACCGTTCGAAGCTGTCTTCCGCTCATGGTGGGAATCCATGGAGCCCGAATTACCCTTATCTCTTCCGTGGCCGGGTTGCGCGGGATGCCCATGGGCGCCGCCTATTCAGCATCAAAGGCTGGATTGGAGGGACTGGCCGACGCGCTCCGAGTGGAGCTTCGGAAGGAGGGAATCGGGGTCACCACGGTCTATCCATCGTTGACGCGAACACCCTTTTTCCACCATCTTGCCCAAGGGACCGCCCCGAGCCTGGAGGGAAAGTGGTCTCAAACGCCGGAACAGGTTGCCCGAGCGATTTTGCGGGCAGCTCGGAAGGGGCGGAGAAGGGCTTTTCCATCTTTCAAGGGGCGACTTATCGTAATCTTGGCGAAAACGGCGCCGTGGGTCCTTGACTGGCTCCAATACCGTCAGTTCCTTCGTGCGGAAAGGAGATCCGGAGCCTGATTGCCACCCCCGTCGTGACACGGGGTTTTCGGCGGAGGGACCTTGGCCATCAGTGGCCGCCAAAGCGGCGACAATGGCGAGCAGCGGTCGGCCGGATGGACGCCGCCGGGAGCGGACTCAACCCAAAGAAAGCAAAGGAATTACCGGGATCCAAGCCCTCATCGAAGAGCATGCTCGGATTTTGGTGGAAAAACGCTTTTGGGGCATGGAGAAGGCGTCTGATGATCCAGATTTTGAAAGGTGGGGCAGTGGCCTGGACAGTGTTGATTGCCGTTTGGGGAGCAGGGGTTATCGGGGGGCTGCTGGTTTGGTGGAGGGTCCGTCGCTGGGGGATTGTTCGTCGCCGGGATCCGGAGCGGGCTCGCACCGCCATGGAGAATCTTTCTAACGCCGGGAATCAGAGACTCCGCATCCTTTGCTTGGGGGACAGTCTCACGGATTCGAGCTACCCGAAGCGATTTCAGCGGCTCCTGGGGGAGAATGGCGTCGATGCCAAGGTCGTGAAGATCGGCTTTCCCGGCCACACATCCTTGGAGCTTCTTTCCCGCGAGGAGCTGTTCTTGCCGGCTTGTGGAAAAGCGGATCTGGTGATCTTGCTCATAGGGACGAATGACGCGCGAGTGGATAGGAACCACGTGGAGACCGAAGAGTTCGCCTTGGCATTGGAGCGGTTGGTGGAACTTCTTCTTCACCGGAAAAACCCGGGTTCCGCGCAGCCCCTGCTCTGTTTGTGTACCCTGCCGGAGGTCCAGTCAGTCCCCTACCACTTTTCGCCTCAGTCAAACGAGAGAATCGCCCGCGAGCTGAATCCGATCCTGCGGCTCACGGCCCGTCAACGAAACCTGCCGCTGGTGGAGCTCGCCCAGTGCGGTGGGCTGGAATGGCTGAGGCCAAGGGATGTTCATCCAACCGGGGAAGGCTACGAGCGAATTGCCAAGCTGTTGGCCGAAAAATTGGCACCTTGGCTTCGCTTGTTGAGGCCTCCAGACCTTGACTCCACCGGTGGACCGCCAAGAGGAGGCGCCGGGGTTGAGATGGGGCACGTGTAATCGTCTGGCCAGAAGCTGCTTTTTCCGCTAGACTACCCCGAATCGTCGGTTATAGAAGAGGAAAGTCCTTCTTATGGAATCCTTCTGGCAAGAGGTTTGACCGGACTTCGACGGCAGGTGCGGAGAGCGGAGTCATGAATCGTTTGGTTTGGCGCGAGCTGTTAAAAAGGGGGGGCCGGTCTAGAGCGGCCTGGATCATGGTGGCGGTGGTCTTGTCCGCTTCGGCGGCCGATTTCGTCATGGCGGCTGAAGAGGGCGGCGGCATGGTCTATTCCGAGCGTCAGACCCTGCTGGGATTCGACCCGGTCTTCAGAGCGAACGTGGCCACGACCCGATTCTGCGCTTTGATCTTCGAGCAGCTTTTGGAACGGGAACACGTGGGATTGGGCGTAAAGTGCCGGCTTTGCGAGACTTACGACATGGGCGCCCGCGTCGTGACTTTCCGGCTCAAGAAAAACCTCAAATGGCATGACGGCCAGTCGGTGGATTCTGAGGACGTGGCGTTCAGTTTTCGGGTGATCTCCAACCCCAGGACCGGAAGCCCTTTGGCGACGGAGCTCGAAAATATCGAGGATGTCACGGTCATCGATAAAACCACTGTTGTCTTCAGCCTTCGGGAAGCAGTCTCCTCTCCAGAGTCCTATTTTCTTGCGCTTCCTATCTTGCCCGCGCACAAGTTTACAACGTTTTCGCCATCCCTCAAAGAGGATCCCGATCCCGGAAGGGTGCGGGAGATCCAAGTCCCAAAGATCCCTCTGAGGGCGGAACCCACCAAAGACAGCAGGGTGGTGGGGAACCTCTCACGTGGCGCCCAAGTGAGCGTTCTTGGGGAAAAGGCCGGATGGGTTGAAATCAAGGTCATCGCCCGTGGGCCCGCCGGTCGGAGCGGCTGGATACCGAAACACAATGACTTCATCAGCAAGACGACCAACCCGGCCTTTTTGGTGCGCCCGGTGGGCACGGGGCCTTACCGGTTTCTGCGGGCGATGCTCAATGGGGATGTCTCCCTGAAGAGGTTCCAAGACTACCACGGGGAGCGGAAACCCTACATCTTGAGAATCCGCCGCAAACGAACATCGGATGTCCACACGATGGTATCGCGGCTCACAGCGGAGATCATCGACCTCATCCCCGAAACTCCCATGGAAGAGCTCCCGCGAATCGCGGGCAGCGGCGTCGCCAAAACCATCAGCTACCCCTCTCTGAAGTTTGCGGGGTTCCTTTTCAATTGCCGACACCCGCTCCTCAAGGAAAAGGTGTTTCGCCAGGCCATGACCGTCGCGACGAATCGAAAACTTTGGATCGAGACTTTTTACCAGGGCCACGGCACGGTTGTCGCCGGTCCAGCCAGTCCGGACTCCTGGCTGTACGACCCCCGAATCGAGCCGCTTTCCTACGACCTGAGAAGGGCAAAAAAACTCCTGGCAACGGTGACGAAACAAAAAGAAATTCGCCTCAATCTCATTGCTTCCAATGAACGGCCCAATCAAGACATGGACATGCTCCGGGCCTTTGCCGATTCCATGGAGCTCCTGGGCATCCAGATTACGATTACGGTGATGGAAAGAGGCGTTTTCGAACGTACGCTGGCAGAAGGCAACTTTGACATAGCATTTACCGAATACCTTTTCGGGTACGGCTACAATTTCCGGCCTCTCTTCGAACCCAGGGGAGTCCAAAACTATGGCGCCTACAGCAATGATAGACTCACGGAGCTCCTGCGGCGTTGGCGGATCGAGAGCGATTTCGAAGAAATCCGGTCCATCGCGTATGAGAGTCAGAAGATCATCACCGAGGACTGTCCCTTTCTCTTCCTCTGGTCCATGAAGAATGTCGCCACCGTAAGCAACAAGCTCAGAAACGTTCGCGCCGAAACCATCGATCCTTACCGTTTTTTTGCCTGGATCCATTTGTGGTGGATTCCCTCTGAGTATCATTGAGTGGAGGGCCGGGGGTCGATGATTCCGCGCCGATTGCTTGGGATAGCCACGGTGATTCTTGCCATCGATTTGGCTCTGATTCTGGCCGCCCGTGGAACAGTCGTTCCGGAACAGGAAAACCTGGCATCAGCAAGCAACCATTCCGTGGTTTTCCGGGAGCGGGCTTCAGTGGGGCCGCTGAAAAGGGAAGCTGCCTTGTTGCGGAAGGGGAGGCAAGAGCTTTCCCCAGTGTACTTGGAGTGGCGGGAGCCGGGAGAAGCGCGTCAAGAGGAGTTCCTCATTGTAGAGTATCCTCCCCTCCGGACTCGGCGAAGACTAAACCGCTGCCAAGAGCTTTGCCTCACCGCGATTCCAGGGATTGGTCCCAAGACCGCCGCCGCCATTGTTGCGGTTCGGCGGCGGCTGGGGGAGTTCCACAGCCTCTCGGAGCTCTTGGCGGTTCGCGGAATCGGTCCCAAGACTTACAGGAAAATCCGGGACTATCTGACCTTGGAGGGGACCGAATCGGTAGGGACTCATGCTCCGGAGAGCTGATCACCTGTTGAGCCGTCCCGGATTACTTCTCTTCATCGGTGTGGTGCTGGGACTTGCCGCCGCTCGGCTGGGACTGGGCTGGCTCTCTGGTTTTTCCCTGCAACTCGTGGGGCTGGTCTCTCTCCATCGTTTCTTCCCTTCAAAGGGACTCCGAGTCGTGGGGATCGTCCTGTGCGTGGCGGGGCTGGCTCTACTCGAAGGACGGATCTTCAGGGCGACCAACGATTCCCAAAAGGTTCCGGCGAAGATTTCTGACGCCCGGGAACAGGTGGCACAAGTCGTGGGCACCCTGCTCCGAATCACACCAAGGAAGGGATCGGGCCCGCGGGTGGAAATAGCGGCAAGCAGAGTGGATAACCGCTTTGTAAGCGTGGGTTTAGTGGTGATCTTGAAAAGGTGGCCACGGCGCGGGATGCTTCCTGGCGACGAAATCAGCGGACGCTTTGCTCTGCGCCCGCTCCGACCTAGGAGCCTGCCTGGCACCTGGAACCGAAAGCGGTACTATGAGGAAAGAGGAATCACTCTGGAGGGAAGATCCCTCGGTGGGATCCGGACTCGCCGGGCAGCAGCTTGGAGACGCTGGTTGCCCGAGCTATCGGCGGAGCTGGTTCGCAATCTTCGGAAGACGCAGCCCCCTGACTGGGCCATGCGCGACAAATGGCGCCTCCAGCACGGGGCATTCCTCGCCGCGATTCTCCTTGGCGATCGCCAAGGGCTGAGCGCCGATCTCACCGAGTCGTTTCGCCGCAGCGGGCTTTACCACTTGCTCGCAGTGAGCGGCCTGCACCTTGGCTTGCTATCCGCCGCCGTCTTCTTGTTTGCCCGGCTGCTTCTCAGTTATCGAGGCGCGGCCGCCCTCACGAGCCTATCAGTCTTGTTCTACCTGGGCTTGACAAGTTATCGCCCTTCGGTAGCACGGGCCGGCGTGATGGTCCTTGTCTACTTGCTGGGCATCGTCCTAAAAAGGCGGCCCGATCCTTTGAATAGCGTCGGAATCGCCGCTGCGGGCCTCCTGGTGTGGAACCCGCGTCTCTTGGGGGACATAGGCTTTCAAATGACCGTGTTGGCTACATTTTCCGTTCTTCTGTACGGAAAATCTATGGCAAGTCAGATCCGGCTGCCATCAGCTCTTGCCACAAGCCTTGGCTATTCTCTGGCGGCCCAGGCAGGCACGTTTCCCGTTTTGCTTGCGAATTTTCAACGCCTGAGCCTGTTTGGCGCCTTGGCCTATCTGGCAGCGGCTCCGCTTTTCGTTCTTTCTCTTGCCCTGAGCCTGGCCAGTGCCTCTTTTTCCATCTTGCTGCCTTCCGCCCTTGCCGGGGTTTCACACCCGTTGGCAAAGCTCGCTTGTGTCGCCGCGGCAGGGCTCTTCGAGGTGTCTGACTTCTTTGCTTGGCTCCCTGGCGCAAGTATCTATTTGCCGCACTTTTCCAGCGTCCTGGTCCAGCTTTGCCTTGTGCTCTGGCTCACATTCGCGCTGCCACCGACGTTTCTTAGGGCCACTGGCCAGGCCATTTTGGTCTGCGCCTCTGGGATCGTCGCAATCACGGGGTTGCTCGCCCCTGCCAGCCCTGCCACGGAGATCTATTTCCCCGATCTCGGAGCCTCGACCTGCGCTCTTGTCCGCCTTCCGGAAGGGAACGACTTGCTGGTTTACGCCCCCATGGGAAGCCCATCGGAAAAGGGGCACGCAGCGGAGGGGCTCCAGGCATTCCTTCGGGATTTGGGAGTGGATGGACTGGAGACTGTCTATCTCCTTCGAGGAGGAGCCGAGGCGGCCCTTGACCTCCTGTCAACACTTCGTCCGATTTCGGTTTCGATGGTCAAGGTGGCTCGACCGGTAAAAGTCCCCCTTCCGAGCCACCTGCAAGAGATTTCCCTGCAAGGCGCAAGGCTGGAATGGATCCAACGGCTGAGCGACACTCGGTTCGGCAAAAGGGCCACGGATCAGCCGCCTTTGCTCGGGTTGCGCCTCGGTGCCTTCTCGGTTCTGCTTGCCGGAGCCATTGACCCGGTCTCCTTGCTGGACAGCGCCGAGCTTTACGGTGAAACAATTGGCTCAAAGCTCCTCCAGCGGTCACTCTCCAGAAGTTGCGGGCGTAGCCCCCCGGAATTTCTCAAGGCCGTATCCCCTTGGCTAATCATCGTTTCTGGCAGCGTTCAGACGGCATCGTCCGGACCTTGTCTCGAAGAGCTTCGGCGGTTGGAAGAGCTGGTGGGGGAAGATCGCGTGTTGCGGCTCTGGACTGGAACCGTTCGGATCAGCGCCGGAGAGGATGGTGTTCGCGGATCGCGGTTTTCTGGTGGGGACTGGAAGGAATTGTGGTCGGCACAGGCGGGTGGGGGATTGCAATCCCCCTGACGGTTCCACTGGCCAGGCCGAAGCTCTCATGGCCAACCTGGGACGACGGGGTTGTCCGATCTTCGACCGGGAAAGCAACGGCGGCGCTGGATCGGGCTGGGTTGTCGGTGGTAGGAGAGCGATTGAGAGACGAATCGTTGCCCTCCCGGGCAAGCTCACAAAAGGGAGCGACAACATGGACAGTGCCTCGGCTGAGTGGCAACTTCGGATTTACGAAAAGACCATCAAGAAAAAAGAAAAAGTCAGGCTTCTGGCATCTCTGTTGCCCCCCATGGCGGGTTTTCGGTGCC
Organism: bacterium; assembly: GCA_024278345.1. Taxonomy (GTDB): domain Bacteria; phylum CSSED10-310; class JAJRTK01; order JAJRTK01; family JAJRTK01; genus JAJRTK01. The sequence goes on along the minus strand of JAJRTK010000099.1, from coordinate 18,646 downwards.
TGGACCTCGGATGCGCCCAGGGAACAGTGAGCTATTGGATGCGCCGCCTTGGGGGTCGTTGGATCAGCGCCGACCTCGACCGGCCCAACGTATCGGCCACGAAACGGCTGGTGAAAAAGGGCGTGGTCCAGGTGGGGCATCGGGGGCTTCCCTTTGGCGACAAGAGTTTCGACCTCGTGTTGACTCTTGACTTCGTGGAACACGTAGTGGACGATGAAAGGTGCCTTGACGAGGTCGTCCGGGTGCTCCGGCCAGGCGGTTTTCTGTTTCTTTCCGCTCCCTCATCCTCCCGGTTCCAACTGCTCAACTGGCTAAAATGTAGGATTGGGATGACGCCGGATATCTACGGCCACGTGAGAGAGGGATATAGTCTGAAGAAAATGGTCTCAAACCTGGAGGCACGGGGCCTGGAGGTAACCCATCGTTCCACCTACTCCCGCTTCTTCACCGAGGCGGTCGAGTTGGTATTGAACGTCGGATACCGGCTGCTGAAGAGGGGAAAGGGGACGGGAAAACGAACCGGCAGCATCACGCCATCCACTGCTGAAGAGCTGAAATCGGTGGAGAAATCGTTTCGCCTCTACTCCAAGATCTATCCCCTGACTTACGCCTTCTCCAAGCTCGATTTCCTGATCCCGTTTCTTCCTGGCTACGCGATTTTGGTTTGTGGAATCAAGCCGTTGGGAAAAACTTGCCCTCCCGAACAACTGGGGCCGGTGAATGCGGAGTTGACAAACTTACCTGTGGAAACCGAGACTGAATGATCGCTCTTGACTCCGTCTTATTGCGGCCGAGGGCAAACGAAAGTCGCAGGTTTCGCTTTGTGAGGCCCCGGGTCCGCGAGCCCTTTATCCCCATGGCACCATTCTATCAAAACGGACTGAAGTTCCAATGCACCCGATGTGGCAAGTGCTGTACAGGTGAGCCCGGATACGTTTATGTCGGGAGTGCGGAAAGCGAACGGCTGGCATCTCATCTTGAGATTTCCGTGGCGGGTTTCTACCTAAAATATGTGCGCAAGGTTCCCGGTGGATTCTCTTTGTTGGAGCGGCGGGACGGAAGCTGCATTTTTTTCGATGAGGGCTGTTTGGTTTATGGATCTCGCCCGAGGCAATGCCGCACCTACCCGTTCTGGGAAGAAAACTTGGGCTCGCCCGAGAGATGGGAGCTCGAGGCTCGGCAATGTGAAGGGATTGCTTCCGGTCCTCTCCACAGTGGCAATAGAATTGAAGAAATGCTTGCGGGCACGGAAGGAACTGGCGTTTGAATCTCGATGTGGCGGGACCGAATGGCTGATTTTGCGGCGCCAGACCGACCAGGCGCCCGGGACAGCTCGAAAGGAACCAAGGCAGGCTCGACGATGGAAAATGGATTGACCACTTGGCGCGAGGGAGAGTCCCATTGTCTGGACTGTGGGCAGCAGCACGTGAACGTGTCCCTCACGGGCCGTTGTCAAGAATGTGGCGGCTTGCTGCTGCGGAAGGCCGTCCGCATCCACCGGCCTCACAATGGCGATTTGTTCGAGAAGAGGGATTCCTCCGGCCTGGCCACCGATGATTCCCCTCACCGGGAAGCAGTCCTCGGGAAGCTGGCGGAACAACTCTACTACGCCCAAGCCCACGTCTCGGAGGAAGTACCAGCTCTCTTGCTCAAAATGGCGGAACTGTTTGGAGAATTGGGAAGCCCGGCACGGCGGCAGGCTTATGCGGAACGGGCGCTGGCCATTTTTCGCGAGCGGGGGGATCGTGTTCGGGAGGCTCGGGCGCTCTGCGTCTTGGCTGACGTGGACAGGGAGCGGGGAGAAATCCAGGTCGCGTTGCGCTGGTGCAAGCAGGCGCTCCGAGTCATTGGCCAGGACGGCGATCCTCTGGAAGTGGCCCGAATCAAATCGATCATCGCCGAGCTCTTCGAATCCGTGGGCTCCTACGCCCAGGCCATGGCAATTCACCGAGAGGTGGTGACTCGGGCTCGGGAAGGAGGGGCGCGAGCTGCATCCATCGTGAAGCTTGGCCGGTGCCTCATTGCCTTGGGAGAGTACCAAACTGCATTCGACTATTTCGAGGACGCCCTTGCTCAAACCGATTCTCCCTCTCCCGGTGAGGTTGTTTCGGTAGCGCTGGCCCAAGCTCTACTTTACCTGACCATCCACGACCCGAAAACCGCAAGATCTTGTGTGGAATGGGCCTCTACCCGTCTCACGGACTCCGATTCCCACAGCGCGACCGAAGCACTTTTGTTGATGGGGAGGGTTTACTTGCAGGAAGGGGACCCCCCCCGTGCCGAAGAGGTGCTGGCGCAGGCGGAAGAATTGGCTCGGAAACACCACAGGAAAACCTCCATACCGGGAATCCTCCACGCCAGAGGGTTGACGGCCATGGCCCGCGGCAACTCCAAGGAGGCCAGGAATCTGGCAAATCAGGCGTTTGAACTGGCGGAAACTCATGGTCTCAGGGAAACCGCGGTCCTTGCAGCGGTGCTGTTTTGCGAAATCGACCGCTACCAATCCCCGGACGGAGCCCTGGAAGAGGTAGTGGAAAAAATCCATGCTTACGCCAAGGGGCTTCGCCTTCCAGAACTAGTGTGGCGTACCTCTCTCCTTGTGGCGAGAGTCAAAGAACGAGTCGGTGATGTCAACGGTGAAAGGCGCTACCTGCAACAGACCCTGGAGCTCTTGTCCGATCTGCGGGAAAAGTACCGGGAGTTTGGGAGAGTCGATTGCTTTTTTCGCGATCACTCCAAGCTCAAGGCCTATGGAGACTGGGCACGAAGAATGGTCGATTGGGGGTATCGTCAGGACGTAGAGGCCACGGCCGGGGAAAGCGAAGATCCGGCGCTAGTCCAAGAGCTGGGGCAGGTCTTGTTTCAATAATCCGGGGCACCGTCACAATCACTCCGGGGCAGGCGCGATTCCACTCACGGCGAATCTTCCGGGACGCCTTCGCCCTCGTCTCCACTGGCGTCCCGGGCGGGCGGTCCCTGAACGGTTTGCAGGACGAAGCCTCCGGGGCATGCTTCGAGGGGTATCCACGTACGGCGGGACACTTCAAGGATTGTAGAATTCCAAACGGCCGAGCAGCGCCTCGCTCCGCTCGGCGGGTCACGTTTGCGTGACTCGAAGGGTCACGCCTCGCGTTCCCCGGCGGTCGTCAGGGGAGTCTGGCCGCGGACCCGTTGCAATTGGGAGCATTGGGAGAGCGGTCGGAAACGATGACCAAGGCATGCCTCTTCTCCTCACTGGTGGGAACGTGCCGCCCACTGCCTCACTCCACCATCCGCGATCAGAATTCCGAGTTTGACAATTGCCGCTCATTTTCATTAGGGTAGCGGAGTTGTACATCGGTTTTGCGGGGTAGGGCCGGTTGTCTTTGGCGCTGGGGCGAGCAACCGGTAGGTCGAGAACCATATTATGCTCACAGGGTTCAATACGGACATCAAGGTCCGGGGTATCGTCTACCATGTCCAAACTGAGGACAAAGGGGTCAAGAACCCCAAGGTGGAGACTCTAGTTTACAAGCGGGGCACGATTATCCATGCGAAACGCACCAGCTACGCCGAAGTCGTCAGCATGGATTGCTTTGAGGACGTGGTCCGCAAACTGATGGAAGAACAACATCGGCGGATCATCAAGGAAGTGCGGGCCGGAAAGTTCGAAGAGCACCACGAGGAACCCTCGAAGGCCGATAAAAACAAATCCCTTGTTGAGCTTATCATGGACTTCATGGTCACGGACTCACCGGAGCGGAAACACTGATCCGCTTCTCCCGATGCCTTCCTATTCTCGCCTCTTGTTGCAGCCCAAGGAGCTCAAGCCGTGGATCCTCTTTCCGCGGACGGCGGCGGGGCGACCCGAAAGATCCGTCCATTGGGGCACGGATGCACTATTTGTGGCCCGGAACCGCGATTGACATGCGGCAAAAAGGACAGGTTGTGCCTCGAGTAGACGTAGGGCTTGCAGGGATGCTCATGATCTTGCTCTTAGCCGGGGCCGCCGGTGCGGACAATGGCTTCAAGCCCGAGCAACTACGCTATTCCCGCGTCCGCACCGCCTTTTCGGAAACGGAGAGTTCCGTCCAAGCTCTTTTCGCCAAAAAAGGGCTCGCTTTTCCTCCTTCCCGTATCTTCTTGCGCGTTTTCAAATGGGAGGGACAACTGGAGCTTTGGGCTCAAGATTCTCCCCGCGAACCCTACAAACTGGTGACCCGATACGCCATCTGCTCGGCCTCGGGAAAACTGGGTCCCAAGCGTAGACAGGGCGACCTGCAAGTTCCGGAGGGCTTTTACATCATCGACCGCTTCAACCCGGTGAGCAGCTATTACCTGTCCCTGGGCCTTGACTACCCCAACCGCTCGGATCGGATCTTGGGTGAGTCGGGGAATCTTGGAGGCGACATTTTTATCCACGGGAGTTGTGTGACCATCGGCTGCATTCCCATCACGACGCCTCTTGTCAAAGAGCTCTACGTCGTGGCCGTGGAGGCTCGGGCGGCGGGGCAAACCAAAATTCCCGTCCACATTTTTCCCACCCGATTGGATGAGCAGGGCCTGAAAAGGCTGGAAAATTCGACTTCCAACAAGCCTCTTCTTGAGTTTTGGCGGAACCTCGAACCCGGCTTCAGTTTCTTTGAACGCAGCCATCGGATCCCAAGGATCAGGGTATCCCGGAGCGGACGTTACCTTCTGAAGGACTAGAGGAACGATGTCTTCTTGTGGAAACCGGAAGATTCAGGGTGGTTCTTGGCCAACTCTCCTTGCCCATGGTAACGCTCATGGAGAACTGGCCAGCACCCAAAAAAATGAAAGGCAGGCCGCCCCCGCCGCCCGCGATTTTTTTGCATGGAGGCCTTCTGGCCTCCATGCTGCTGCTGGCGTGTACTTCCACGGTATAAGGCATCTGCCTTCCGTGGGAAGGTGGTTCGTGGTCGCCGGATTGGCGTTATGGGCTTTGTGGGCGGTGGCAGGGCCTCAGCCGGTCTACCCTTGGCTCTCTGGTGCCAAGCCCCCTTCCATCCTCATGGAACGTATCGAGCCACCGGACGGCTATGGCCGCGCCGCCGTGGCCGAGGAGAGCTTTGGTTGGTGGCTGCGCCGCCTGCCTCTCAAGGCAGACAATCCTCCCGTGAGACTTTTTGATGGCTCGCTGAAGTTGAATCAGGCAGCCCACTACGCGGTTGTACAGATGGACGTCGGGCGCCGGGACCTCCAACAGTGCGCGGACGCCATCCTCAGACTTCGAGCCGAATACCTTTACTCATTGGGGAAGCTCGATGCCATCCAGTTCCGATTCACAAGCGGTGATCTGGCCAGCTACAGGAAGTGGATTGCCGGTTTTCGGCCTCGCGTCCAGGGGAATCGGGTCACCTGGCTGCAAACTGGAGCTTCGGGGGACTCTTATAAGGCTTTCCGCGGCTATCTGAGGACTCTGTTCACCTATGCCGGGACCGCTTCCATGAGCCGCGACCTCGAAAAGGTGGATGACTGGCGGGTGCTGGGAATGGGCGACGTCATTGTGGAGCCCGGATATCCGGGACACGCGGTTCTGGTGTTGGATCTGGCTCGGCACTGGCGGACAGGAGAACGGGTTTTTCTCCTTGGACAAAGCTACATGCCGGCCCAGGAGTTCGAGGTCCTGAAAAACCCCGTGGCTTCTTCGTTGTCGCCGTGGTATTCACTGGAGTTCGGGGAGACTCTAAGGACGCCCGAATGGGTTTTCCGTGGACCGAAGCTCCGCAGATTTCGGGATTAGCCTTATTTGATTGACACTGGGCGGGAAACTTCTGTACTATCGCGCCCTGTTGGCTCCGCAGCCGTGGCCTGTCTTCGCAGGGGCGAGTAGCGCGAACGGCCGTGAGCGATGGGAGCGGAACTCAACAAAAGGGAAAGAACGCCTTTTTTGCTTTGACCCGTGTGGGCACCGGTGAAAAGGGGTTTGTGAAAGACTCGACGAAGCCATGCCGGATCCGATGTGAGGTTTTTGGGCGAGTGATGGGGCAGGAATTTTTTCCGAAGGCCGCTTGTTTAATTAATACAGGGAATGAGGTCCGAATCATGAAACGACAGGGGATCTTTGGAGTTTTCGTGGCGTTGGCGCTGATGGCGGGATGCAACCGAGGTGGAGAGCCTGGGGAACAGGCGCGGGAAGGGCCTGGAGCGAAGGCTATCAAGGTGGGAGTGGTGCTGGAGTTGTCGGGGAATGTCGCTACTTACGGAGAGGAAGGGCTCAACGGCCTGAAGCTGGCCCTGGAGAAGATCAACTCCGAGAGGAAAGCTGCTGGGAAGAAGATCATCGAGCTCGTGGTTTTGGACAACAAGAGCGAGGGGATCGAAACGGCGAACTCGGTCAATCAGCTCATCCAGGTCAACAAGGTTCTGGCGATTATCGGTGCAGTCGCCTCGACGAATTCGCTGGCTGGCGCCAAGGTGGCCCAGGAAGCCCATGTCCCCATGATGAGTCCGGCTTCCACGAATGTCGCGGTGACTGAGACAGGAGAATACATTTCCAGGATCTGCTTCATCGACCCGTTCCAGGGTGAAGTTTTGGCCAAGTTCGCGGCCCAGGAGTTGGGCAGGAACAAGGCTGTGATCATCACGGACAAGGCAAGCGATTACAGCTTGGGGCTGCGGGATGCCTTCCTCAAGACGTTCGAAGAGCTGGGCGGGAAAGTCGTGGGGGAGGAATCGTTCAGCCAGGGAGACGCGGATTATTCCGCCCTGGTTTCCAGTGTCAAGTCGTATGATCCGGATGTCATCTTCATTCCGGCTTACTATGGAGACGTGGGCCCAATGCTGAAGCAGGCGAAGGATGCGTGGAAAGGGATTGTCAAAATCGGCGGTGATGGCTGGGATAGCCCTTCGCTCCTTGAACTGGGGGGCGCAGCAGTCTTCGGCACCTTCATATCGACACACTTTGCCGCCGACGATCCAAGCAAGAAGATCCAGGACTTCGTCAAGAGCTACGAGGAGCGGTTCGGGGCGCGGCCGGGTTCCATGGCGGGTCTTGGGTATGACTCCGCTCTGGTTCTAGCTAGCGCCATCGACCGGGTGGAAGGGGAGCTCACGCGAGACAAGCTCAAGGATGCCATCAATTCGACGACAAACGTCGAGGGCATTACCGGGAACATCTCTTTGAACAAGGAGCGGAACGCCGTCAAGGATGCGGTGATCATGGAAGTGACTCCCCAGGGCTTCCGGTACAAGACCACGATTTCGCCCTGACCGGCTGGGGAACCATGGATTATTTTCTGGAACAGACGATCAACGGGCTGAGCCTGGGTTGCATGTACGCCTTCATCGCCCTGGGCTACACGATGGTGTATGGGATCATCAAGCTGATCAACTTTGCTCACGGCGAGTTTTTCATGTTTGGCGGCGTGATGGGGTACTTCTCCCTTCTCTATGTTCCGGTGGAGAAATTGCCCTTGCCGGGACCTGCGGCAAGTCTCGTAGGCTTGCTGGTGGCGATCCTGGTGGCAGCCTTTTCCACGGCAATTTTTGCGGTACTCTGTGAAAGGCTCGTCTACAAGCCGCTGCGAGGAGAGGGTCGCGTTGCGGCCACCGTGTCGTCGATTTACGCGCTTCTGTTCGTGGTCTTTTTATGGAATCCCCTGGCCAAGCGGTTTTCTTCGGTTGGGGCGGGCCTGTTGCTGGCGGGCAGCCTCTGGTTGGCCCTTTCCTATCTTCCGCGGTACACGGATCGCCATACCAGGGGAGCAAAGCCCGGCGGACGGATAGCGGCTCTCTTGACGGCGTTAGGTGTGTCGCTGGCGCTGCAGAATGGAGGGATCTGGATTTTTTCGGCGTCGCCTCGCGCCTGGCCGGCCATGAAGACCTTCTTGAGTTGGGAGGATCTCGAGGGCCGGATTCAGCGCAGTGGCACAGGCATGGGAGCCGCGCCGGGCGAAGGGGTGGGAGAAGGGGAAAGTGCCGGCTACACCGTCCCCGGGAATCTTTATCGCTTGGAAGCTGGAAAAAAGAGGTTCGTCTTCTACGAGGGTCAGGAGCTGACCACGGCCATGCTTGAGAACCAGAGGAGCCGCGGTGCGGGACTTTTCGGGGACCTTCCTCTATCCAATGCTTGGAAGAAGGCCCTGGTCTTCCTGAGCCTGTTGGTTTCTGGGCTGCTCCTTTACTTTTTGGTGGTCCACACGAATCTTGGCAAGGCGATGCGGGCTGTTTCCTACAACCATGATGCGGCCCGCCTCATGGGGATTGACACCAACCGAGTGATCACATTTACGTTCTTTATTGGGGCATTCCTTGCGGGAATAGGGGGAGTCTTGTGGGGTCTTCGCTATGGCAAGATCGACCCCTACATGGGGTTCTTGCCGGGCCTCAAGGCGTTTGTGGCGGCCGTGGTGGGCGGGATTGGGTCGATCCCCGGGGCAATTCTTGGAGGAGTTGCCCTCGGGCTCATCGAAACACTCGTGGCTGCGTACGGATTTAGCGCGTACCGAGACGCCGTGGCTTTTGTGGTCCTCATCGTGATCCTGTTGGTCAAGCCTTCAGGTTTCTTCGGTTCCTTCGAGGGAGAGAAGGTCTGATGAGCTTCGGGGACATTTTCAGTTACAACTTCGTTGTCTATCATCTGATCTCCGTTGGCATCTTCGCGATGTTGGCGTTGAGCCTGAATCTGATCAATGGGTATGCCGGGATGTTCAGCCTGGGGCACCAGGCGTTTTGGGCAGTTGGCGCCTATGGAGCCGGAGCGGTGATTGTCCACTTCCCGTTCCAGGCGCCTGGTGTGGTGGTGTTTGGAAGCTCTTTGCTGGCGGGTATCGGATTGGCGGCCCTGGCGGGATTTGTGATTGGGGTCCCCTGTTTGCGCCTTCGTGGGGATTATCTAGCCATCGCCACGCTGGGATTCGCGGAGATCGTCCGGATCCTTCTCAACAACTTCGATTGGGTTGGGGGAAGCCGAGGCTTGGCGATCCCAAGGGTGCTCATCGAGAAGACCCCCGCCACGGAGGTCTGGTTCTACCTGTTTTTCTTGGTTTTCACCGTGGCCATGACGGGATTGACCGTTCTGGTCTGCCGCAACCTGATCCATTCCAGCCACGGGCGAGCCATCGTCTCGATCCGGGAAGACGAAGTGGCGTCGGAGCTGATTGGTGTCAACGTGACCTATTACAAGGTTGTGGCCTTTCTGATCGGGGCGGCATTTGCCGGTCTGGCGGGCGCGATTCACGCGAATTTTTTCGGGATCATCAGCCCCAAGGACTTTGGGATCATGCCGGGGATTCTGATTCTGCTGATGGTGGTCCTTGGTGGCATGGGCTCGATGTCGGGAACGCTGCTGGCAACCGTCATCCTTTATTTCGTGCAGCAGATCTTGAAGCTGAAGCTGTTTGGTTTACCCAGTACAATTGCCTCGGCAATCGGGTGGCCTCCCCTGATGCGGTTGGCGGATACAATGGAGACATTGGCGGTGGACAGATGGCAGGTGTTTTTTGCCATTTTATTGATCTTGCTCATGATTTCGGCGCCGCAGGGATTTTTCGGGAAGCGTGAAATCTGGGACACGGCAGCCTACAAGAAGTTGGCTGGGCTCTTCCGGTCTGGTGGAAGAGGTTCTGGCTCCGCCGCCGGGGAGGGCAAAACATGAGTGGCGGGATCTTGGAGTGCCGGAACTTGACCATGCGATTTGGTGGCCTTGTGGCGGTGGATCGCTTTGACGAAACGCTGGTGGAAGGAGAGCTCTTGGGCCTCATCGGCCCCAACGGCGCCGGCAAGACAACGGTGTTCAACATGATCACGGGAGTCTACCAGCCAAGCTCCGGCGACATCTTCTATCGGGGAGGGAGCATCATTGGCCTGAAGCCGCACCGGATCACCGCTGGAGGAATTGCCCGAACGTTCCAGAATATCCGGCTCTTCGATGACCTGAGCGTCCTCGACAACGTGCGCCTGGCCTGCCATCACCGCGTCAGCTACGGGATCTTGGATGCAGTTTTTCGGCGGTACAAGTTTCACGAAGGAGAAAAAGAAATTCTAAGGCGTTCCACCGAGCTTCTGGAGCTGATGGAGCTCTCTTCCAGGAGCAAGGACCTTGCCAAGAACTTGCCCTATGGCGAGCAGCGGCGTTTGGAGATCGCCCGGGCACTGGCCACCGGCCCATCCCTGTTGATGCTGGACGAGCCGGCGGCAGGCATGAATCCTCAGGAGAAGGAGGATTTGTCGGAGCTTGTGGGCCGCATTCGGAAAAACCTGGACTTGACGGTTTTGCTCATCGAACACGATATGGCCTTCGTCATGGGACTCTGCGAACGAATCGTCGTACTGGACTACGGGAAGATCATTTGCCGGGGGACTCCGAAAGAGGTGCGCACCGATCCCAAGGTCATCCGCGCTTACTTGGGAGGGTCCGTGGATGCTTGAAATCAAGAAAATTGACGTCTATTACGGGAACATTCACGCTCTGAAAGGCACGTCACTTCGCGTTCGCCAAGGCGAGATTGTGACGATGATCGGTGCCAACGGCGCCGGGAAAACTACCACGTTGCGAACGGTTTCAGGGTTGATCCGGCCCAAAGCTGGAGAAATCCGGTTTCTTGGGAAACGGATCGATACGGTTCCGGCAAATGAAATCGTGCGCCTGGGGATCAGCCATTCTCCCGAGGGCCGGCAAATCTTTGCAAACCTGACAGTTTCGGAAAACCTCGACATGGGAGCCTTCACCCGCAAGGACCGGCGTGAGATCGCCGCGGATCGGGAGATGGTCTTCTCCCTCTTCCCCAGGCTGAAAGAGCGAGCCAAGCAGCGGGGCGGAACGCTTTCCGGTGGGGAACAACAGATGCTGGCCATCGGCCGCGCCCTCATGTCCAGGCCAAAGCTCCTGCTCTTGGATGAGCCTTCACTGGGAATTGCTCCCATTCTGGTGGAACAGATCTTCCAGCAGGTCGTTCGCCTCAACGAACAACAGGGGCTCACGATTCTGTTGGTGGAACAGAACGCGCACCTGGCGCTGCAGATTGCCCATCGGGCTTATGTTTTGGAGACAGGCACGGTGGAACTCGAAGGGAAGGCGCAAGACTTGAGCCAGGACGACCGGGTTCGGGCACACTATTTGGGAGGCTGACGTCAAAAGCCGCGTCTACCCCCTCGATGCTGGCCGCGATCCTTGGCTCGTTGCTTCCGGATCTCCTCGATGACGGATTCTTCGTCGGCCTCGAAGATTGCCTTGTCCCATTCCCCTTCATCGAGAAAGCTGTGGATGACGGCGTAAACAGTCCCAGAGGGATTGCGATCCAGGAAGCCCATATCCACAAGATACCGACGAATTGTCACATGATCGATGTCCACGGGGCCACCAATTCGCTCCTGCCACTCCAGAATCGCATCGTCGATCTCTCCCTCGTCGTAGGGTTGGCCCAACTCAAGGCATCGGGTGGCACTCCACAGCAAGAGCAGCCGGGTCTTCCGAGATCTCGGAAACGATTTTGGGCCGGGACGGACAAAGTAGTCGCACAGCATGCGACGATAATCTCTAAAAGTAATCATTCGCTCCGAAGCCATGATCCAGCCCCTCAAGCGCAAGTTCCATGACTGATTTCTTCAGCTTACGCCAGGATTTCCTGGTTTGCAACCAGATTTACGGGCCCGACGGATCAGGGGAAACGCTAAAGTGAAGAACTGTTTCCGTTTCTCTTGGATCCAGGTCAAATTTGACCGCGGCTTCCTGGAGAAGCTGGTTTCTTGTGACATCAGGGCGCTGGTCCATCTCTTGGCGGACCCAGTGAAGGGCCTTTTGGATTTTGTAGCTTTTCGGCTGGCGCATGGAGCATTCTCCCGATGTTGGGTTCTGATAGCATTGGAGGCGGTTGAAGTCGGCGAATTCGAAGCTCTCGGCGCCGTTGCGCCGCCTGGTAGCGAAGTTTTTCGGTCTCCGTCGTGGGCAGGAAAGGGGAGAGCGCCACAGGTTTCCCGTCACCGTCCAGCGCGACGAACGTCAGGTAAGCTGAACAGGTATGGCGACTCTCTCCGGTGCTGGGGTTTTCCGCTTCGGCCCGGACACCGACTTCCATGGAGGAGCGGCCCACAAGGTTGAGCCCGGCTCGAAGAGCCAGGACATGGCCCACACGGATGGGGTAAAAAAAATCCATGGCATCAATGGCTGCGGTCACGACAACCGTTCTAGCTCTCCTTCGGGCCAAGATCCCGCCCACTTCGTCGATGGATTCCATGAGATCTCCAGCGAACATGAGGGAAGAATGGACAGCGTTCTCAGGGAAGACGATCCGCAGAGATTCCGCGCCATGGGTCGTGGAGCATTTGCGGAGTTTCGAAGCTGATGTCCCACGCTGGCGGCGGGCTGCCATCCTTTCGAGCCGGCGCTTCTTCCGCTCCAATGCCTGGTCAAGTTTCGTTTGCTCTTGTTCATTGGAGGTCTCGATGGTTGCGGGAAATGCCCGAGGATGCCCATGGGGATCGATGGCGACGAACGCCATGTGGGCTTGTGTCGTGGGCTTCCGCAAACCGGTGCGGGGATCTTCTGATTCCACCTCGATGGCAACCTCCATGGAGCTATTTCCGATCCACTCCACAAAAGCCCGCAGGTTTACGACCTCCCCCACTTGAACTGGCGAAAGGAAGGAAATGTTGTCCATGGAGCCGAGCACCACGGGACCTCGCGATACCCTTGAAGCCGCTAGTGTTCCGGCGGTTGTCATCCAGTGCATCATCTTGCCGCCAAACAGTGTCCCCAGGGGGTTTGCATGCTCCGGCATGACGAACTGAATCGTTTCAATGGTTGTTTCGTGAATCCGCATTGCTCCCTTTCTGCTTCCATGGCGCCGCATTATGAATACTCCCTTAGCCGCCTTTGGTAAAATGGATAAATAGGCGAGCCTAGTCGTTTGAAATAACCGTTTTTCCGGCGCTAGCGACCATCATGACCGCCACTGGAGCAACTTCATGGATCGACCGGTTCTTTACTTGGATGTCGAAGGCACGCTCCTGCTGGTGGGGCTCCAACAAGTCTACTACAGGCCCCATCTACAGACTCTGCTGACTTGGGTCAAGCGCCATGCGGGTGAGCTGGACTGCCGTTGGTTGACCTCTTTTTCCCGACACCGGGTGGAAGCGATTCTAACCGGCTGTGGAGCCAGCGTTTCCATGATCAGTTACCAGCGATGGGCTGGATGTAAAGCAGCGGCGATCGAGACTGACAAACCGGGATTCTGGATCGATGACAACTGCACCTTGAGGGACCAAGGCGTCTTGGAGGATCTTTACGAAGGCAATGGGAAATTCGTATTTCGACAGGTCCGGCGCTGGGCCGGTAGAAAAACTGATGGCGAACTTCTGGAGGTTCTCAAGGAAGTCCGCACGTGGTTGGCTCAGGTTCAAGGTTCACCGGATGCCCCGGGATGCCGTGAACAAGAGTGAGCATTGGGCCCGTTGACCTCCGTGTAGGGCGATTCCAGATCTTTCCAAGTCAGCCCCGCGAGATCCTCCAATTTCTGGGCAAGCAGCTCAGCCTCAGCGTAGAGTTTTGGGAAAAAGATAATTTCAGCTCGATCCCCAAGAATCCGGTAACTTCCGATGATGGGGCGTTGGCTCGGGGCAATCTGTACGGCGGAAAGAATGAGCTGGCGGATACCGGTATACTCCAAGTAGATACCGCCCCTTTCCCGCGCCGGGCCTCGGTAAACACCTTTTTCGTACAGCCGAAACCGGTCGTTCTTTAAAAACCATACTCCCCAGGCGCCCCAGACCGTGAGCCCGCCGCAAAAAAAAGCCATGGGCCAAAGGAAGCGCGTAAAGAAGAAGAGCCACCACCAGGGACTTTCCCCCCACTTGATCCAAGCAAGACCTCCACCGCCTGCTAGAAATAAACAAATGTAGCTGCAATAAAGATGAAACGATGGCCTCACCTCTTCTAGAAGGGCTCCCCATTCAGCGTGGACACAAGAAGAGTTCATCGGTTTTGAAGCAGCCATGGATTCACCTCAAGAAAAGCCCCCAAAAGCAAGGAGATCGTGGTGCTGGAAGGGTCAAAATGCGAGACCGCAAGCAAATGGTACCAGAGCTATTTTGAGGGGGAGGACTATGACCGGTTCAATGTGGCGGCAACGAGCCAGGAGGTCACCAGGTCCGAAGTGGACCGGCTGGAAAAGTGGATCGCACCGGCTCCCGGCGATCTGATCCTGGATGCATGCTGTGGCGCAGGACGCCACGCATACGAGCTTCGGAATCGGGGATACGAGGTTCTGGGAATCGATCTTTCGCCCGGCCAATTGGCCCGATCCCGCAGGGAAAGGCACCTTGTGACGGCCCAACCTCACTTTGTTCGGGCCGATGTACGGCACATCCCCTTGAAGGACCGCACCTGTGGGGCGGTGATCTGTATGTTCAATAGCTTCGGCTTTTTTTCTGACGCCGATGAATTTCGGGTTATTCAGGAATACAGTCGCGTCCTCAAAACTGGCGGCTGGCTGGTTCTGGAGGTCATGAACCGAGACGCCTATCTCCTGGAGCCACAGCCACGAATCTGGGACCATTGCCAGGATGGCTTCGTACTCCAGGAGGTTTCTTTTATCCCCACCGAGAGCAGACTCCTCGTGGAATGGACCTTTCTCCCCACGGAGGGAAGCCAACGGATCATCAGCACCGTTCATCGAATCTACAGCGTCCACGAGCTTGTGGCAATGTTCTGGAATTGCGGTATCGAGGTCATCGATGTCAAGGATGGCCCTGGAGCGAAGAAATTTCACTGGAGAGACTCCATCTGGATGACGCTCCTTGGACGGAAAACGTAAGTTTATATGGATCGTTGGCGATCTAGGTGAGGCTTTGAGGATGAAAAAGATCTTGGTTTTGGGAGGCACGCGCTTTTTTGGGCGGCGCATCGTAGAACTGCTGCTGGAACGTGGATGCGATGTCAGCGTTCTTTCCAGGGGCCGAAACCCCGTTCCCAGAGGTGCTAGGCATTTGCAGGCGGATCGCCAAGACCGTGAGGCGCTTCGTGCTGTCGTCACCGACGATTACGACGCCATCATCGACAATATAGCCTTTGGCCGCTCCCACATCCAAGATGCGTCTGAAATCCTCTTCAAGCAGACAGGGCATTACCTCTTCACATCGTCCGCTTCCGTCTACGACATCGGAGCTCGACCGCCTTTCTTTGAGGAGATGGCGCCGGTTGATCCCAAGACACTCACCGCATCGAAACAGATGGCCTCCGCTTATGCCTTGGGTAAGATCGAAGCCGAGATTGAGCTCATGTCTCACCGGAATGCCCCATGGAGCATCGTGCGACCTCCCGTGGTCATCGGTCCGAACGACCACACTCTTCGCTTCCAATACTATGTGGAAAGGGTTCTGGATGGTGGCCCGATTCTGCTTGTGGACGGAGGTCGGCAGCGGTTTCACTTGGCGGATTCCGAGGATCTTGCCACTGGCATCCTTCAAGTGCTCGAGGCAAGGGAAAACGCGTTTGGCCAAGCCTACAACCTGTGCCAGCGCGACTGCTTGACACTACGGGATTTGATCCTGGAAATCGCTCGGGTCCTTCGGCGAAAACCTCAGTTGATTTCGGTCCCACAGGAAAACCTTGGAACTCTTTCACTGGAAGATCTCGATCCTCTGGGCAGCGTGCGGTTTCCCTATCTATCGCCGCCGGAAAAGGCCATCCGAGAGCTTGGGTTTCAGCCGCGACCGATCCTGGAAGCCGTGGCAACCACAGCGGCATGGTGCGAGAAAAAAAACCAGGAATATCCCCAAAACCACGTGCTTCGCCACGGGGAGATAGAACTCGCCAATAAGTGGCGAAATCTACACAAATCGCCACAGGGATAGTTAGTTCGGCGCTTTCAGGACCCATGACGGGTTGAGGATGACCATTTCTCTAGCCCGATGCAGGGCAAAGGGATGGAACATTCGGTCGATTGAGATTATTAGATGATAAAGGGAAACGCTATTGGAAATCCAGGGCAAAACGAGGAATCAGCCATGCAACTAGCCAAACGACAAGAACTCAAGGTCCGCGCTAGCTGGCCCCTAATGGTGCTGCATCGGGTTTTGTCCGGAGATCGAGTTCAGTACAAGGAATGGAAGAACCGGCTAGATAGGATCATGCAGAACTATCGGCTTTCCCGGTGCCGCTCGGAGGTGATGCGCCGGGTCGTCGCTCATGGGCCGGCGTGGAAGCGGGCCCGCGGATTTGGGCGTCTAGCCAGTTTTGTCGTGTTGGGTGTGGGCGGTTGGGTGTCTTACGGGATCCTCGCAATGAACGGATGGTTCACCGATTTCGGATTGTGGCCCTACGCCTTGCTCTCGCTCCCCTTGATTCCTGCCGCGATGATCGCGAAGCGCTCGCTGGAGAACGCAGCTCTATCGTCCATGGCCGCAACTGCTGGCAAGACGGAAGCTTCCAAGAGTCGTTCGGCGGCCCTCGCCGGGGTCATTCACAGTTTCCGCGCGGGCTTTATCGGAGGGTTTGCCCTCATTTTCATGCAGGGCCTTCTTTCATGGATCCCCAATCCAGCGCCAACCATCGCGATTGAGCTAATGTGGGATGCCATGCTTGCCGCACAGGTGGGGCTCATGACTGGCGCTGCCACCGCACCTTTGGGCCTTTTTCTTGGCCAGAAGCCAGTGGACCCGGCGCAGCTTCCGCCGGCCCCGGGAACCGACTACAGGCTTCTACCGAAATAGAGTGTGGGACACACTCTTGGGGCACAAGCCAGGGATCCAGGGCGATGAAGGGCGGATGGGGGGCACTCGGGGGCGCTTGCGAAGCAGAGTCATTTTGCGGCTGGGGAAAAAGAGCTCAGGATCGACTTCATCAGGTTGTCGAGGCGAAGCTCTTTGCCGGTGTCATCCATGAGAGCTCGAGCATAGACCATCCAGGACGTCTTGCCTTCTCGGACAAAAAGGGCCTCGAAGACGACGAGCTCCTTTTCGATGGAGGCGATATAGCGTGCTCGAATCCTGTTGGAAGTTCTGTCCAGTATGCTTGCCTTCGCGCCATTGGCGATCTCTTTGGAGAAAATTTTTTCGAGGTTTTCCGGGGTCGCTGTCTGCTTGCCCTCGATGCTCTGCACCGTGAGGGTCACCTTGCCTTCTTCCATGCTTGCCAAGATCCAGACTCCGATCTCCGACGGTTTGACCTCCACCGACCAGCGGCCCGGCAGGAATAGCTTGCACTTGGCCTGGTCGATACTCAGCCAATCATCAGTCACCTGGGATTGAAGTGATTGGGCCCACAGGGGAAAGGCAATGACAAGACCAAGTCCCAGCATGGAGAACAAACTTACTGAACTTCGCGGTATCCAACGATTTCTCACGATTCACTCCCATCAGTCCCGGACGAAACATCCAAAATGCTTTCTCCAAAAGCATATCTCATTCGGTGCAGAAATTCACCCCAGCCACGATTCGCGACGGGTGCGGCTCTTTCTCGACATAAGCTACACAACGAGCCTGAGATGCGGTGGGTGGGCACCTGCTGGAAGTCGAGTTCTGATTTGTGGAGCACCTCATGGTTCCTCCGGGCTTCACGAGCAACGTGGAAGTCCCGGGTTTCGTCAAAGTCGTCGTTGCCCCAAATTGCCCGAAGTTGGAGCATCGCTTCGGCACCAGCCAGAGACCAACAGGCTCCCGTCCGTTCCATTCGGTCTTTGACCAGATAGCGGCCGCCGCAAACCGGCTCGCCTTTCCCCGGAGAAGCACGGCAAGCCAGGTTTTCACTTGGACCTGGGCGCAATGCCCCTCTCGGCCGCGAAGGGCAAAGGCTGCTGCCCATAGGTACCCCAAAACATGCATCAGGTCGAGAATCATGACCAGATGAATGCCACGCCTCTTGGCTTCGGCTTTCACAAGGTCTAAAGGATGCTTCAGCCCATGGAAGAGATCGACCCACTCCTTGCGGTGCTCTGGATCCCAGGCTTGGGCCTCCTCAAAGAGTTCCTCGATAACTCTCTTCCGGCCCTTCTTCAGGCTGGCCCAGACCCTGAGCCATCCCCTCATTTTTTTTTGCTTGTGGGACGCATCCAGGTCAAAGACTCCGACAACTGCTTTTTTCTGCTGGTTGGGGTCCGGTCGGGCCGGCATGACCCACGCCTTCGGCGTAAGTTCCCCTCCGTCCGCCGCCCCTCCCCTCTCATCGCCCTTCAACCGGTCAACGAGCCCCCAAACCCTCTTTCCGCCTGGAAATGAGGGGAGGTTTCAGGCCCAGACCACCTTGTTTTGAGGGGAGGGTCGCTTTTTCTTCGTCGCCTCCCGGACGGGCCGGAGTTCACTCAAAAACTCCTCCGCTGTTCGTTCGTGTCGGTCGATCTCGTAGACCGAGGCCACCATCGCTTCTCGTTTGCGGGCCGTCTGAACCTGCCCGGCCTTCGGAGGCTTTTGGCCCTGGGATTCCTTCGCTTCCGCGGCTCGACGGGTTTGGGGCCGCAACTCTTTCTTCGTAACCGGCACGGATTTCCCCTCCGCTGTCAGGACCAGAATCGGTGCCTTGGGCCGGAGGCTATCGTGGCCCTCCGCACCGTACGCCGTTCGCTTCACCCGAACGGTCCCAAACAGGCTCTCAAGAGCCCGTTGTTGCAACCGGCCACCGAGCCGAACGACGCCATCGGCTCCCTCGACGGTTTCTCCCACAAAACCCGGCCCATGGGCATCGAGCCAATCTTGATAGAGCTGCCTGAGAAGT
>JAJRTK010000003.1 GCA_024278345.1 bacterium | reverse complement strand
GGGAGCTGGCTCCCTGGCGTGGGTCTGGGAGCGGCGCTCCCAGCGGAGGTCCGGAGGCGGAGCCTCCGCCGGGTTCCAGGGCTGGAAGCCCCGGGGCGGCGTCTGAAATCTGAACCGTGGCCGGTACCATGACCGAGGCCAGTTTACGCCCTACAGGAACCCACCGTTCAAGTGCGTGAATCCCGTCCGGTACGCCACCGGCAAAATGCCGGTGCCACCAGGGCGGCGAAGATAATTGTAAAGCAAAAACACGGCATTTCGATAGGTGCCCAAAAACGCGGGGATTTGATAGGTCCCGCCGGAGGCTCTCCTGGCCCCGATGGCCGAGGCCAGACAATGGTCGCGTCACTTGCCGGTCATGACAAAACATCCGTCCCAGTCCGCGGGAGGCGGCTTGGCCGCGTATAGCCGGCAACGACCCAGATAGACCTCGGACGGACCGTCCCCGGGAACCTGCTCCAAAAGTTCCAGGAAGGTGGCTTCGGCTTCCCGCCAATTCCGGGCCCGGTACTGCTCCACTCCCTTGTGGTAGAGAGCCAGAACCTCACCGGCCACGGGATGCCCCTCCTCCATGAGCTCGAAAACCCGGATGGGCCGACGCTTGCCCTTGACCACCAGCAGGTCCAGATACCGCGTGGGAATCCCGGCCCCATCAAGCTCCGCCTTCGTAAACTCCGAAATCATCATCGACGTGCCATAGACCTTGTTGGCCCCCTCCAACCGGGCGGCAAGGTTGACTCCGTCTCCCAGGCAGGTGAAGTTCATCTGGATGGCGCTCCCCACAAACCCCACCACGCAGGGCGCGCTGTTGAGCCCGACCCGCATGGAGACGCGGGGAAGACCCTGCTCCAACCATCGGTCCCGAAGCTCCGCCAGGCGCGCATCCATGGCCAGCACGCACCGAGCCGCCAGCGCGGCGTGATCGGGTTGCGGCGAAGGATGGTTCCAGAAGCCCATGATGGCATCGCCGATATATTTGTCCAAAGTTCCGCCATGCTCAAACAGAATTTGGGTCATCTCGCCCAGATACTCGTTCATGAGTGCCGTGAGGGCTTCCGGCTCCAGTTTCTCAGAGATGGAGGTGAACCCCGCGAGATCGGTGAACATGACGGTCAAGACTCTTTTCTCTCCGCCAGGCCGAAGGCGCTCCGGATGGCGGAGAATCTGCTCCACCATGACGGGCGAAACAAACCGCCCAAAGGTTTCCCGGGCCATCCGTTCCCGGCCGCGGGCCGCCAGATAGGCTCCGACGCCACGCGCCACTCCGAAGGAGCCCAGGGCCAAAGCCGGCAGGGCCGACGGTAGGAGCCACTGGTTGAGGAACAAGAGCGCCGAGGTCGCGATCCAAAGCCCCACGGCTCCCAGGGAAGCCAGCCCGCCGGCCAGGCCGCCCCAACGGCGGAAGATCTCGTCCAACAAGACCAAAATCGGCAGGAGCGCCAAGAGGTCCCAAAGGGGCCAGAAGATCGGGCTGGCGTCCGGATGCAGGATGGTGGGCCAGAGGAAATCCCGCCGCACCAACGCCGACAGAAGATTGGCGTGAAGATTGACCCCGGGGAGCTGATGAAAATCCCGATCCAGGAAGTTGATGGGGGTCATGCGGAAGTCCAGGTCTTCGGGCAACGTCGTCCCGAAAAAGAGGGTCCGGCCGCTCACCAGGCCGGCAAGGCGGTTGAAGGTGCCCCGCCGCGTGCCGGAAGCCGCAAATACGCTGTATTTCCCAGACGGTAAACCAATCGTGGAGCTCTGGAGCTCCGCGGGACGCCAGCCAGCTTCTCCATCCAGAAACCAAATCCTCAAATCGGGCGGAGCATCGGGGGAGAACTCCAAGGAAACCGGGATCGGAACCAAGCTGAAGCTCCCGAGGCGGTCCAATCCGGCAATGCGAGCGGGCCGGCCATCAAGGATATCCACTTCGGCGGGCCGGCCATGGGGAGCTCCCGGTTCGTCACGCAGAAGCGCCACCCTGGCCCCCAGAGCCGGAGGAATGCCGCGAATCTCAAATTCCGTGGCCGACGCCGGAACAGAGACGGTGGCTGTCACGGAGCTCTTCCACTGGGGAGCCGGTTCCAGGAGGGCCACACGGCGACCGGGCAGGACCTCGCCGTCCGGCCCGCGGAGAAGGCCGTCAGCCGACCAATCCAGGCCCTCATCCCCGGCGAGCGGCACGAGTTCAAGGCCGGGCGGGGGCTGGCGGAACGGCATTTCTCCGGCGGCGCCACTCACGGCGACCCAAACACCATCGGCAAAAAGGGTGACACGCTGCTCCTGGTTCCAGGGCAACAGAGTTCCCGTCAAAAGGCCCTCTCCTGGCAGGAAACGAGCATCCGCCAGCCGCAGGCTTCCTTTGGAAAGCCGGGACTCGGTCATCGGTGGCCGCTCTGGCGGATCTCGCTGCCGCTCGGCACCGACCGCCCCGTGGATTCCGGGCAGGGTGCCAGGGTTTCCTGCCCTGGAGGCCCCCGGAGGCTCTGCCGCCGGACCTCCGCCAGGAGCGCCGGTTATGACCTTACGGTCATGGTCTTCGGGGTATCCACTCCCTATGCATGCGGGCCGGGAGGACCGCACGCTACAATCCCCGGACGCTTGCGATTCCACAGTCCCGGGAATGTCCCGCCTTGCGTGGATACCCCGGTCTCCGCTCCGCTCCGGGCCTCCGCCAGGAGCGCTGCTCCCGGACTTCGCCAGGGAGCGCGCAGGACCCGTTGCAATGAAAGGCGACCGATTCCCCGCCCACATTTTTTTTGCTTCGCGGCTCTTGGGTGGGTCGCCCAGACCATGACCGACGCCGGGAAGCTGCACCGGGACCTCCAGGTCGAGCCTCTGTACCGCGTCGCCCATCCGTTTCCAAAGCGAGACCTGATAGCGGCCGGACGGAAGCCCCTGGCACCGGTAACCGCCACGCACTCCGGAAACCGCCCGGGTCCAATAGCCTCCAGCCGCCTGGCGGCAAAGAACTTGGACGCCCGCCAGCGGCCGGCCCCCAAAATCAATGACCCGCCCCTCCAAAATCCCCTCCCCGGGCTCGGACCAATCAAACCCCAGGTAGACAGTCTTACCCTCCTTCCCAGCGGCCGCGATGCGCACGGTTTCGGAAGCGCGGGTCCCGCGGCCCAGCACCATCCCCATGGAGACGGTGGGAATGCCGTCCCCTTTTTGTGGCCAGGCTTCCCGGCGAAACCGGACCCTCAAAGAAGGAGCATAGTCCGGCCCAAACAGGGGAAGCCCATCCTTGGGCAGGTCCAACCAGGATCTGTCCGGCAGAGTCGTCAGATCCAGCTCTTCGGCCACCGTCCGCCACGCCAACCTGGCGTCCCGCTTCGGGACGCCTCCACGGTCCGGAGCTCCGGGGCCGCGAATCTCAGCCGCGGCCAATCGCGCCAACCAGAGCAACTCCCGGCGGCGGACCGCCAGGTCAAGGCCCGGATGGCCCGTACTCCGAAATCGCCGCGGCGCCGCCTCCAAGGCAGTATGCAACCACCGGCCGGCTGAGCCTGAAAATTCCGCAGCGCCGGGCCTAGGAAGCGACACTCCGGCACCCGGGGAAAACCCCGACCGGGCCGCAACCCGCTCCAGGAAGGCCGCAAACCCCAAGGTGAGCTGGAGCTCGGCACTCCCCGAGGTCCGAAAAGCCAGGGGCAGCGCCCTGACCACACCGTCATAATCCAGAAATAGATTGACGAATCCCCGGCCGGCTGCCACCGACGCCAGCGGCTCATAAAGAGGAAGCGGCGGAGGCGGCGGCCCGGACGATAGGCCGAGCATCACCGTCCTGCCTCCCACCAGAGCTGTCCGCCGGTGGAACCGGGTCGCCAGAATCGCCGCCGGAAACCGTTCCAGCGCACGGGCCAACCGAGCATCCGCCACTGGCTCCAGTGGAGCATCGTAGATGAAGTCCAAGGCCGCGACCCGGGCTCCAGCTTTCCGGAGCAGATCCAGGCTCTTTGCCAACTCGGGACGGCCAGGCTCGTGGCCTAGCGAGTCCAAGGCCAACTGGTCCTTGGCCACCACTAGAGAGGGATGGCGCACCTCTCCTGAAGGCAACAACACAAAGTAGAGGTCTGTGACTTTTGCGTCTAGCCAGGCGACGAAGTGGCGCGGCGTCGGCAACTGGATGAAAAGAGAGATGAGCAGTGGAACCAAGAGCAACCGACGGCTGGAGGAGACAGCCTTCGAGGAATCGGCAAGCCCATGGAGGGACCGGCGGGCTTCTGGTTTGCGAAATCCCATGGAGCCTTCCCTCAGCGCTGGTCGTTGGAACGTCTTCTCCTTTTCCACGGCAGCTTTCTCTTTTGCTTCTCCAAATAGTTCTTCCAACCCTTTTTCTTCGGATCGAACGGCATCCGAAGATCCTCGATTCCGTCGGACAACGCGCCCTTGCCCGGCAGGACCTGGATGGCACCGCCCTCTGACCCGCGCTGGAAGAGCGTGGAGCTCCCCTGGGAAAAATCCAGGTCGTCCCCACCACCGGGAAGACGGACTCGCAGCGTTCCCTTCCTGATCTGGACCGAAGTCTGAAGCCCCGATTTTCCCCCACGCACCGTCACCAAGGCATCGAGATTCCCCTCGACGTCCGCAATCCGAAAACTGCCCTCACCACTCTTCAGGCCAAATCCCTCACCTTCCGGAGCAACAGTCATCCCCGCCGCGCCTTCCGAAGAAACCATCCCCATGAAGAGACCTTCGCCAAGGTGGATCACTTTGATCTCCCCGCCCTTAAGAACCACCGCTTCCTCTTCCACGGGAAAGCCCGAGGCATCGAAGTCCGCTTTTCGTTTCTCAAGAACGCCCACACGGCGAAGAGGCGCCAACACGCCCCGCTCCAACCGGATCTTTCGGAGCTTCTTGAGGGCTTTTCCAGGCATGGCTTCCACGATCCGTTCCACACGCTGGGAGACTCGTCCTATCCGCGTCGGAAGCTTCACCAACGCCAAATCGAGATTCCCAAGGGCCTCCCTGGTGGAGGCAACGGCGCGGAGACGTTCCCCCACCGTGCCAAACCGCTCCCGCAACATCGTTTTGACCTCGAGCTTCCTGATCTGGCCAAACCCATCGGCCATGGAATCGTCTAGACCCATCAGCGCCGGACTTACCGCGGCAATTCCTTCTCCGGCCAAGAGTTTGCGGCGATGCTTCGTCCCTTCATGAGTCAGCTCCACCTCACCTTCATAGACGTTGATGACCGTGCCGCCCGCCATGGGACTTCCAAGCTCGAGCCCCGGAAGCAAGAGAATCCCCCGCAGATCGTCCACCACTTCCACCTCGAAGAGCGTTCCCTTGACGCCCGCCACAACATCGGCGGTCTGCACTTCGAACTGGCTTCCGGTGACAACCTTGATGAGGAGTGATCCCTCCTTTGCGCGGAGCTGCAGCCGCCCCTCATCACCCAGGGTCGCCGGAACCTCAAACAGGGTGTTCTCCTTGATGGCCACCACACAAACCTCGGCAAGCGCCAATTCCGCGGCGCTCTCCAGCCTGGTCTTCACGTTATCCCCACCATCCAGGCGCTTCAAGGAACCGGCAAGCCGAAGATTCAAGGGAACCTTCTTGAACCCCCCTTCCCCCTTTCGCACCTCCACGTGACCCTGAACCTGGATAAGCTCCGAGGCACTCATGTCCACAGCCGCCAATGCCGGACTTCCCAAGGCCACCAACACGAATCCCCAGGCTCCCCACCAACTCATCTGTTTCATCAAACTTCCCTTCGCAAGAAAATACGCGGCCCACGGACACCACCGATCCTTCCCATCACCGCTGGCCGCACGCTGGCAATTCCTCTCCAGCATCCCACAATAGCGCCCCAAGGCTCCAATTCCAAGCAACCCCCGAAACTTTTTTCAGCCGGACCGGTGAGACCGGGGCCATCCATTGAACGTTCCTGGATAGGAATCGAACCACCCCGGGAGATGAAAGAAGGGAAGGAGAACGAAAAAAAGGCGCGAGCCGAGCGCAGCGAGAGGGCAAGCATAACCGGAGCGCAGCGGAGATAACGGCCATAGGCCGTAACCGAAATCCACCGCCCATCCATGTAGGTCCAGGGAGGTAGGGTCACGGCGCGCCGGTAAATCCGCAGGCTCTCCTCTTCGGCGGCCATGATCTTCCGGAGCGTCTGGAGGAGCCGCTCGAAATGGACCTCTGACAAATTGCACTCGAAGACTGATTTCTGGACTCTCTGGCCCCAGTTTTCGAACGTTTTGGCCATCTTTCGGAGCCGTCGGCGACCTTCCTTGGAGATGGTGGAGACATCGTAACAAATCACCACGAATATGATGGGGCTCCCGTGAAGATTGGGTGGTGGTCCACTTTCGGGGCATTCATCGAGTCTTCAAGCTGTTGGAAAGGCGACTGGCAGGTGGCGGACGCCGCGTGACAGGAGCGGAACACAACCCAAACAGAAGAGAAGGGTTTCTGGAAGTCTCGCTCTGTTGGCTTGCCGAAAACCATTTTCCCTGGAACCGCAGCCTCTTCCGGCTACTTGTTAATGTAGGGCATATAGTGCTCCACGTCCCCACGAACCCACCGTGCCAAAAGGCGTGCTTGCAGATCAGTGCCGCGCTTTCGGACGTTATGAAGGAACCTATCAAATCCACACGATTCTGCTTTACAGTCCGCACTGCCGCACCGGTGGCACCGGCATCTTGCCGGTGGCGGGCAGGTGCTCCTGGGAGATACCCCGGTGCGACCGGAGCCATGAGCGCAAAAGGGACCAGAAACCCTCCATCGTATTGACATGAACCTCGCAAAACCCGCCGGCATCGTCGTCACGAGCATATTCGCCCTTGCTATGGCAGACAGTCTCATGAG
>JAJRTK010000098.1 GCA_024278345.1 bacterium | reverse complement strand
GGTCAAAGACTCCGACAACTGCTTTTTTCTGCTGGTTGGCGTCCGGTCGGGTCGGCGGCAGTCCGTCCGCCGCCCCTCCCCTCTCATCGCCCTTCAACCGGTCAACGAGCCCCCAAACCCTCTTTCCGCCTGGAAATGAGGGGATGTTTCAGGTCGCAGGGAAAAAGATACCCAGCACTGGCGATGCTTGCCCCCATTACTGTACTCTCAAACCATGTCTTGTTTCCTTCCCGGCCTGAAAGACCTCATCGCCATCCTGGTGCTCATGGCGGTCCTGGTGACGGCTGATTCACTGCTTCTTGACAGCGATATCGGGTGGCATGTCCGGGCTGGTGAAATCATTCTTCAAACCGGCTCGGTTCCCCTTACTGATCCGTTCTCGTTCAGCGCGGCCGGCCAACCCTGGTTCCCATGGGAATGGTTGAGCGATCTGGCCATGGCGACTCTCCATTCCCTGGGCGGTCTTCGTGCTCTCGTGGCGGCCTCCGCTCTTCTCCTGGCCCTGACCTTCTGGATGCTCTTGGCGCAGTCCGTCCGACTGGGCGCTCACGGAATCGCAGCCTTTGGGATCTGTCTTTTGGGCGCCAGCGTCTCCATGGTGCATTGGCTGGCCAGGCCCCATCTCCTTTCCTATCCGTTCCTCCTCTGCCTCACTGCGATTCTGGAGGCGGGCAACTCAAAGCGTACGCCCCTTCTTCTCTGGTCTCTGGTTCCATTGGTCCTGCTCTGGTGTAATCTCCACGGTAGTTTCGTGGTGGGCCTGCTGGTCATGGGTGCCTATCTGGTGGGAGGACTTCGGGCGAACAGTCCAAGGCGGTGGGGAAGTGGCTCACTGTTGGCGGTTCTAGTGGCCAGCAGCCTGGCGACCCTGGCCACGCCCTTCGGTTGGGAACTCCATCTCCATCTGTTCCGGTATCTCAAAAGCGAAGCCATTCTCAAGAACATTCTGGAGTTCCGGCCTCCCGACTTCCAAACCCTTCACGGCCGACTGCTGGAAGGATGGCTGCTTCTGGCGGCCATCGCCCTTGGCCCCATCATCCGGAACAAAGACTGGCCGCGGCTGCTCGTTTTGTTGGGCCTGACCCACCTGACCCTTCAATCCCACCGCCATGCCGGGCTACTGGTGGTGGCCACGGCCCCATTTCTTGCGGCAGCGTTGTTCCCGCAGAAAAGGGCGAAAAAGGCTGATAAACATAGGGTCTCGGACAGTCGCAGGTCGTCCAGACCAGAATCCGCACGAGGGAAAAATGAGATCCCCACCTCAGGTACCTTGGTGCAAAAAGAGCTGCAAGGGCGGCGACCTGAAAAAAAGCTCGGCGGATCGCCCTTGGGGGGAAGGGCAGCGCCATGCTCTCGCGACAGCACCGACGGACCCTGTTCGCGGGACCAAGGGTTGGGAAACTTGGAAGCGCGGCTCCACGGTGTGTGGGGAATCCTGGTAGTCTTGGTGATCACAAGTTGGCTCGCCATCTCTCCCAACTTCGCAGGGCTGTGGGGCCGGTTCCGTTTTTCCTCTACGGATTACCCGGTGGAAGCCGCCGCAATCATTTCCAAGAGCAAGTCGAGGCGGCTCTTCTGCACGGATCGGTTTGGCGGTTACCTCATCTACCGCCTCTTTCCTCAGGCCCAGGTTTTCATCGATGGGCGGAGCGACTTCTACGCCGAAACTGGCGTCTTCCAGGACTACCTATCCATCGTCAGGCTCGATCCCGGGTGGCAGGAGAAACTCCAGCGCTGGTCTCCCGATCTGGCCGTTCTCCCGAGCGGTCATCCTCTCGTCCAGTGGCTCCGGCAAATCGATGGTTGGCAAATGGTCCATGAAGACTTGACGGCCACGGTCTTGTCGCCGCCCCAGTAAGCTCACAGCCACCGGCGAACCCGCTTTTTGTATTTCAGGTACTCTTCCCCAAAAATAGCTTCTAGAGCTCTTTCCTCGGGTTGAATCTGGAATCTGGTCATGTACAGGCAGAAGAGGAACGGGAAGATCAGGGAATAGGCATTCCCCAGGAAGAATCCCCAACCGATCAAAAGGAAGAAGACCCCCAGGTACATCGGGTTCCTGGTCTTTTTGTAGACTCCCGAAGTCACCAGGGATGAGGCGCGAGCCGGCTTCAGGGGATTGACGGTGGTCTTCACTTTTTTGAACCGCCGGATGCCAGAAACGGCAAGAAGACCGCCAATACCTGATGCCCCGGCGAGGCCGATCCACCTGAACCGCGCCAACATTGGGGTTCCAGGGGAAAACCAAGAAACCACGGCCATGAGGACGAGGCAGACGAGCAATTGGAGGATCGGGGGAATTTTGAGTTCGAGAGTGAACACTATGGGCCTCCGGGGCCTTAGCCATCGTACTGGCCAGGAACCAGGCAAGGAGGGCGCAGTCGCCCTCGACTGCGATGAAGGGGCCTTTTGCACAGCCGATGGCGGCTGTGCCACGTGAGGTGGCCGAGCCGATGACTGGTGCCGGGGAGTTAAAGATGTTTTAAAAAAGAAATCACGGCAAGACCATGCTCTCCAGTTCCAGTGTGAGGGTTCCGCTGACGGGAAAGACCGGATTGTCAGGAATCTCCACCTGGCCGCGAACCAGGCCGACATCTGGAGCAAGCCATGAGGTCATGTTGCTCTTAAGCTTCAAATTCAAAACCCGAACCTCGTAGGCGGTCTCCAGGCGAAACGAGTCGGGATAGCTCCGCCCCGCGGCTGTGGCCACTCCGAATCCCGCGACAGTCGTCTCGGAATCGACCTGGACCCGAAGAAGGCCAACGTTGACCTCGACGTTGGTCTTGAACTTGTCGCCCACCTCGAACGGGAAGGGCAAGAAATCGATGGGAGGATCGAAAAAGAGAGAGGTGTCGAAGATATTGAACTCTTGGAGAACGGCGCCGTTGGCGTCCACCTTGGTCCAAACTTCGCCGCTGGTTGTCTGAGAGCTTACCACAAGGCGCTGCGTGGCCAGCCCAAGAAGGGCACGGGAGCCATCCATTTTCGCCACGAGCTGGCCCTTGGGCTGCCCGGCCTCCGTGTAGGTAAAGGTCCACTCGATCCCATCGGCGTGAGGCAGATAGCGCTCACCTCCCATGGGTCCATTTTGGCTGTCGTCACCACCACAGCCGAAGAGCGCCATGGAAAGCAAAAGAGCAAAACCCATAGCCAGGCAATCACTTTTTTGTGGAGGAGCTCCAGATACAAGTCGATTCATCGCGCACTCCCCTTTCGTTGCTGGAGTTGGGAGATCTGGAGGAAATAGCCAAGGAGAAGCAGGAGAAGAAAGATCCCCAAGATGTCGAGGAGCGGTACTCGCTTCACGGTGAGGCTTTCGGATTGGATCGTGTCCGACGTCTGTCCAAGGGTATCGACGACGGTAAGGCGCCAGACATAAGTGGCATCGATGGATGCGCCGGGGTCAATGTGCGAAAGGAGCGCGGGATCGGCGAGCACCGCGATGGTCTCGAACGCGTAGTTCCCAGAGCCATCATCGACGGAGCGCTCGATTCGGAAGTGGGCAAAGGTGGCTTCCCCGACGTAGTTCCGGTCCCATTCGATCTTCAGGCCGGCGGCGCTGCTCCTGACACGGAGAAAACTTGGCGCCTGTAAAGGCGCAACGGCCACAACCATGGAATTGGCGAAGAGTTTCCCTTCGTGCCCCCGAATCAAATAGTGGAAGGTATTCCCGATAGCGATGATATCACCCGCAGCGAATGCCTTGAAGGGATCGGTGTTGGTGAAGCGGGCCGCGGTGGGGAGTTGTCGCGGCTCGGCGAGCCACTTGCCGGTGGATGCTAGGAGAATTTGATACATATAACCATAGTTCTCGGGCCAGATGACGACGATGTTGCCCGAGGCGTCGATGGCAGATTTCGGGGCATAATCGGCAATGAAATAGGAGGGGTAATCGGAGAGCTTCTCAAACTTATCGGCGTCATGATCCCAT
The DNA here is from genome assembly GCA_024278345.1 of bacterium. GTDB lineage: Bacteria > CSSED10-310 > JAJRTK01 > JAJRTK01 > JAJRTK01 > JAJRTK01. The sequence goes on along the minus strand of JAJRTK010000098.1, from coordinate 3,703 downwards.
ATATAGAGATTCTGCGGCCCATCGGAATTGGCCTTGCAGCTTGGCTGCCAGAGGTCCCACGGAATGTTGAAGATAAAGAAATTGTCGTTCCTTGGATCAAGGAGCATTCCGGGATCACCGTCGTGCTGGGCTCCGCAAGACTCTCCGGTTTTCTTCCGATCGCCAAAGTCCTTGAACTTTTTTTCCAGAGCCCACTTCTTTGTAGCAGCATCGAAGCGAAAGTAGTACGAAGCCCGCCATCTGGTTGTCAGGTGGATATTGCCCTTGGAATCGGCGATGGCAGCGGGGAAAGAAGAAACCGGGCTGTCCAGGACCCGGCGCTTGGCACTGACGCCACCGCCGCCACCCTTGTACAACTGCTCCAGGTCGGCGGCGGTATAGGAATAATCGACGATGCCGAAAGGCTCGATCTCCGCGCCAATGACATGGAGGCTTCCGTCCGGGAGGATCACCATGGCGTTGCGTTCGCTCTGATTGCTGTGGATCTGCCGAACACCCAGCCATTTGTCGGTAGCGGGATCGTAGGCTTGAAGAAAGAGTCCGTTCTCCACGGGCCTTGATTCAGGTCCCCAAACGACATAGAGCTTACCGGTGATGGGGTCGAATTCGGCCATGGGAAGATTGGTGGTCCATGGCGGAAGCGGCGAGACGAAGTCGGTCCCCGGCACGCTCATTTCCCCGTTGGTCCACTGACCGAGCGCCCCATCGTAGCGAACACACCTCACTTCGTCGTTACCATCCAGAAACCGCCGATAGCAGCCCCAGATATTCCCTGATTCATCGTTCGCCAATGAAATGGCGTCGGTGCGGCCAACGTCGTATTTTTTCTCCGTCCCGAAGGTTTCCTGTGCGGCAAGCGTGCCGGCAGCTCCTAAAAACAGTGCAAGGTAAAGAAAGATCGTGGCCTTCGTCCATGTTTTCTGCATCATTCGTCATAGCTCTTCGTAATTGCCGGGAAGCGCCATGCGTTGGCGCCGGAACAACAGGTTAGCATGCCAGAAGTCGTCCTTCCAGGCAAACGGCCGCTTCTTCCTCACTTTCTCCAGCCTTGCCGCTGGGCAAGAGTCGACTTTTGCCCCAAAAATTGGTTATGAAAGGTGGTGGCGACTGAGACGCGTCGAGGCGTCTCCAGGCTCGCTCCGCGATTCTCGCACCGATCATCCTGGCCGTGCGCATGGAGTTGGATGGCTTTTCCCACAACCCCCGGGTTCCCCGGGGCAGTCGAGAGATCTTGCCGATGGATAAAAACCCCGTGCTTCACGCCCTGAAGGCCAGAGGCAATGTCACCTCATTCGCCAGCCAAGATGTGCCTTTTTCCCTCATCGAGTCCATCATCGATGCCGCGACTCATGCTCCAGGGGGACTCCAGCTCCAGCCTTACTCGGTGATTGTCATACAAGACAAATCGCGGCGCCTTGCCAATTCAAAGCTGTGTGGCGACAAGCCCTGGCTCGCCCAGGCACCGGTACACCTCCTTTTCTGTCTGGACCTGCACCGCGTTCAGAAATGGGCCGCCATCAAAGATGCCCCTTTCGAGCTCTACAATCTTAGTGCCTTGCTTTTGGCATTGGGCGACACGCTGGCATTCGCCCAAGCCGCTGAAATGGCGGTCGATGCGCTGGGTCTCTCTAGCTATTGGGATTCGGCGGTCCTGGACCATGCCGCCAAGCTTCGGGAAGTAGCCCAGATGCCACATCTGGTCTTACCGGTAGTTCTCATGGCCATCGGCTTTCCCAAGGGGCAACGTTCCAAGGCCATCCGCCTGCCCGTGGAGACATTCATCCACCGCGAAGTCTATGCACAGCCGTCGTCAGAAGGGGTGGAGCAAGACTACAAGTCCATCGAGAACATGTTTTACCAGTGGAAGCTGGTGTCCACGGAGTTTCGGCAGGGGTGCCAGTCCATGGGCGTCGAGAATATGGCGCAGTACGTCTTCTCCGACCGATTCGGTTCAGAGCGGCTCGAAGCCGCGTTCCGCAATCTCACGACGGCCCTGGAGGAAGCGGGATTCGGAAGCAAGCCTCCTCCGCGGCCTCAGGTGAGCCGAAAACCGCGCATCCTCATGCCCGACCTTTCGAAGCTTCTCTAGCCCCTATTCCGGCACCGGCTTCCCTGGGAGATCCCGGCAGGCCCAGGACATCCAGCACCTTTGGTAGATCTCCCAGATCGGAGAAGAGCCAATCGGGTTTGCACCTTTGGAGTTCCCCCCTGGTGTACCCGCCAGTGGCCACTGCCAGGGCGAAACAATCGTTATTCCGAGCCGCCTGGATATCGGCTGGCGTGTCCCCCACGACAAATGTCGCCCCAGGAACGAAATCCCAGCCGACCATCTCTCGTGCCCGTAACACGGCAACCTCCACGAGATCAGAACGCTTCAAACGGTCGGACCCATACGCCCCAAATGAAAAGTATCTCCACAAGCCGAAAGCCCGGAGCTTGACCTCAGCTCCCCGTTCGATATTGCCCGTGAGCAAGCCTATGGCGCAGTCGTCCCGCCCGTGGAGTTCTTCCAGAAGGGGCAAAATCCCAGGACAGACGGAGCCTAGGGAGGAGTCCTTGGCTTCCTGGCGCAAATGCTCCAGGTAGACGGCAAGAACCTCGTCACGGGCGATGGTCGTCCAATGGACTCCGTGCTGGCGGAAGATCTCCCGGATGATAGCGCCGTCGGTCTTCCCATGGAGGCGAATCCCGTCGAGGGCGTCCTCGATTTCATACAACTCCCAAAAAGCCAGGCTGAGGGCTTGGGAGCCCATTCCTCCGGTGTTGACTAAAGTTCCGTCCACATCGAACAAGACAAGAGGCCTCTGGGAATTGTTTCCTCGCGGCCTCCCAAGATCCAGCGACTTGTCGGATAGAGATCGTTCATTCATGTCCTGTATCCAGTGACTGGTTTCAGCCATCAATCGAGTCGATTCCGCGCCAATTTCAATTGTACCTCATTTTCGGCGGACTTGCGCTTTTGAGCCTGAAAAAAGTTATCCTCCCGATTCGGATCCTCCTGCCCCCTGACCACCATGGATAGCAATCTCCAGGGCAGGAGTCCATGTTCTTACAGGATCTTACTGAACCTGCAAAACAGTTCTTTCCCGTTTGGGCTTCCCCTGACGTCCTGGCTACCGGAGGCTGCGACCTTCAGACAGGAGTTCATATTTTTAGCAGCCCCTGGGATCCGGAAATCTCATCCCGAATCGACGGTGCCTGCTCCATCGTCTCCACCGGCGCCCTCGTCGGGCTGCTCCTCGACGTAGTGCGCGACTACGCCTCCGGTGTCCACCTCTCCTCCTCCTTGGCGGAAACGCGCATCTGACCACCTCGCGCCGATCCGTGATGAGAGTTCCGGGTTAGGAGCGTGTTGCGCATCGCTCACTTCCCGGAATCCTAGGCCCCATTAAGTGTTGGGCGCAATCCGTAGCACCCTGTGCAGAGTCATGGGCTGACCAAAAAAATGCTGATTTTCTGGTTCGGAAGCCTATCCGCAAAAGGCTTCGCAGGGGGGCAGCTCCCTTGGCCTCGCCCCGGGGTGCATGATAGGATGAGAAATTGGAGCTTAGAGCCAATCTTCGGTGGTGCTTCGGCCTTAGGGCAGTGGAGAGTGAGAGCGGCGATGATGGCGAACAGCGGCGGACGGACTGCCGCCGATGTGAGCGGAACGCAACACGTAGAAAACAAAGGGTTTGCCGACAACCCCGCCCTAAAAGAAGAG
>JAJRTK010000097.1 GCA_024278345.1 bacterium | reverse complement strand
GTCGTCCGGGGACGCTGTCCCCCGTCCCCTGGCAGGGCTTCGCCCTGCACCCACCAGGGAGTTACCTCCCTGGACCCGCGTTTTTGTACGCTCCGCGTCTTTTTTTGGTTTGGTTGCGTGTCCCGGCTTAGGTGGATCCCCCCCTTGGGGCGCCGAGGTGATGGCGAGAACAAGGAAATGTGAGCGGCGGGCGACCTCGGGAAACTCGCTGCAGCCGAAAGGCCGGTCGATGGAAGCGGAACCTGACGCTCGGTAAACAGGGCCGTGGCTTTGGGAACGCAGCCTTCGAGCCCATGGCCGGCGGAAGCTGTCGCTGCACCGATAGCAGCTACCGCCGCCGCCGCGCCATCATCCCGGATCTATGGCACATGCACACAGAACATGGCCTGCATGGGCACCGGTCATCGGTGGTTGGGAAAGCCGTGGCACAGGCATCTTGCCTGTGCAGCGCCTGCCGGGCTTCGCAAAATCAGAGAGGAGGCCCGCCCAAACGTGAAGTTGTAAACCCGATCTGATAGGTCCCAAACAGAAGCCAATTGGGTGGTAGCCATCTAGCTTGGTGTTGCTGCATCGGTAGAGAATCAGTTTCCGCCCCGAGGCGGGAAGGTTCCATGGCGGTAGGCCGCGGGCGCGAAACTTCGGTGGAACTCACTTGCATGGCCAACGGAAATGGATTGGGACAGGCGCCACCGCGGGACGGAGCGATGCCATATCGTTGCCGACCGCACCTGTCGGCACCGACCCGCGCCTCCAGCGCTCGACACGCATTCCATCGACACTGGTGATCGCTGGTCGCCAGAGTCGGCTACCGAGGCCCGACGCCCGCTCTATCTTGACTTTTTCACTCCAATCCGGGACGCTCATAGTATGGCAACCGACAAGGCATTTTACGAGCTTGGGCGGCTGGTCCCGGATCTCATCGTGCGGCTGGCGGGAATCGAGGCGCCGGGGGCCTACCGCTGGACCAGCCCGGTTGTCAAGGAGCTGGAGCGGCGCTTCGACGGCGTCCTGGTCCCCCACACCGACGAGCTTCCTCTCCTCTTTGCAGAGTTCCAGGGTTACCATGAAAGTACACGCCAGGCGGCTCATTGTCTTCTTAGATTACGGGGCACGCATCGCTCCGCTCAGCGGTCGTCCGGGGACTCCGTCCCCGGTCCCCTGGCAGGGCTTTGCCCTGCACCCACCAGGGAGCGATTGCTCCCTGGACCCACGTTTATGTACGACGCGCCGCGTCGTTTCTTTCATACTTCCGGGGTGGTTCGATTGGGCTCCATGAGGGTTATCCGGATCGGAACTTCCTCCTTCGCTGGCTTCAGGCCATCTCCACCTACCTGTCCCAGGAGAACTGGGAGAGGTCCGTCCGCGTTCTCGTCGTGTACGTCACCGCCGGGAACCGCGTGGAGGAAGAACTGGACCTCCGCTGGGCCGAAGACCGGGGGCTCTACTTCCGGCCCGAGGCCGTGGTCCTGGACTCCCTTTCGCCGGAAGAACTCCTGGAACTGGGGGGACCCGCCGCGACCCCCCTCTTACCGCTGACGGGAGTCCCGGCTTCCAGGATCCTCCAGGAAGCTTCCAACTGGGCGGGAGCGCTTTCGGCGGCCGGCTTGGCAACCAACCTCCGGGAGAACCTGGCGGGGCTTTTGGGGGCATTCATCAGCCACCGGCTGCCCGCCGTGACCCAATGGAACATTTGCTGGGAGGCAAGAAGATGGAAGACACGCCTTTGGGGCAGATGCTCCTGGAACGTGGCATCGAGAAAGGACGCGAGGAAGGGCTGGAAAAGGGGCGCGAGGAGGGGCTCGCCACGGAGGCGCGGCGGCTGTTGCTTCGGGCCATCCGGCGGCGCTTCGGCGAGCCCTCCATCACCTTGGAAAGCTGGGCGGAAAGACAGGAACTCGACAAGCTGGAACGTGCGCTGGACATCGTCCTGGAAGCCGGCTCCATGGAGGAAGTCTCCAGGCGTATTCTGGACTCTTGACCGGCGCGGCGCGGGCGGGAGGGGGAGGGCGGAAAAATACCGTGTCGGGCGGGTCTCCCGGCCCGCACGCGCTGCTTGGGGCGTGAAGAAGATTGGGGAGAGGGACCGTGGCGGGCGGGTCTCCCGGCCCGCACGCGCTGCCGTGGGCGTGGAAAAAGCCGCGGGATTGTTTTTTTAGCGGGATGGCGCATGCGGGCCGGGTGGCCCGCATGCCACGGCGCGGGAGGGGGCTTCACCGCCAGCCTGTCGTCGGACTCGCCGGCTGCGCGCCCGCGCCGCCTCGCGACGGGATTTGATGAGAGATCCGGATCAAAGGAGTCCAAGAATGACAAAGTCGGAAGAAACCCGATATCTTGAACCTACTCAGGCGGCAGGCCGGGCGTTTATGTTGCGGCAAATCAAGGGCAGCGTCGTCATGTTAAACCTCTTGAGGTTCCGCAAAACCGCGGATTACTCGGCGACACCAGAGCTTGCACCCTCAACTCCCATCACTGGGGAGGCCGCTTACCGGCTCTACATGGAGCACACGGTGCCATTTCTTGAAGAGTCGGACGGAGAACTGGTTTTCAGTGGCCGCGGTGGCGACTTTCTTATCGGCCCTTCGGACGAACGCTGGGATAGGGTTTTGCTGGTGCGTCAACAAAGCCCCGAGGCGTTTCTCGCCTTTGCATCCAACAAAGCCTATCTAGCCGGGCTTGGGCACCGGACGGCGGCTGTTGAGGATTCGCGGCTCCTGCCCCTTGTGGAAGAGGTTATACCTCGTAACAACAACCTTCCCGCAGAGGCTCGATGATACTGGCATCGAGATCGAAATCATCGGGATAGTGAATGAGGCGCATTTTCTGGCGCAACTCTTGGGGAAGCTGGGCGAGCTTCTCGTAGGGCGTGTGGACCCCGTAGTTCGTTTCATGGATGATGAAATCGGCGCCGGCGAGCCATTCCAAGAGCGAAGGGTCGAAAGATGTGTCGGAGCTGTAGCCAAGGCAACGACCACCCGCATGGATCTTGAGCGCCGTCGTAGGAACGTGGTGGATCGTCCTCTGGCATTCAATGGTGAAGGGACCGACCTTTGCCGCGAGCTTCTCCGACAGGGAGTCGATCTCAAAGTAATCGTCCAACCCTTTGGGTTCCGAGCCTGTTCCATCGGCCACCAGGAGACGCTCCATCCCAGCCGCGAGGCAGCCTTCCCAGAGACGCTCTTTTACGGCAGGGTGCAGAAGCAACCGGGCTCTCCGTCCCAGCGCAAACTTGCAGAAATAGGCAAACCCCTCCAGCCCTGAACAGTGGTCGGCATGGAGGTGCGTCAAAACCACGGCCTGAAACGAGTCGATGTCAAGCTCGATGTTTGCTGTCTGGGAGGCTTCCCACAAGACTTTCCGGATGGGGTGCGGACAGTCGATCAGTAACCATTTCCCCGCCGACTCCAGGGCCAAGCAAGACGAATAACGAAACGCCGAAAAGGCATCTCCAACCCCCAGTGGCACCACGAGCAGCCCGGTCATGTCGTTCCATCCATTCCATTTTTGTCCATGGCAACTTCCCGCGAACGCCAGGGGAGCTTACCGTGAAAACCACCCGGCTACAACCCGAAACTCTCACGACCGATGGCAACGATGGGGGTTGAGTCCGCTCGCGGCGACGGCAATCCGTCCGCCGCCACTCGCCTTTCCATGAGGCCCGAAGCATCATTCGTGCCCAGGAGCCTGTTCCACATTGCTCACTTCCCGGAAGGCGAGGCCCACATCGACTGTGGGCGCAATCCGTAGCACCCTGTGCAGAGTCATGCGCTGGCAAAAAACGCTGATTTTCGTCTCCGGGAGCCTATCCGCAACAGGCTCCTAGTCCCCAGTATATTCTTTGAGCCTTCGAAAGAGGGTTCGGAGACCGATCCCCAGGATCTTGGCGGTCTTCCTTTTGTGGCCGCCGGTGAAAGCCAGGGTTTTCAAGATCGCTTCCCGCTCAATCCGTGCCAAGGTCATCCCCACGTGGAGATCGAGGCTTGGCGAGGAAAAGCTGCTCTTGATGTGTCGAGGCAGATCCTCTTCTGTTAAGCGATCACCGGTACAAAGGACGACCATCCCCTGGACGGCATTTTCGAGCTCCCGAATGTTTCCCGGCCAGGAATAGCTAAGAAGCGCATCCATGAGGCTTCGTGTAACGCCTCGGACGGGGCGCTGGTTCTCCGCCGCGTATCGGCGGACGAAGTGGTCAACCAGGAGGGGAATGTCCTCCAGTCTTTCCCGCAGAGGCGGCAAGGTGACGAGAACAACCCTCAGCCGGTAGAGGAGGTCCTCCCGGAAGGAGCCCTGGCCCACGAGTTTCTCCAGATCCCGGTGAGTGGCGGCAATGACACGGAGATCGACGGCGGTTGTTTTTGTTGATCCAAGCTTTTGTACCCTGTGATCCTGAAGAACGCGGAGCAATCTTGCTTGCACGGGAAGGGCCAGCTCGGCGACCTCGTCCAGGAAGAGAGTCCCGCCATCGGCCTGTTCGAAAACGCCAGGCTTATCGCTGGCCGCATCGGTAAAAGCGCCCCTGACATGGCCGAAAAGCTCGTCCGAAATCAGGTTTTCGGAAAAAGCGCCGCAGTTCACCGCAACGAAGGGACCGCCGGAACGCTTGGAGATGTCGTGGACCGCCCGGGCAACCAGCTCTTTACCAGTGCCGCTCTCCCCACAAATCAGAAGACTCGCCTTGGAAGGCGCCACCTGCACGATCTGATCGTAAATACGTCTCATGGCCGGCGAGATTCCAATGAGGTTGTGGATCCCCCACCGGTCGTGGAGCTCTCGGTGGAGCTCTCGGTTTTCTCTCTCCAGGCGTTGCCGATCCATGAGGCGCTGGAGGACCACCCGAATCCGCTCCAGGCTCAATGGACGGGCAAGAGAGTCGTACGCGCCGGCTTCCAGGGCCCTGACCGTTTTTTCGGCCTCCCCGCGCTGCCCGATTATGATGACGCCCATCCTCCGGTGCCTTTCGCGACAGACTTCAAGCACTCGGAATCCGCCATGCTGGGGCAGCGAGAGACTCATGATCAACGCATCGAACGGCTCCCGCTCCAGATAGCGGAGTGCGAGATCACTGGTTTTAAGGAGCGTCACCCGGTGGCCGAGCTGATTCAATAGATGGCGGAGCCGCTCACCCAGCCGAGTTTCCTCGACGGCTACCAATATTTTGGCCTTTTCCGGCATCAAAAGGGGTTTCCATGGAAAAAAGAGGCCGGCAGCGCCTGTTGGCCGGTTTTCTGTTCTTCGAGCTAGGCCTCGTCGGCGGAAGGCGAGACCTCCGGAAAACAAACTCTGAAAGTTGTGCCGACCCCGGGCTGGCTTTCCACCTCAATATGGCCGCTAGCGCCCCGAACGATACCATATACAGTGGCAAGGCCCAGGCCCGTTCCCTGGCCGTTTTTCTTCGTGGTGAAGAAGGGCTCGTAAATCCGTTCCAGAATCTCCGGACTCATGCCGGTTCCCGTGTCGGTCACGGTCAATTGCATGAATCGCCCCGGCTTCACCTGCCAAAGTAATGCGGTCTGAGAGGAAATGGCCACGGATTCGGTGGAAATCTCCAGTTTTCCACCGCCAGGCATGGCGTCCCGGGCATTGATGGCGAGGTTCAGCACAACTTGCTCGAGCTGCCCCACATCGGCGCGGATCTTCCCAACGTCCTTGCCCAGAGATATGGCAAGATCGATTTTGTCTCCCACCATCCTGGCGACGAGCTTTCGCAGGCCTCGGACGATGGGATTGGGTTCGAAGAGTTCGAGGTTCACTTGGCCACGGCGGCTGAAAGTCAGGAGCTGGCGGGTCAAGGCGGCTGCGTGAGCACTGGCTTCCTCGATATCGTCGAGTTTCTCTTCGATATCGGCAACGGGGATCTCCGGTCTTTTTAGCCGGGACCGGATGAGAGTGGTCATGCCAAACAGAACGGTCAAGAGGTTGTTGAAATCGTGGGCAATGCCGCCGGCCAGCTTCCCCAGAGCCTCGAGCTTCTGAGATTTTCTGAGCTGCTCCTGGAGGCGGAGCCGTTCTTCTTGGCTCCGCCGAAGCTCCGTAACATCTTCGCCAAGAACGGCCAGATAGCCCTCTGCCGGAGTAAAAACTGAAAGGGCAAAACACCGGCCAAGGGGTTCGATCCAGTGCTCGAAACGAAGGATCTCTCCGCCATCGACGCACCGCCGAAAGCCGGGGCGCCAATCGGTGTCTGGAAAAACGAGCTTCTCCATGATCTTGCTGATGGGCCGACCTACAATCTCGGATCTAGAGATGCCAGTATCCCGCTCGAAAGCCTCGTTGACAGCCAGGACAACCGCGTCACACGGGCGACCGGAATCATCGTAAACCACCCGCTGGTAAACAATGGCGTTGAACATGTTCTGGAACAAAGAGGCGAACCGATGTTCACTCCGGTGGAGCTCCTCTTGCGCACGGCGATACTCACGGGCCCCGCGGGCAAAACGGCGACCGCCCCAACCAATGGCCACAAGCCCCACGATCCAGAGAACCAGATGTCCGATGAGAGTCGCCCTGAGCTCCGGCCAGACTTGCTCCCAGGCAGAGGCCATGGGAAACGTGACGACGATCCCGCCACGAACATCGCCCACTGAATAGCCTTGGGAACCGTGGCAGGTAAGGCATGCCTTCTTGACATACAAAGGCCGCATGACTTTCAAATAGGGGGCTCCATCGATTCGAATCACCTCCTTGACTTCGGCTAGGCCCGTTTCCAGAAGCTTCAGGGCCTCTCTGTCCCAGGGGTCGGGGTCGTTCCTCAGATCCAGGGGCTTGAGACTTGTCAGATGGCTTGAAAGCCCATAGGAATCGGCCAGCAAGTTCCTCAGAAGATCATCCATATAGGCAGGCGCGGCAGCGGCTATCTGAGGCTTTGCCGCCTTGGGCGACGCCTTAGCACCCTGGCTCATTGTTTCCGTGGATCTTCCCTCCTCTTCCAGATCGCCACCCGGTTGGCGAACGCCACCAAGGGAAGGTGCGCGAGGACGTTCCGCCAAATAGGAATGGGCCACGGCCTCCTTCTGGAACTGGCTGTGAGCCCTCACCAGCCCCATCTTCACGGCATCTTGCCTGGCATCCCGCCAACCCCAGCCCGAGGAGGCCAGGGCGACAACCGTCCAGCCAATGGAAAGAAGCCAGACGAAACGTCGGAGTCCGGCGTCGGCCGCTCGCTCCATCCTTGCCGTCTCAACGGAGATTTCAGGCGATTTTGTCACTGCGCACCTCTGGCTGAAACCGGTATCCACGTAACGCTCATGGAAGCTTTGGCCAACACCCCAGAAGCATGAAAGGCTGGACGCCGCGGCCCCCGATGTTTTAGCCCCCCAATCTTTTCGCATGGAGGCCTTCCGCCCTCCATGCTGGCGTGTACTTTCACGGCAAGACAGATGTCTGCTTTGCCTGTAATTTCACGGTAAACGTGGGTGGAGAACGGCGGAACCGTCCACTGGAGGCTTCCTCTTCTCCGTCCCTCCCGTTGCCTTTCATTGCAACGGGTCCTTGCGAGTTCCCTGGTGGGTGCAGGGCAAAGCCCTATGCATGCGGGCCGGGAGGCCCGCATGCTACAATTTTCGGACGACCGCCGGGTAACGCGATGCGTGACCCTTCGAGTCACGCAAACGTGACCCGCCGAGCGGAGCGCAGCGTTGTCCGAGATCAAGTTTTTCCCCGGCGACACCTTGCCCCGCCTTGCGTAGATACCCGCTGGAACATTCGTTTCTTCATGCCGTTTCATGGAGTCCGGACCTCCTCACCACGAACCGGCGCCAAGCAGCGGGACACGTTTCCACCAAGAAGGGGAAGGGATATCAGAGACGTAGTCATGCAAACCGTCGGGGAATCCGCCCGACGAAAACGCTGGTGGAGATGATGGTGAAGGCGCGGCGGTCGATCCGTGATGAAATCTCCCGGATATCTTACCCACCAAAGAAGCAAGTAGTTCTAGATTTGTCCACTGCTAACGGGGAGATTCCGTGGAGGCCAGGATCCTGTTGCGGATAGGCTTCCGAACCCAAAAATCAGCATTTTTTTCAGTGCATGACTCTGCACAGGGTGCTACGGATTGCGCCCGACACTGGATGTGGGCCTTAGGATTCCGGTGGTGCTTCGGCCTTCGGGCAGTGGAGAGTGAGAGCGGCGATGATGGCGAACAGCGGCGGACGGACTGCCGCCGATGTGAGCGGAACGCAACACGAGGAAAACAAAGGGTTTGCCGACAACTCCGCCCTAAAAGAAGAGCACGACCAGGATTCCGGGAAGTGAGCAGATGGCGCCCGACACTGGATGTGGGCCTAGGATTCCGGGAAGTGAGCAATGTGCAACAGGCTCCTAGTCGTCGTTCCGGCGTCAAGGGCAAAAGGAAGGGAGAGGGGCCGGAAGATCGAGGACGAATCTCGTGCCACCTTCGGCCCCCTCCTGGACCCTGACATATCCGTGGTGATCGCTTACAATCTGCTGGACGATGGCGAGTCCAAGACCCGTTCCGTGGCGCTTGGTTGAAAAATAAGGCATGAAGAGCTTCTCCCGCATTTCGGCGGGAATTCCTGTCCCCCAGTCTTCCACGGTCAAGCGCACGGCCTGGAGCTGGCTCTCGTATCG
>JAJRTK010000096.1 GCA_024278345.1 bacterium | reverse complement strand
CTGGAACCCGGCGGAGGCTCCGCCTCCGGACCTCCGCTGGGAGCGCCGCTCCCAGACCCACGCCAGGGAGCCAGCTCCCTGGACCCACATCTTTGTGCGCTGCGCGCTTTTTTCGGGTGGCCGGTACCATGACCGAGGCCCCAAGTAATTTTATCCCACGGGAGCTTTCAACCCCAGGAGAAACCGGCTCATGGCAATAGAAGCTCGAGGCCCGTCTTCCACCGTCATCGCCGCAGAATCCAGAAACGTTGGCGAGATGTTCCAAATGCGGTGCGCGCGAAGCGCCCACAAGGTTGCCTACCTGGAAAAGCGGGCCGGGAAATGGCAGCCCACCACCTGGAAAGAGTTTTACGACAACTCCCTGAAGGCCGCCCGGGGTCTCGTGGAGTTGGGACTGGAACCGGGAGAGAGCATCGCCATCCTTGGACCCACGCAGCCCCACTGGGCCGTCTTCGACATGGGGGCGCATCTTGCTGGAATCGTGAGCATGGGGATCTACCCACGCCAGAGCACGGAAGGTCTGCGATATCTCCTGAAACACAGCGGAATCCGTGTCGTCTTCGTCGCTGGCGAGGACGAGCTGCGGAAGGTCCTGGCGGCTGGAACGGGTCTAGAGTCGTTGAGCTATATCGTTCCCTGGTCCGAAGCCATGGCCATCCGCTTGGGAGGAGAGGAGAAGCGGATCTTGCTTCCGAGCCGCTTCCGGGCCGCGCCGCTTCCCGAAGAGGAGCTTGCAAAACGCCTTGGATCCCGAAGCCGGGAAGATACGGCCGTGCTCATCTACACGTCGGGCACCACTGGGCCGCCCAAGGGGGCGATGATCAGCCATAACAACATCCTGACACTCCTGGGAACACAGACAGATGTGATCCCTCTCACTGAGGAGGACATCTCCCTGAGCTTCCTGCCCATGGCCCACACGGCGGAGAGGATCTTGGCCTTCTACGGTCGGATCAGCCAGGGCATGGCCACGGCTTACGCGTCGAGCATCGCCAGCGTTTTGGACGAGCTCCGGGAGGTGCGCCCCACGATCTTTGGCTCGGTCCCCAGACTCTTTGAAAAGGCCTACTCGAAGATCCAGTCCGAAATGGAGCGGAAGCCGCCCCTGGTCCAGAAGCTCTTTGCCTGGGCGTCGGATGTGGGGCGGCGGCGAATCCGGCGGGTCCTTGAACGCCTGCCCGTGCCCTTGACGCTGGAGATCCAGTATCGCGTAGCGGACCGCCTGGTCTTCCGAAAGATCCGGGCCGCATTCGGTGGGAGGGTTCACACCTGCATTTCGGGGGCAGCGCCCATCGGGGTGGAGATCCTGGAGTTCTTTTGGGCGGCGGGCATTCCCATCTACGAGGTTTATGGCCAGACAGAGGCCACCGTGGTGACCCATGGAAACCGGGAGGGGCAGGTCAAGCTGGGGACCGTGGGCCGGCCGTTGAGCACCGTGGAGTGCCGGATCGCCGATGATGGCGAGGTGCTCATCCGGGGGCCGGGGGTCTTCCAGGGATATCTGAAGAATCCCGAAGCCACGGCCGAGACCGTGGCGGATGGATGGCTCCACACCGGGGACATCGGCGTCATCGACATCGACGGATACCTGCGGATCACCGACCGGAAGAAGCACTTGATCATCACCGCCGGGGGAAAAAACCTCACGCCCGCCAACATCGAAAAAGCCATCAAAAACCGGGACCCCATCATCAGCCACGTCCTTCCCCACGGCGACCGGCGCCCCTATGTATCGGCGCTGGTGGCGCCAAGTCCCATGGAAACGCTGGAATGGGGGTTGGACCAAGGGCTGATCTCCAAGGCCGACTTGGGCGAGCGCATGAGGGAGCTCAGGGAGGACCCCACCTCCCGCACACGGGCTCTGGAACAAACAATGGCCCGGATCGTGGAACACCCCGACCTTCAGGCAAGAATCCGGAAAGCGGTTCGAAAGGGCAACCAGAAACTTGCCCGGGTGGAGCAGGTCCGAAGGTTCGTCATCCTGTCCAGGGACTTCAGCCAGGAGCATGGCGAGCTGACCCCCACCATGAAGCTCAAACGAGGAGCCGCGGAGAAGAGCTACAAGAAACTCCTGGACCGGATCTACGAAGAGAAGGGGTTTGCGCTAGAACCATGAAAGGCGCGAAGCCTGATTTACCGTGAAAAACCACGCAACGCAGAGAATTGTCTTCCTAGGGAGCTAACAAGGATCCGTTGCAATGAAAAGCAACGAGTTTCCCACCCAGATTTTTTTTGGCTACGCTTTTTTTGGGAGGGTGTCCGCAACGATGGACGAGGCCGAGCGGCGTCTTCTTGCGGGCGGATCCCCCTTGTGGGCCATGCCTGGACGTAAGGGCCTCGATCATCGGTTGGGACGGCCTTGTCCATCGTTTCGGCCCCGCCGGTACATCCGGGCGCTAGCCCAGGGCCTCCGGCCCTGGAACCCGGCGGAGGCTCCGCCTCCGGACCTCCGCTGGGAGCGCTGCTCCCAGACCCACGCCAGGGAGCGTGCTCAACTTCCCGTTGCAACGAAGGGCAACGGGATCCCAGCCCACATTTATGTACGACGCTCCGCGTCGTACGGTGGCCGAAACGATGGATGGAGCCGGTTGGGACGAAAGGCGGTTCCGTGGATCGCCATGGTGGTTCTTCTGCTTCCCGCGTTGGCTGTTAGCAGGACCCTGACAATCGGTATTGCGGCGGACAGGGGGTCTCTTGCTGGCCGCGGTTCCCAATGGTCCTTTGCTCTGCGTGGCGGCGGAGTCTCTTTGGTGAAACTGGATCCGGCCCGAGGGGGCTGGATGGCGCCAAGTCTGGCGATGGTGATTCTGGATGGCGCCGCACCGTGCGGCTCCGAGGGGATCGATGAGCTTCGGCTTTGGCTGGAGCGGGGAGGTCTCGCCTTGGTAGCCGGCGTGGACGGCCTTCTTTGCGGACCGAGGGGGCCGGGAAAAACCGGAAAAAAGAAGAGTGCCGTTCCTTGGATCTTTCCCCTTGGAGACCTGCTGGGGATCCGGTTTACGGGATTTGGCCCCGGAGTCTCTGGCAGCTACCCCGATATTGTAGAGAGCTCGCCCTTCCTGTCGCCCCTCCAGCGTGGAGATGCGGTGGTCCTGGGCCGGCGTGGCATCCTTCACGACGTGAAGATCGAGGGCGTCGATGCTTCCGTTCTGGCCCGTTTGGCCAGGCTGAGCCCCGGTCCGGGCGGCATGGTTCTGGCGACGAGCCAACCGACTGTAGCGACTCGCAAAGTGGGACTTGGCCGGGTTCTGTTCCTGGGTTTCTCACCTGGCCGGGTGGCGGGCTGCTATCCCGACGACGAGGGACGGGCCACGGATTGCAGCGGAGCCGGCACGGCGCATGCCCTGATGCGCTGGCTGGTGGCGAACCTCTTGTGGGAGGAGAAGAGGATTCAGCTTCCTCTTTTTTGGGAGGCGCCCGGAAGATCGAACCGGGCGATCCTTGTGACGGCGGACGTCCACGATGATCCGGATGGGCGGCAGATCCGATCCGCACGGCGGATGGCCCAGCTCCTGGCGGACCTTCCTCACTTGGCCCGTCACGATCCACGAGCCGATCTTCTTCAGATTCCGCGCGTAGTTCGCCGT
>JAJRTK010000095.1 GCA_024278345.1 bacterium | reverse complement strand
CTCAAGAACCGGTTGCCGCCAGGGCCGTATAGCTCCAGGTTTTCATCCACGATTTCGAAGCGCACTCCCAGGCGCCGGCTTCGGTGGCCCTCCATCTGGAAGACCGGCGCCAGGCGCGTATCCTTGCGGTTCCAGCCTTGGAGTCGCCCCTGGGTCGGATCCCACAGGTAGTATTCCTCCACGCCGTACCGCTCGTAAAACTCCAGCTTTTGGCGCATTTCGCGTTTCGTGTTGCCCGGTGACATCACTTCGAACACGACTTGTGGTGCGATCCCGCCTTCTTTCCACTGCATGTAGGAGCCCCGATGCCCTTTGGGCCGACCGAATGCCACCATAGCGTCCGGGGCTCGACGGATGTCCGGGCGTCCTCTCACCGGATACCAAAGAAGGTCTCCGGCTACGAAGACATCTTCGTCGTCGGCGAAGACGGCTTCCAGTCCCTCCTTGATCAGAACGATCCAGGCGAACTGCTCCGTATTCTCGGCCATGGGCTGTCCGTCGCTTTCCGGATAGGTCACCTCGGAGTCGGCAACCATTTGCGATACAGGATTCATGGGCACCCTCCGGTTCCATATTAGCAAACCGGGAAGGTTCCCGACAGTGCCCTTGAAGATTCGGTTCGTGGTCTGTCTTGAGGGCTTTGGAATATGCCCTGCGGAAGAACCAGGACCGGAATTGCGGCGTTTGTTTTTGCCTGCATTTACAGGCTCTATGCTCCGCGGCGGAGGTAGTCGGCCAATTTCCTTACGGCTTCCGCTACACGTTCCACTGCTTCGTATTCCATGGCGGGATAGAGCGGAAGGGAGAGAAGCCGGTCCGATGCAGCCTCGGCGACCGGAAACATGCCCCGCTGGAAACCGAAGCGCTCCCGGTAAGCGGTCATGAGGTGCAACGCCCGGAAGTGGATGCCCGTTCCGATATTCTCCTCCCGGAGCGCCGCGGTGAACCGGTCTCGGTCCACGCCCAGGATCTCCGGTTGCACCAGGATGATGAACAGGTGGTGGGAATCCCCCTCGTGGGGTGGATCCAGAAGTTGGATTCCCTCCACTCCCCCCAGAGCTTCTCGGTAGTAGGCGGCGGTTTTGCGCCGCTTTTCCAGGAACCCGTCCAGTCTCTGGAGCTGGCAGAGTCCAATGGCTGCCTGGACATCGCTCATGTTGTATTTGTAGCCGGGCAGCACGACATCCCAGTGGTGGGTTCCTTTGGCGCCGTATCGGTTCCAGGCGTCACGGCTCAGGCCGTGGAGGGCCGCGACTCGGGCAATTTGAGCCAGTTCCGGGCGATTCACCGCCATCAAGCCGCCTTCTATGGTGGTGAAGTTCTTGATGGGGTAGAAAGAGAAACAGGACACCGGTGAGCCGCTTCCCACCGGGCCTCCCAGCTTCTTCGCATCGCCGCCGCTTCCCCGAAATCCCGCGGTCGTCTCGTACCGGCTTCCGAAGGCGTGTGCGGCGTCCTCGATCACGGCAATCCCGCGCCGCTCGGCAAGCTCCCAAAGCCTTGCCATGTCGCAGGGACGACCGGCCATGTGAACGGGCAGGATGGCCCGTGTCTTCGGCGTGATCAACGATTCCAGCGCTTCCACGTCCAGATTGAGCGTTCCCGGCTCGACGTCGCAGAAGATGGGCGTTGCGCCCACGTGAAGAATCACGTTCGCCGTGGCCGGGAAGGTGATGGGCGAGGTGATCACTTCGTTGCCCGGGCCAATGGCCAGGGCAACCAAGGAGAGGTGAAGGGCCGCCGTGCAGGAAGAGACAGCCACCGCTTCGGCGCAGCCGAGGCGCTCTCGGCATTTTTCTTCAAATTGCAGAACCTTCGGCCCGGTGGTGAGCCATCCCGAACGCAACACTTCCAGAACTGCCTTTTCTTCGGCCTTTCCCAGCTTCGGAAGAGAAAAAGGGAAAAACCGGGAGAAAGCCGGTTCTCCGCCGGCAATGGCAGGCAGCGCCATTTTGGCCTTGAGTACCCGGAGGTTCACCGTTTTGGGGGCATTGGGATCTTTGATGACACCCGTCCGAATCGCCTCTTCAATTTCATCGACCCCATCTTCCACCCCGCGGGTGGGGCCGGGTTCTGGAAGCTCCCGGGAAAGTCGATGGAATCGAACGCGATAGCTTCTGCGATCGGCGTCATCGGGCACAACTTCCACCGATACGTTTCCCATCCGTTCCGCCACCATTCGCGCCAGTTGTTCGATCCGGTAGTTTTGATCGTCGAAACCGACGTTCAGGATCCTTGAACGTAGCTTTCCCTCGACACCTGCCAGCAGCACTCGGCTCGTGTCCCGGACATGAACGAAGGGGCGCCATTGTTGCCCGCCGCCCATGACGTAGATCTTCTTTTGCTCCATCGCTGTCTTGACCATCAGATTGATGGCAAGATCGAACCTCATCCGAGGCGAGTAGCCGAAAACCGTGGACTGCCGAAGGATGAATGGCTGGAATCCCTCGCTCCCGACGGCCAGCAGCCAGTCTTCGGAGCGGACCATCGTCTTCGCATAGAGGCTCACCGGCCGCCGGGGACCATCTTCGTCCACGCTCTCGCTTCCTGGCACCGACCCGTAGACGCTGCACGAAGAGCCGAAAACGAACCTGGCAACTCCGTGTTTCTTGGCCATATCAGCCGTGGAGACCAAGGCGCGGTAGTTGACTTCGTCGGTGAGGGATGGGCGTAGCTCGCAAGTGGGGTCATTGGAGAGCGATGCCAAGTGAACCACCACGTCCGCTTGCTGGAAAAGATCGGGTCGCTTCTGGATCTGCCGGATGTCGCCTTCCACCAACTCGAATTCCCCGTGCCCCAGCAGCGGCTCGACGCCGTCCCGGCCATATAGAAGGCGGTCGTAAACCGCAACGTGGTGACCCCGCTCAAGGAGCATGGGACAGAGAACCGAGCCGATATATCCCGCGCCGCCAGTAACAAGAACATTGAGCCGCTTTTCCGGAGACGCGGAGTTGGAGGGGAGAGGCATGATCTTCTCTTTTCTAGGGGCCATGAACCGTGGGGGCTCGCTTTCCGTCCCCCTCCGGTGCGTGGTCTGGCCGGCCAGCATTCGAAGGCCGGGAATCACCTCGATCCAGAGGCGCCTCCCACCCTTGGGAACCCGGTGGGAGCCCGGATAGCTGATCGAGGCGGGTTTCCCTCTGGATCAAGAAACCGGGCCGTCCCTGGACCTCGATGTAGATTCGACCGATGTATTCTCCGATGAGGCCAAGGGAGAGCACTACCAGCCCGAACAGAAAGAACAACACGGCGAAGATGGAGGTCAGACCCACTTCGTCGTTCCCCATAAAAATGCGTTGGAACATCAGCCAGATGGCCAACGCAAAACCCACTGAGGAACAGAGCATCCCCGCGAAGCTGATGAGCTGGAGCGGGAAGATGGAGAACCCCGTCAGCAGATTGAAGTAGAGCTCGAAAAGCTTCCAGTAATTGTACTTGGAGCGGCCCTGCTCCCGAGGTGCATGAGAGACGCGGATCTCCGCGAATTTTCCTCCGACCCAACAGACGAGAGCCGTGATATACGTCGAGCGCTCCGGGCATTGCTTGACCCGCTCGATAATGGGGCGGCGGTAGGCGCGGAGCATGCATCCGTAGTCGTGGAGGTGAACTCCCGTAAGCCGCGACACGATCCAGTTCAGGAGCAACGAGCTCCAACGGCGGAGGAGGGGATCTTTTCGGTCCCGGCGCCAGCCGCACACCACGTCATAACCCTCGCCCAGCTTCTCCAGCAGCCGAGGGATTTCTTCCGGCGGGTTTTGGAGGTCCGAATCGATGGTGACGATCCGCTGGCCCAGGCAGCGGTGAAAACCGGCGATGACCGCCTGCTGCTGCCCGAAATTCCGGGTCAGGTGGATCGTCCGGAGCCGGGGATCTCCCGCGTAGTTCCGGTGGACCAGATCGAAAGCCTGGTCGGTGGAACCATCGTCCACCAGCAGGATTTCAAAGCTGTCGCCGAGCCCTTCCAGGACCGGCAGCAGACGGCGGAGGAAGGGCAAGATATTGCCTTCCTCGTTGTAGACGGGAACCACGACGGATAGGCGTGGCGCCTGTCCGTCGTCGAAACGAGAGCCCCCGTGCGTCGCCGCTTTCGGAGAATCGCCCTGCTTGTTTGTGGCATCGGGCTGTCGCACCGCGGGCCTCGCCGGTTTCTTATCTAGATCAGCGATGGCTGGCGAGGAGCTTCACCAGATCGACGATGCGGCAGGAGTATCCCCACTCGTTGTCATACCAGGCAATCACCTTGACCATCCTGGTGCCCATGACCTTGGTGGAGAGTCCATCGACGATGGACGAATGGGAGTTATGGCGGTAGTCGATGGAAACTAGGGGCTTTGTCGTGTAGTCTAGGATCCCCTTCAGCGTTCCCTTGGCTGCTGCCTCGAAGGCGGCGTTCAGCTTTTCTTCGGTGACGTCCTGTGCGACCTCCGCGATCAAATCCACCAGCGATACGTTGGGAGTCGGCACGCGGATCGCCATTCCGTCAAGCTTTCCATTGACTTCCGGCAGGACGAGACCCACGGCCTTCGCTGCTCCGGTAGTGGTAGGGATCATCGACACACCGGCAGCCCGAGCACGCCGGAGATCCTTGTGAGGCAGGTCCAGGATCTTCTGATCGTTGGTGTAGGCGTGGATGGTGGTCATCATTCCCTGGACGAAGCCAAAGTTTTCGAGAAGAACCTTCACAACCGGGGCAAGACAGTTCGTCGTACACGAGGCGTTGGAGATAATGTGGTGATGATCCGCGTCGTATTTGTCTTCGTTGACTCCCAGGACGACGGTGAAGTCATCCCCCTTTGCGGGGGCTGTTATGATCACCTTGGAGGCGCCCGCCTCAAGATGCTTCGATGCCGATGCCCTGTCCCGGAAAAGCCCGGTGCCCTCGATGACGAAATCGACTCCCAGCTCTTTCCAGGGGAGCTTGGCCGGATCGCGTTGCGATAAAACCTGTACCTTGCGGTGTCCGGCGCGGATCGTATCTCCTTCGACTTCCACGGGCTGGGCAAAGGGACCCAAGATCGAGTCGTACTTGAGCAAATGCGCCAAGGTCCCGGGATCGGTGAGATCGTTGACGGCCACGAATTCGATGGATTCCTCGCCGAAAGCCGCTCGGAAAATATTCCGACCGATTCGACCGAAACCATTGATACCCACTCGAACAGTCATAGTCTTCTCCTTACAAGCAAGCTGTCCAGAGGTCGGTTGGTGATAGTCGCTTCCGTATCACACCCCCCCAACTGGCGCAAGCCGTTCGGCGGTGGGAAGATCGAGTACAGCCGCTTTCGAGCAAAAAAAAACGGCCACCCAAATGGTGGCATCGATGACCGGTCTGGTGCGGAAGGGGGGACTCGAACCCCCACGGCTCTCACCACACGCCCCTCAAGCGTGCGCGTCTACCTGTTCCGCCACTTCCGCAGTCACAGAACGAAAGCACTTTTACGCTGGAATCGCACCCAATGTCAAGAGTTCTATACTGGCATTGTGGCGAACGATTTTTGAAACCTCTTGGCCGTTTGGAGTTGTAAGGGGTGTGTTTTGGTGATTCCCCGGAATGTTCTCCTTGGTCGGCTTCGCGTGGAACGCCCAGACCCGGTGTGCAACACCAAAATAGGGAGAAGATGCCCGTGAGCGGTTTTCGGTGGTGCTCCGACCTTGGGGCAGTGGATGGCAAGAGCGGCGACAATGGCGAGTGGCGGCGGACGGATTGCCGCCGCCGGGAGCGGAACGCAACACAAAAAGGAAAGAAAGTTTACCAAAAACTAAACCCTAGACGAAGAGCCCGCTCCAGTGTTCAGATGGGCTTGGCTCTAGCCCGGATATCTCATCAAAAATCTACTGCGGCGTCTGATTCATCGTCTCCACCGGCGTCTTCGTCGGTGGGACATCCTCGACGTAGTGCAGGACTACGCCTCCGGTGTCCGCCTTTCCTCATCCTTGGTGGAAACGCGCCTCAGACTGCCTCGCGACGATCCTTGATGAGATATCCGGGTCTAGTGGTTCTGGTTCTCCTCGCTTCTTGTGTGCCGCGGACTGATGAGGAGGCCAAGTCTCAGGACACGCCTCCAGCACCCGTGGAAGTCGTTTCCGCCGTGACAGGGGATATCTCCACCTATATTCTTTCCACCACCACCATCGACAGTGAGTCGAAAGTGGATGTCTATCCAAAGGTGTCCGGAGAGATTGTTCTTATCAAGGCGGAGGAAGGAGACTGGGTCAAGAAGGGGCAGCTCCTGGCTCGAATCGATCCCGCCGAGCTGGAGTTAGCATACAAACAGGCGGAAACAAGTTATGCGGAACTCCAAGCCACGCTCATCCGCCTTGAGGAGATGCACCGCAACCGGATGACCAGCCAGGAGTCCTACGAGGCCGCGAAATACGCGGTCAAGAAGGCCAAAATCTCCCGCGAACTTGCCGAGCTCAGGCTCGAGAATACCAAGATTGTCGCACCCATTCCGGGCCTTGTCACCCAGCGTGGCCTTCGCTTTGGCGAGAGGGTGAGCCCATCGAATCTCGCCTTTTCCATCGTCGATATGCGCTCCCGCGTGGCCGAAGTCCACTTGCCGGAAAATGTCGTCGCAAAGATCCGGCCCCACCTTCGAGCGGAGATCCTCAGTGATGGCTATCCAGAGATCATTTTCCCCGGCCGGGTGCGGCGGATTAGTCCCGCGGTGGATCCACGGAACGGTACCGTGAAGGTGACCATTGACTTGGAAGATCGAAAAAACCTGCTGAAGCCAGGAATGTTCGTCCAGGTTCGGATCATTGCCGATACCCACGAAGGAGTGGTTTTGGTGCCCCGGAGAGCCGCAATGGACCGTGACGGACGAATGGCCGTCTTTGTCATCAGGCCTCTGGAGGTTCCAGAGGAAGAAGAGCCAGCGCCTGCTGCGACGCCCAAGTCCCGCGGAGCGGCTGTGGGCAGTTTGGGGTTGGCGGAGGCCGCCGAGGGGCAGCCTCCCTCCGATTCCGCCTCCGCGCCTCCAAAGTCTCTGAAAACCGCGGAGCTTGTCCTTTTCGAGGCAGGGTACAAAAACGACAAGTTTCTCGAAGCCAAGTCTGGCATCGAAGAGGGGGATCTTCTGGTTTGCGTCGGCCAGCAGAGCCTCAAGTCCGGAACACAGGTCCATGTCGTCGGTGGGCGGAACTGAACCAGGAGCGCTCCATGAAGCTGAGTTCCGCCGCCATCCAAAGGCCAGTGACCGTCAGTATGTTCACCCTTGGCGTGTTGGTCTTCGGTTACTTCAGTTACTCGCGCCTCGAGATCAATCTGATGCCGGAGCTCTCCTATCCGAGCATCACCATCCGTACCGCCTATGAAGGAGCGGCCCCGCAGGAGGTGGAAGGGCTGGTCTCCATCCCCATCGAGGAAGCTCTGGCCGCCGTGCGGAATCTTACTCGCCTGAGTTCTCTATCCAGGGCAGGCACGTCGGAAGTCTTGCTGGAGCTCGAGTGGGACACCAATCTCGATAACACCATCGTCGATATCCGGCAGAAGCTCGATCTCATCGCCCTGCCTGAAGAGGTGTCTCGGCCACGGATTCTGCGCTATAACCCGGCGCTCGATCCCATCATGCGGTACGGCCTTTATGGCGCCGCCGATCTACACGAGCTCCGGCAGCTTGCCGAGGAAGAACTGAAGCCGCAACTGGAGCGGATCCCCGGCGTGGCGGCGGCCAAGGTTCAGGGGGGCGTCGAGAGGGAAATCCTCATCGAGCTCGACAAGAACAAGCTCATCCGTTACGGCATCGGGGCCGATCTCGTCAAACAAAGGCTGGCACAGGAAAATGTCAACCTGGCCGGCGGGACTCTCAAGCATGGGGACGCCGATTACCTTCTTCGCACGACCAACGAATTCCGCGGCCTCCAAGAGATTTCCGGCCTCATCTTGAAGCAGATCGCTGGTGCCAATATTTTGCTGCAAGATGTGGCCACAGCCCGCATAGGGTTTAAGGACCGAAAGGTGATCACCCGCATCGGCGGCATGGAGAGTGTTGAGATTGCGATTTACAAAGAGGCCGATGCCAATACCGTCGCGGTTTCCAGGAACGTGCAGCGTGCCGCGGGCCGACGCACCGAGGAATCGGAGATCCAGGGGAAGAATCGCAGCGCGGGCAAGCAGAAGAAACCGGCTTCGGCTCTTGGGCAGCCCGAAGAGCGTCAGAAACTCGCCGACACCCTTCCTGGCGGCATCTATTTACGGTTGATTCAGGATCAGGCACGCTTCATCGAGAACTCCATACGCGAGGTCCTGGATGCCGCTATTTATGGCGGCGGATTGGCCATCCTGATCCTCTATTTCTTTTTGGGCAAGCTTCCGGCAACCCTCATCGTCGCCCTGTCGATTCCCATCAGCGTCGTTGCCACCTTTTCGCTCATGTATTTTGGCCATGTTTCAGTGAACATCATGTCTCTTGGCGGGTTGGCTCTGGGGATCGGCATGTTGGTGGACAATGCCATTGTCGTGCTGGAATCGATCTTTCGATGCCGGGAAGAGGGAGATTCCGTCACCGATGCCGCCCGCCGGGGAACCCGTGAAGTGGGGACCGCCGTCGTGGCATCGACCTTGACCACCGTTGCGGTTTTCTTTCCCATTTCGTTCGTCAAGGGGGTGGCCGGGCAGATCTTCACTGATCAGGCATTAACCGTGACCTTTTCGCTCATGGCATCTTTGGTTGTCTCTTTGACCTTGGTTCCCATGCTCGCGGCGCTCCGCCTACCCAGTCGGTTGGAGGGGGAGAAGCTCTGGTCGGCCAACTTCGCTCGATCCGCTTTGGCGTGGGCAAGGGGCAAGCTCTTGCCGGCTGGTGACGCTTCTGGCCGGTGGTCGCCCTTCGTGGTGGCGCTCTTGCCAGTGGGGTTCGTCGTCGTTCTGGGACAGCGGCTCGGCGCCTATGTTAGATTCGAGTTGTGGCGGCCGGTGAAGGATCTTTTTTTCGGGTTCTTTCGGGCGCTTTTCCGTCCGCCTCGCTGGCTACCGGGTCCTCGACCAGCACGGAGAGCCCTGGGAGCGTTGCTCTTCCTACCCCGTCTGATTCTCCACCTGGCCGGCGCGCTCTTTGGGTTCACGGCTCTTTTGCTCGGCGCGGTGCTGACCCTCTTGGGTCACGTAGCGGAGATCATCGTCGTGTTGGCCCTGGGAACCGTCGGAGGCGGGATCTGGGTCATCCTCCAGCTTTGCAGGGCTCTGATTTGGCTTCCCCAGAAGCTTTTTCAGGCGGTTCTCGAACGGTTGACCAGCTTCTATCCAGCGGTCCTCGATTTGGCGATGGATCGCGCTCTCGGTGTCATCGGGTTGAGCTTGCTCCTGCTTTGGGGCTCGACTTTGCTCTGGTCGCGTTTGGGGGATGAGCTTATCCCGCGTATGCACCAGGGCGAGTTCTCTGTTTCCCTGGAACGCCCCGTTGGAACGACTCTGGACGAAACGAGTCGTTTTGCCGCCCGCCTGGAAGGCGTGGCAAAGGAAATACCAGGCATTGCTACCACCTATACGACCGTGGGCATCTCGAAGGAAGGCAGTTTTGCCGAGGCGCAGGAGCGGGAGAACGAGGCCATTGTGAATTTTTACCTCGATCGAGCGGCGGCAGCTCTGGCGGGCCTGCCATTGGCCGCGCTGGAAACAAGGGTAGTCAAGAAGCTTCGCCACCTTCTTTTAGAGCTGCCGGGAATTGTGACACAACTTTCGTTTCCTTCCCTCTTTTCGTTCAGAACTCCCTTAGAGATCGAGGTCAAAGGAGACGATCTGGACCAGCTCCAGAGAATCTCGGTAAGGCTTGTGAAACGCCTTGACGAGGTCGCTGGTCTGGAAGACCTTCGTTCCAACCTCGAAGCCGGATACCCCGAGATCCAGATCATCTTTCACCGTCAAAAGATGGCATCCCTGGGCCTGGATCTTCGGCAAGTGGCTCAGCTTGTACGGGACCTGGTTCAGGGCGACGTGGCCACAAGATACAATGAAGGCGAACGGAAACTCGATGTCCGCGTGCGCCTGAGGGACAAGGAGCGACGGAGCATCGCGGATCTGGCAAACCTCATCGTCAATCCCGGCGTGGGTCGCCCCATTCCCCTGTCTGCCGTGGCCACGCTGGAAGTCGGCCGCGGTCCCAGTGAGATCAAGCGGATCGATCAAAGCCGGGTTGCGCTACTTTCCGCAAACGTATCCGGCGTGGCCCTGGGAACTCTGGCTCGAAAGATCCAGGGAATCCTTGACTCCCAGAGCCTACCTCCCGGAACCACCGTGGAAGTGAGTGGGCAGAATCGTGAGATGCAAGCTTCCTTCGAGAGCTTGATCTTCGCCTTGGCCCTGGCCGTATTCCTTGTCTACCTGGTGATGGCCAGCCAGTTCGAGTCGTTCATCCAGCCCCTCATCGTGCTCTTTTCGATTCCCCTTGCAGCCGTCGGTGCATTGGCAGCTCTGTACCTGCTCGACACCCCAGTGAGTATTGTCGTCTACATCGGGATGATCGTGCTTGTGGGCATCGTCGTCAACAACGCCATTGTTCTTATTGACTATGCGAATCAGTGCCGACAGCGGGGGATGAACGTGCGCCGCGCCATCCAACATGCCGGCCAGGTTCGCCTCCGGCCGATTCTCATGACGACGGCCACCACTGTCCTTGGGCTCATTCCCATGGCCATTGGCATCGGGGAGGGGGCAGAGATGCGCGTGCCACTGGCAGTGACCCTCATTGCCGGGTTGACCAGTTCTTCGATCTTGACCCTTGTGGTCATTCCCACGGTCTACAGCTTAGTTGTGCGGGATCCCGAACCCCAAAGCTAAAAAAAGAAGAACTGCGACCGCTGCCTATGCTACGTGGGACAATCGCGGCTCTTTCCAGGAGACAGGCTATCCCTTCGCCTTTGTGAGCCGTCGTTTCACGGCTGCTTTCAAGGCTGCCGGAATGCCTTTGCTTCGCATGAGCTGCTTGAGGTGGGCCGCGTGGAGGCGGCTCACCAGGCGGATGCTGATGCCCACGGGCGTTTTCGGATTTTCCACCAACCCGTGAACAATGCTGTAGTTCTTGGTCCAGTTTCGGTTCATTCCGATGATTCGGAGGATCTCGTCCCGGACGTTTCGCATCTTGCAAAACCGCTCGACTTCGTTTTCCTTGAGTTTCGGATTGCCCATGACGGCTCGGGCGACGGCTCGATTTCCGTCGCGCACAAGGATGGCGCGGGCTTCGGTATTCCCCAGCGTCGCCATGCGTAGTTTTTCCGCCGGGTTCATCAGTTGAATGAGCTGGAAGATGCTCTGCTGGCGTTCTTCTTGGCTCTGCTCCATGCCAGCGTAGATTTCGAAAGGGAGCATCTCCTCATCGGCGATGGGTCTTTCCTCATCTTCTTCGAATTCGCCGATGAGATCGAGGTCGAACTCGTAAAGCTCCTCGCTGGGACCTTCGGAAGCAACGGTCATCGGCCCTGCCGTTTCTGGCGCCGTTGGCTCGGGTTTTACCGAGTCCAGTTGTCCCCGCATCCGGAGCTCTTCTCGGTATGTGTCGAGCTTGTTTCTCTGGAACCCGGGGAGAGCCGGGTTCCCCAGCAAGGTCTCGAAGAGGCTCGTATGTCGAAGCAATCGTTCCTGGTTTCCGACGATGAGGGCCAGCACTTGAGGTAGCTCGCAGTGCCTGGCCACCATTTCGATGGTTCGGTCTTCCGCCAGGCGGTTGAGCACAAGATCTCTCATGACCTCCCTGGAGTCCACTTTGATCCGCGCCAGCGTGTGCAAGAGGGAGGGAGTCGCTTCGCTGCTCCTTGCCATACCGGCCAAGAGGTTGTCGGGAAGCTCGTAGAGACTCGTGCGCGCGGCATTGGCGATCTTCTCATCCGAATCCGTGCTCAAAAGAAAGAGAATCTCGACGAGAATCTCCTCTTCCAACGGCATCAGACCCTGTGCCAGGGCCGTTTTCATTTCCGGGGAGATCTCGCCGCTTCGCGCTTCTTCCAGGATTTGGCGGCCAAGGTCGAGAGATGGATCCGTCATGATTTATCCGGGTGAGGTTGATGGGGGCTGTTGGTCGGTCTTGCTTCGGAGGCCCGCCACACTGTCGGAGGGCTTTTCTCATCTGCACTGAGCTTCGCTGGTAGAGGCGCACCATGTTGCGCAACCCAGCGCTCCTCGTGGTAGCGCCTCACCACCCCGAGCACGATGGGGGAGACGTGCCCGGCGGTGAGGATTTCCCGAAGCTCTGGAATTCTAAGGGATTCCACCAGGGGGAGCGCGGTGTCCAAGGGCGTGCGCTCATTGGCCACCAGCGCGGCCAGGATCTTGATGGAGCGCTTCCACCGATTGTGGGCCGCGATTTGCTTCAGCGTTTGAGGGGTTGCTCGCTTCCCGTGGATGTATTGCAGAAGATCGATCTCTCGGAGCGAGCGGTTGTCAAGAAGCGCGGAGAAACTGCGGGGATCGGCTGTCTCACCGAGTAGGTG
>JAJRTK010000094.1 GCA_024278345.1 bacterium | reverse complement strand
GGCGGAAAGAGGGTTTGGGGGCTCGTTGACCGGTTGAAGGGCGATGAGAGGGGAGGGGCGGCGGACGGACTGCCGCCGACCCGACCGGACGCCAACCAGCAGAAAAAAGCAGTTGTCGGAGTCTTTGACCTGGATGCGTCCCACAAGCAAAAAATGAGGGGATGGCTCAGCCCTGCGACCCATTGTCCCCCTTTGTGTGGATACCCCTCGCGCCCAAGGATCGTTTTTCTGGTAGAATGCGGTTCCAACTCAGGCGCCAACCGGTTCAAGTCGGTGATGGCGGTTCCAGAATCTTCCCGGTGGATGATGAGGCGGCCAAGGACTTGTTCGTGAATCTGACGGTTCGAGAGGAACTCAACCAAGAGGTTTCTTGTCCGTTGGTTGCCAGCTCTTGACGAGAAGCTCCGGTGTCGGTAGCCTACATGGGTAGTTAGTGATGAGTTCGCCATGGCAATTGGCTCCGGTTCGGCACTTTCCGAAGGATCGCCCTCGGCTTCCAGGTGGATGATGGGGTGCTAGATCTGCTGAAATCTCCCGCTAACCGGAGTTCCGGGTCTCGCCGGCTAGAGTTCCTGAAAAGCCCATGGGTTGGCGAGTGATTCTCTTCCTTCCCCTTCCCTCCTCTGCCGGGATCACGCATGGTTTTTTCCAGGCTTGCCGCCATTGGGCTGATCCTGTTTGCGGGATCGGACTCCTTGGCAAAAGAGTTGGTGTTTGAGGAAGCGGCTCTCACCGTCGGTGAGCGATCTTGGAAAGGTCCGTCAGAATGGAAGGTGGGGGAGCAGGTCTGGCTCCGAGTCGTCGTCACCGGGTTTGGCCGGGGGCGGAGTGGGGAGGCCGATCTTCGCGGTGATTTCCTGATTAGAGACAGCTCGGATCGAGAACTTGCTGTTTTTCGAAGTTTTTTGCGGTTTCACCATTCCATACCGAGGTCGGCGGATTCGATCCAGCTTGTCAACCAGTTCACCGTGCCTGCCGACCTGTCGCCAGGTCTTTATCGCGTGGAGATCCGCTGCCGAGATGGCATTGGATCAAAGGAGGTTGCCACGCAACTTCCCTTCGTCGTTGGGGCGGGCGGGCGGCTTTCCATACCACGGTTCGTCGTACGTTCAACGAGGGTCGATGTCCGCCGGGCGCGGGTAGGGCTGGAAGCGACTGTTTCCGGATATGAAACCATCGCGGATAGCTACTGGATCGAAGTGGACTTGCAGCTTGCCGATCCCTCCAGCGGCCGCGTCATCCGATGGAATAACGTTCTGGAGGACAAGGGAAAGTCGAAGCCCACCGGGCTACCGCTCTTGTTGAGCTTTGACCTGGATCTTCCCGATTTCTATGCACCTGGTGATTATGAACTGCTCTTGACGGTGAGGGATCGTCTAGCGGGAAGCCAGGCTGTTCGGACTGCACCATGGACCAAGAGATAAATTGATGAATCGAATGAACTCGGATGCCAGGAAGGGCGAAAGAAGCCAAAATCGAGGCCGCCACAAGGCGAGCGGTCGAGCCCCACGCCTCCAGGCGGGAGTCAGGGGAAGGCCCTCCGGGCAGATCGGTCTCCAAGGCTACGAGCAAACCGAACTCTTCGAGCTGGCCTGCCAGCTCAAGCTGGAGCCTGAATGTCAGGCCTCCCAAGAAGCGCTCTTGGATATGGTGCGAGCCGCCGAGCCTCGCGACGATCTCATTGTTGAGGCTGATGGAGTCTTGGAGCGCATCCCGGAGGGATATGGATTCCTCCGCTCCATCCAGAACTCCTACGCCCCGGGCCTTTCTGACATCTACGTTTCGCCCAATCAAGTGGAGCGCTATCGCCTTCGGACTGGAGACACCGTGGCAGGGTTGGTGCAAGTCGCCAAGCAAGGAGAGCGCTACCGCGCCATGCTGAGAATCGATCAGGTGAACTTCACAACTCCTGAAGAAGCGGGAAAGAGGACGCTTTTCGAGAACCTTACCCCGCTCTACCCCGAAGAGAAGTTTTGCCTGGAATACGATGCTCGGGACTTCTGTACACGGACGATGGAGATCTTCACTCCCATCGGAAAGGGACAGCGGGCCTTGATCGTCGCTCCGCCCAGGACTGGCAAGACCATGCTTCTCCAGTCGCTGGCCCGCGCTATCGAGACCAATCACCCCGAGGTGATCCTCATGGTCCTCCTCGTCGATGAGCGACCCGAAGAAGTGACGGACATGGCGCGGACCGTGAAAGGAGATGTTTTGTCCTCGACATTCGACGAGCCACCGGAGCGCCACATCAAGGTAACGGAAATGGTTTTGGCCAAGGCCAAGCGGCTGGTGGAAATGAAACATGACGTTGCGATCCTCACGGACTCCATCACTCGGCTGGCTCGGGCCTACAACACCGTCATGCCTTCCAGTGGAAAGGTACTCACCGGCGGTGTCGATGCCCATACTCTTCAACATCCCAAGCGGTTTTTCGGGGCGGCACGAAATATCGAAGAGGGCGGAAGCCTCACCATCATCGCCACCGCGCTCATCGATACCGGCAGCCGTATGGACGACGTGATTTTTGAGGAGTTCAAAGGAACAGGGAATATGGAACTCCACCTCGAACGCCGTCTGGCCGACAAGAGAATTTTCCCCGCCATCGATCTCATCCGCTCAGGGACTCGGAAGGAAGAACTCTTGATCGATTCCAAGCTTCTCAAGCGTAGCTGGGCCCTAAGGAAAGGCCTCTCCTCCCTGAGCCCAGTCGAAGGAATGGAGACCTTTCTCACGCGCCTGAAGCCCACCAAACAGAACGAGGACTTCCTCATGGGGCTTCGGGTTTAACGGGTGAGCGCCTCCGCCAGAATAGCCATCGATGCCAGGAAACTGGGCGATCTTGGAATCGGCAC
This sequence comes from bacterium, assembly GCA_024278345.1. GTDB lineage: Bacteria > CSSED10-310 > JAJRTK01 > JAJRTK01 > JAJRTK01 > JAJRTK01. The sequence goes on along the minus strand of JAJRTK010000094.1, from coordinate 35,343 downwards.
CTACCTGGATGGCATCCTCGGAGAGCTAGGGAAAATCGCAAGTTCTCACAAATACATTCTCTATTGTGCTCCCGCTTCCCGGCCACCAGTGTCAGCGGAGAACTTTGAGATCGTCCCTGTCGCCGATCCGAAATACTCAGTCCGGGAGTTGGTGACGCTCCCCGTCCGCCTTCTGAAAACCAGAGCGGATCTCTTCCATTCTCCTCATTACGTGGTACCTCCAATTCGCCACTGCCCGACTGTCGTCACGATCCACGATGTCATCCACTTGAGGTTTCCCCACTGCCTCTCCTCTCGTCTGGCACTTTGTTACGCATGGTTGATGCTCTGGATTGCCACTCGAACCAGCAGGAGGATCATCACGGTCAGCCAACACTCAAAACGGGATATCGTCCAAAGACTTCGGGTGCCGGAAACAAAAATTCAGGTGATCTACAACGGGTTGGGCCACGGATTTGTCCCCATCCTGGACCCTTTGAGATTGGAACGAACCCGGCAGATGCTTGGGTTGCCTCGCCGCTTTTGCCTTTACGTGGGCAATCTCAATCCCCACAAGAACGTGCTCCGGCTCTTGGAGGCATTTCGGATCGTCGCTGGCCACGATCCAGAAATCGAACTCTGCATCGTCGGAGAAAGCCAGCGGCGCGACGCCAAGGTCGAGGCCATACGCAGGGCTATCGCCGCCGAACCAAGGGTAAGGAAAATCGACTTCCTACCGTACCAGAGCTTACCGGATCTCTATTCCCTTGCCCAGGTTTACGTGCATCCCTCGCTCTACGAAGGCTTTGGCCTCACTCCCCTTGAAGCGATGGCTTGCGGCACTCCCGTGGCTGCGGCAAAGACGTCCAGTTTGCCCGAAGTCCTCGGGGATGCCGCTCTGTGGTTTGATCCCACAAGCCCCGCCGAAATGGCCGATGCGATGATACGCCTCTTGGAAGACCGACCCCAGCGGGAATGCTTGATTCAACGCGGGCTTTCCCAAGTGAAACACTTTTCCTGGAAAGAGGCGGCTCGAGAGACCTTCCTCGTTTACAAGGCTGCGTTGAACCAGGCCTGACTACCACCAGCATTCGAGACAACTTCGGCAACAACCACCAGGGTGACGCGAACACGAGGTGACGAATGGAATCGCCCGGGCCACTCAAGGAGCTAAGAGTTGCCATCGTTCACGATTGGCTGACGGGAATGCGCGGAGGAGAGAAAGTTTTGGCCGAGCTTTGCGGGTTGTTCCAACGCGCTGAGATCTTCACCTTGTTCCACCGACCGGGCTCGGTCTCTCCCCAGATCGAGAAAAATCCAATTCACGTCAGTTTTCTGGGGCGCCTGCCTTCCGTCCAGCACTACTATCGCTACCTTCTCCCCCTCATGCCGCTTGCCGTGAAAGCCATGAAAATTCGGGGGTTCGACCTCCTGATTTCATCCAGCCACTGCGTGGCACTTGCGGCAAGAACAGAAAACGGTGCGCCCCACCTCTCTTATTGTCATAGTCCCATGAGATACGTCTGGGATCAGTTCGATTCCTATTTCTCCCCAGAAAAAAGCTCGCTCCTCACAAGGACTGCCGCCAAGCTCTGGCGCCCATGGCTCCAACGAAACGACGTGGCCGCCGGCTCACGCGTGGGGCGGTTCGTGGCTAACTCCCGGTTCGTGGCCCGGCGAATACGAACCATTTATGGCCGGGATGCCGCGATTATCCACCCGGGAATCGACACCGACTACTTTAAGCGGCGGCCACGACGTCGGGGAAATTTCGCCCTCATGGTGACGGCTCTCGTGCCTTACAAGAATGTGGAGCTGGCTCTGGAGGCGTTTCGCGATCTGGACATGCCTCTCATCGTTATTGGAAGTGGCCCTGCCCGAGGCAGATTGGAGAAGCAGGCAAGCAGCAATGTCGATTTCAAGGGCTGGCAGTCTGATGAGACGGTGCGCAAATACTATTCTGAAGCTCGCCTTCTGGTTTTCCCAGGCTGCGAAGATTTCGGGATGGTACCCGTAGAAGCCATGGCGTGCGGCCTTCCCGTGGTTGCCCTGGCCCGCGGCGGCGCGTTGGAGACGGTTCGCGAACCCGAGACGGGGATCTTCTTTTCAGAACCTACCGCTTCCGCCCTGGCCAATGCCGTAACCCGCGCTGCCCGTATGTCCTTCGATGGCGAAAAAATTCGCAAATGGACACTAAGGTTTTCCAGGCTCGAGTTCGTCCGGAAAATGCAGCAAGAGCTCACGTCCTTCTTGGCCGATCCTTCCCGCTGAAAAGCGCCCAAGGGAAGTTCTCCTCCTTTTCTTCGATCCACCGGACCGTCTACATTGGCTACACTAATAGATGCTGATGACAACAACTCCCTTGAGCGAGTCACCGCCCAAGGGCCGGAGCACCACCCAATCCGTGGGAGCTTCGGGTCGGTTCGTGGGCAGTTGCTCCCAAGAGCTTGCACCGGTATGGATAGACTGCTACCTTGCGGCGGCCAGGGGGTTGAAGGGGCCAGAGCCTCACACCCGGAAATCTCGTTGCGGGTCTTCCGCAGCGTTCGGAGCTACTATCTCCATACGGCATCCAAGTCGGTCGGCTCCTCGGCTGGTTGCATGACCACGCCTTTCAGTGGCTGCCTGTTCATCTTGGGGGAGTTCCCGCTGCGCTTCGACTCTCGTCCTTGGCGGAACCGCGCCCGACTGCCTCGCCACGAGCCGTGAGGAGAGTTCCAGATCACAGGGTTTGGTGCAGTTTTTGCTAAATTTTGGTGGTGGAACCTATTTTTTGTGTGAGTTGCCTTGGTTTCGGTAAAGTTGTATTTCAGGTACAAGTGCGGGCTTACCGGGTGAGATCCGCTAGGCGGTTTAGCTCGAAAGTGGGAGGTTGGGATGCTCAAGAAACACCATCGGTTGATGGTTTGCATGTTTGCCGTGGGCGATGTGCTGCTGTCACTGGCGGCGTTGGGCATCGCCTGGTACTTGCGTTTCGCTGACGAATCCCTTGTGCGGTACTTGGCGAGCTCGGACCTCTTGGCGCGCATCGTTCAGTTCGAGGTGGAAGTCCATCCTTTGAATCGCTATCTCAACCCGTTGACGATAGCTTTGCTGGCGTCGGCCATTGTTTTCATTTTCCGGGCGAACCACCTGTACCATCCCAAGCGGAGCGAAAACCTCGGCGAAGAGCTGTTGACAGTCTTTCAGAGCTTGCTCGAGGTGTTCTTGTTTTGCACCTTCCTCGTCTACTTTTTTACAGACAAGGCTTGGATCTCCCGAACGGTTCTTCTCTTCTGGTTCTGCCTCAACGTGGTGTTGGTGCTGGGGTATCGCGCCATCCTGCGGTTGATGCTCAAAGCGGCGCGTCGCCGCGGTTTTAATCTGCGTCAGATCGCTATCGTCGGCGCCGGTGAGCTGGGTCGGACCTTTTTGCGGAAAGTCCGAGCCCATCCGAGTCTGGGCTTCCAGGCTCTGGGCTTTCTTGATGACGAGCACCCCTTGGGTGAAGAGGTAGATGGGGTGCCGATTCTCGGGCACTGCAAGGACGCGTTGGCCATTTGCCAGGATCACCGTATCGATCAGCTTTTCATCGCCTTGCCGTTGGAGCAGCACAAGACCATGCTATCCATCCTTCAGTCGTTGCAGGGCGAGTGTGTGACGGTGAAGGTCATTCCCGATCTCATCCAATACTTCACTCTGCGAGGTGGGGTGGAGGAGTTTGACGGGCTGCCTATCATCAACATGTCTCAATCCCCCGTGAGCGGTATCCATGGGATGCTCAAGCGTTTGATGGATCTTGTCTTTTCTTCCCTCGTGCTTCTTGCCGCTGGCCCCACGTTGATGCTGGCCATCGCGATTCTCATCAAACTCGATTACAGGGGCCCGGTCTTTTTTCGCCAACAGCGCATGGGTCTGGACGGTCGGCCTTTCGAGATGATCAAATACCGGACAATGGTGGAAGACGCCGAGAGACATACGGGCCCGGTCTTCGCTTGCGAAAATGACTCCCGGACTACCAGGCTCGGGCGGATCTTGCGCCGGCTTTCCCTCGATGAGTTGCCGCAGCTCTGGAATGTTCTCAAGGGGGAGATGAGCCTCGTGGGTCCTCGCCCGGAGCGGCCGAGTTTTGTCGAGGAATTTCGGCGAAAGATACCCGATTATATGATTCGGCATCGCGTCCGATCCGGCATGACTGGCTTGGCCCAAATCAAAGGGCTTCGGGGAAATACCTCCATCGAGGAGCGAATCAAATACGATATCTTTTACATTGAGAACTGGTCGCTGGCTCGGGATTGTTGGATTCTGTTCATGACATTGTTCACCGTCCACAAGAATGCCTACTGATACAGCGAATCGAAAACCAAGCGGCCTCGGGAGCAAAAGCGAACTCAAGAAAAAGCAGCGGAGCATCCTCCACATCCCGCAGCCCGGAACTCTCATCACGGATCGTCACGAGGCGGTTCGAGGCGCGTTTCCACCAAGGATCATCACGGATCGTCACGAGGCGGTTCGAGGCGCGTTTCCACCAAGGAGCAGGAAGGCCAGCCACCGGAGGCGTAGTAGGGGGGGCAACTCACCTGCGCACCGTCGAGGAGCTGGCCGACGAGGACGCCGGGGGAAACGATGGATCGGCTGCCGCAGTAGAGATGTGACGAGAGTTCCGGGTCAAGGAAGGCCGCTTGATTCCCCGAGCGGATTCTATGTTGGGCTGGGATTACTCAAGAGAATTCAAATGTTTGGCGAACCAGCGGATAACAGACCGCCTGGTCAGAGGGAGTAGAGATTTGAATGTTGTAGTCATCGGCACTGGCTATGTGGGATTGGTCACTGGAGCCGTTTTTGCTGATCTTGGAAACGACGTCGTTTGCGTGGACAAGGATTCGTTGAAGATCGAGGATCTCGAGCGTGGAAAAATGCCGATCTTCGAGCCAGGCTTGGAGGAGATGGTCAAACGGAATCATGCGGATGCCCGCCTTCATTTTACCACCGAACTCAAAAGTGCCGTCCAGGGAGGGGAGGTCCTGTTTATTGCGGTACCCACTCCGTCGAAAGGGGATGGGGGCAGTGATCTCTCCGCCGTTCGTGAGGTGGCCACCGGAATCGCTCGGGCCATGAACGGTTACAAGGTTGTGGTCAACAAATCGACAGTCCCCGTCGGGACGGGGGATCTTGTGCGACGAATCATTTCGGAGCACAAAGTCTGGTCTGGCGAATTCGACGTGGTCTCCAATCCCGAGTTTCTCCGCGAGGGATCGGCTATTCAGGACACACTGCGCCCCGACCGCATCGTGATTGGCGCTCCCTCTAAATCCGTTGCCATGACTCTGCTGGAACTGTACGCGCCCCTAGAAAGGCCGATGCTCATTACCGATGTGGAATCGGCCGAGATCATAAAATATGCGTCCAATTGCTTCTTGGCGGCCCGGATCTCCTTTATCAATCTGGTTGCCGACCTCTGTGAACAAGCCGGAGCCGACGTTCTTCAGGTCGCCAAAGGCATGGGCTACGATCAGCGGATCGGGCCGCAATTCTTGGATGCCGGCCTTGGTTTTGGGGGTTCCTGTTTTCCAAAAGACCTTGAAAGCCTCATCCATACGATGCGGAAATATAGCATCGATCCCGTGCTCCTTGAGGCCGCATGGAAGATTAACCAGGAGAGGGTTCCGAGGTTTTTCAGGAAGATGACCGCGGTTCTGGGGGAGCTTGAGGGCAAGACCATTGCTCTTCTGGGGCTTGCGTTCAAGCCAAACACCGATGATATCCGTAAAGCCAAGGCGATGGAGTTGCTGAAGCTCCTGCTGGATTCCGGCGCCACCGTGAGGGCCTATGATCCTCAGGCAATGCCCCGAGCGCGGGAACTCTACCCCGCTGTCCAATACTGTGATAGCGTCTATGAGGCAGCGACAGGTGCCGATGCATTGGTCGTGGCTACTGAGTGGAATGAGTTCCGCCATATGAATCTTCGGCGGATCCGGGACGTCATGCGTGTTCCTATCTTGTTTGATCCAAGGAATATTTACTATTCCGAGAGGTACCAGAAGATGGGGTTCGTCTATCATGGCATGGGGCGAAAAGCTGCCAATTCGGTCCAGTAAAGAGTGATAGCCTTGTTTTTTGGCGCTGCCATGCAGTGCGTGTTTGGGGTTGACAGGCAGCCGGCTCGTGCGGATACTTAGAAATTATAACCTGAAACGGGAGTCCTCGGAAGCCGTGGGGTTGCGTACGTTACACAGTGCTCGAACGGATCTTGGAAGAAAGCGGAACCTCAACGAGGATAGTCACGCTGTCTTGCCGGAGCACCTGCTTTTTATCGTCGCGGATGGCATGGGTGGACATGCTGCCGGGGAGGTCGCCAGTGCTATGGCGATCGAGACGATCGATGAGTTTTTCTCGTTGACCAGCAAGCATGAAGACGTGACATGGCCGTTTGAAATCGATGACAATTTGCCCATCGAGGCAAATAAGCTCAAGACTTCGATCCGTTTGGCCAATCGCCGTATTTTCCAGGCAGCCCTCAAGCAGCATCGGTTGGAGGGAATGGGGACCACCGTCGTTGGCGTGGCGGTCTTGGAAGAACAAGGCGCGGCCTGTGTGGGCCACGTTGGGGATTCCAGAGCCTATCTCATCCGAGACGGTGAGCTATGGTCACTCACCATGGACCATTATTGGGTCAATGTTCAGGTCATGCTTGGCCAGATTACCGAGGAAGAGGCCCGCTACCATCCAATGAAGAACATCATCACCCGTGCCTTGGGCACAAAAGAGGATGTGGAAGTCGATATCACACTCCGGGAACTCTATCCGGGGGATTACATCTTGCTTTGCTCAGACGGCTTGAGCGGCATGCTGGAAGAGAAAGATATCCTTGAGTGTGTCCTGGAACAGCAAGGCGACCTGAACCGCGTGACCGAAGAACTTGTGCTCCGTGCAAATGCTCAAGGTGGCGATGACAACATCACGGTGATTCTGCTCCATTTCGAGGCCGCTGACAGCACGCCCGCGCCTGGAACTGACCAGACCGTATCGATAGAGGATCAGGCCTCAGTTGGTTTGCCCCCGTTTGCTGAGCTTGGGGAGACTACCGAAATCATACCGGATGAGACCACGGCTGAAGGGAGTAGCGGGAGCGGAGCGTGAGCGCTGCGGAGAACATCGCCGTAGGCGATAGCAGGAGTCTCCGCCCGGTTCCAGGGCCGGAGGGCCGGGCGATAGCGAGAGCCGCCAAAGCGGTCACCGATGGCTGGTCCCACCAAGTTCTATCCTCTGCTCAGGGCCTCGTCTACGAAGAGTGCCAAAGCCTTGTCCGCAAGCAAGATCCCTCGCAGTCCGTTCAGTCGGAGGCAGTGGTCGTCGAGTTTCACAAGGCCATACTCCCGCGCCGTTTTCAGAGCTCTCGGGAAAGCTTCGCCTAGCCGCCGATTGTGGCGTTTGTGGAACCTTTCGAGGCCAAGGCCCTCCAGCAGCCTCAACCCGGCAATGATGCTTTCGACCTCCATCTCCCGGGCTTCGCTTGACTCGATCTGGGGGGATTTTTTGGCCAGGTAATCCCGCATGTTGGAGGGATTACGGTAGCGGTAACCCTTGGTGGCGCCGGCTGCGGACGGACCCAGGGCTAGCAGAGGCTCTTCTTTCCACGTCCTTATGTTGTGCAGGCACCGGTGGCCAGGTCGGCAGAAGCTGGATATCTCGTAATGTTCCAGTCCAGCGCTCGTGAGAATCGCGATGGCCTCTTCGAAGGTATCGGCTTCGGCATCTGGATCCTTTGGGGCCATTCTGCCGCCGGCTAGCGCCTTGCCGAAGGAACTCCCATCACAGTAGGTCAGCCCGTAGATGGACATGTGCGGAACACCAAGTTCCAGAGCTATCCCAAGGGCGGCGAGAGTCGGCTCGATCTCGAACCCGGGCAACCCATGGATGAGATCGATGGAAAAAGATCGGAAACCGGCATCCGCGACTCGACGAGTTGCTTCAAAAGCTTCAGGTCCAGAATGCTCACGGCTAAGGAACCGAAGAGCGGAGTCGTCGAAAGACTGCACACCCAAGCTAAGCCGATTGATGCCTGCAGCTATGACATCCCCAAGGTAGTCGGAAGAGATGTCCGCCGGGTTTGCCTCCATGGAGATTTCGGCATCATGAGCGATTCCAAAGCGATGTTCCAGAGCCTCGATGATGATGCCTAGCTCAGATCCTGCCAGGCGACTCGGTGTGCCGCCTCCAAAGTAAATCGTCTCAAAAGTCCCCGCTGCGACTTCAGAAGTCTCGATCTCTTCGTGAAGACGCCGAAGAAAAAGGGTCTTGATCTCCTCGGTCTCGACGCTAGAGAAAAAGTCGCAATAGGCGCACCGCTGACGGCAGAGGGGGATATGGATATAGGCGGAGTGCACGCCAGCTTGAAGAGATCCACTCATGGGGGCGAGCCAGGGAGTCTTGTTTTTTTACGCCGGCTCACTCTGCATCGCGCGTGGAAGCCCTCACCCATCGAAGGTAGGCCGGAGCGCCTGCTTCCAAAGGCCAACCTACGAACTCCGGTACTTCGTAGGGGTGAATCTCCAGAATCCTTTTTTCAAGAGCTGGGATCAGAAGTTCTGTCGTTTTGAGGATGAGCAGAAGCTCAGAAGAACGTTCCTGCTTTTCTTTCCAGGTGTAGTGAGAAGTGACGCCAGGCAGGATGGTGGCGCACGCAACGAGCTTTTCGGCGACAAGTCGTTGTGCCAGCGAGTCGGCCTGTTCCTGATTGTCGATGGTGGTGAAGAACACAAAGATTCGGTTTGGCATGGTAAAGATACCTAGTCATAAGCCGGTGGGCTAGCTGCCTTGCGGGCTGGGTTTAAGGCTGAATTCCTTGATAATATTCTGGACATGGCGCACGGAAATATCCAGTGTTTTCGCGGTTCTGGTGCGGTTCCAGCCATGGCGTTCAAGTGCCTGAAGCACTACATGCCGTTTTGTTCGGTTGATCGCTGCCTTGAGGGTCAAGTTTTTTTCTTCTTGGCCCGTTTTTTCCTCTTCGGCCGCCTGCAGTATTGCCTTGGGCAAGATCGAGAGTTGGATCCTGTTGCCATCGGAGAGCATGACGGCACGTTCGGCAATGTTGCGAAGCTCGCGGACATTTCCCGGCCAGCGGTAGGCCATGAGATAGGGAGCAATCTCAGGGGGGCATTGGATGGGTGGCCGGGAAAAGTCGCAACAGAATTTGTCGATAAAATACTGAAAAAGCAGCGGGATATCTTCTGGCCGCTCTCGAAGTGACGGAAGGTAGATGGGATGGACATGGATCCGATAGAAAAGATCCTGTCGAAATTTGCCCTCCTGGACCATCTTTTCCAGGTTCCGGTGGGTCGCCGTAATAAGGCGGATATCACAGTGAAGTGTTTGAGTTCCTCCCACACGTTGAAAAGTGTGTTCCTGAATGACGCGAAGAACTTTGGCTTGTGTGGGCGGGCTCATGTCTCCGATCTCATCGAGAAAGAGGGTCCCGCCATCAGCCAGCTCAAATTTTCCCGGCCGTTGTTGGATAGCCCCGGTGAAGGCGCCTCGCTCGTGCCCGAACAGCTCGGCTTCAATAAGGGTTTCGGTAAGCGCCGCGCAGTTGACCGTGAGCATGGCCTGGCCCTGGCGCGAGCTTCGGTTGTGGATTGTGCGTGCCACAAGCTCCTTACCGGTACCGGATTCACCACGAAGCATCACGTTGACGTCTTCTGGAGCGACGCGATCAATGGTGTCGAAAACCGCAGTCATTTTCTTGGAAGCGCCGATGATTTCAAAATCTCGGCCTTTAGCGAGCTGCGCTTGCAGGATAAGGTTCTCATGCACCAACCGCTGTTGTTCGCGCTGCTTGGCTATGAGGGCTTCAGTGCGCTGAAGGACTTCCTGAATCGTCTGCCGGAATTGCTCCGCGCCAAATGGCTTGGCAATATAATCGATAGCACCCAGCTTGAGTGTTTCCACCGCGACTTCTTCAGAACCTCGCCCCGTCACCATGATGACAAAGGTCTCTGGGTATCGACCCTGGAGCCGCTCCACAACTTCTCGGCCGCTAACTCGAGGCATCATATAGTCAAGGATGACTAGCCGAGGCTCAATTTTTTCGATCTGCTCCAATGCGATGGCGCCATCAGCCGCCGTGTACAGGTCGTAGCCGTCATCCTCCAAAATCGTGACCATCAGTTCGATGGTGAAGGGTTCGTCGTCCACAATCAAGATCTTGTAGGCCATGTTTCGTCCCTAAGAGACTCGAATCACGGTGGTTGCACTACGCGGTTGCGGAATTCGGGAAGGATCACGCATCCCTTTCTCGCAAGCTGGCCGTGGCGCAACAGGAAGAAGGAGCACAACAGGTTCTTTGGGGGGGCCTGAGCTTTTCAGGATGACCTGGGATGGACTCTCCCTGCGTCAATCCCGCAGGATGCGATACCCTGGCACCTAGTTTCTACCAAACCGTCTGAAGATCGACAAGAGGCGGTTCCAAAGGCGATCTCGTTCAATGGCGTCTGTGGATCATGACTTTTGTTTTTGCTAGGTTGGCGGAGGGCCATGTCCTAGGGTGAAGAGAACCATCGGCGAATTGGATGCCCAGCTAGATTCCTGACGGGAGTTTCGGGTTAAGTCAAACTGAAGGGCCGTCTGGCTCTAGGATTGAGAGGGAGTTCCAGGTTGGCGCGTAACTCTTTGAAAGAATTGAAGCGGCTTCTGCACAACCTTGCGTCCGCCGGGGCATCCGACATCCATCTCCGCGCTGGATTTGTACCTTTTATGCGAAAGGACGGTCGCCTATTGTCCGTGGGGCGGCGATCCATCGGCTCCGGAGAGCTCAACGACCTCGTGGACGAGTTACAGGAAGGTCATCGCCGAAGGGTGTCGGATACGTCGTTCGCGTTGGATGAAGAATGTCGCTTTCGCGCCCATCTCTTCTTGGTCCAGTCAGAGTGGGCTTTAGTGTTGCGGGTGATCCCGCCGCGCATACCCCTGCTTTCGGACCTACGCCTTCCACCGCCCTACGAAGCACTGTGCGGAGCCGAACGGGGCGTCATTCTGATTGGCGGAGAGTCGGGAAGCGGTCGTTCCACGACACTTGCCGCCATGGCTCAGACGATCAACTTGAGCAGGTCGGTCCATGTTGTGGTGATTGAGGAGCCCATCGAGCATCTCTACCGGGACGAGAGGGCCTCCATCAGCCAAGTCGAGGTTTTCAACGATGCAGCGTCCTGGGAAAGTGCCTTGGAGACGGCAGTACGTTCGGACGTAGATGTCATCGTGCTTTCACAAATTTCGGGGGAAGTCGTCATTCGTGTGGCGCTCGAAGCTGCTGAACTGGGGATCTTGGTGCTGGCAGGGGGCGGTGGATCGACACCAGAACTCGTGCTCGGCAGGCTCCTTGCTCAGGTTTCCGGCTCCAAGCGGCCGGCGTTGCAGGAAAGCTTGGCTCGTCAGCTCAAGGCTGTCGCTTGCCAGCGTTTGATTCCCGGAGGACTCTCAAGGTTGGAACCGAATTGTGAGATCCTGATAGCAACCAATGCCACCCGGTCGGCGATTGCTAGCGGAGAGTTCTACGATCTGGGAAAACTGGTCAGAATTGGAGATCCCAGGGAGGGAATGCTTTCGTTCGACGCCCATCTTGAGGAAATGTTGAGCGCCGGCAGAATCTCCAGGAAAACTGCGCTGGAGCATGCTTTCCAGAAAAGGCAGTTTGAGATCTACTCCGCTGAAGAGGAGGAAAGTGCGTGAGCGGTAGAGATTCTTCGGGGAAAAGGGATTCTTCTGGGCCGGTGGTTCCCTGGATTGTGGGACTCTTGGACGAAGTCCGGAAACAGGGAGGCGAATGCCTACACCTCAAGGTGGGAACTCCCCCCCGGGTGCGTATGGCGGATGGCTTGAAGCCGATGCAGGGGGCGCGTATCGCCAAAAAAGACTCCGAAGCTGCCGTGGCCAAGCTTCTCAATCCGTCGCAATTTGATCGTTTGGAAAGCTCGAACGTCCTTGAAGGATCTCTTGCCAACGATGTTCTCGGACGGCTTCGGTTTCGGATCTTTCGGCAACGAGGTAGTTACGAAATTCTACTTTGGCCGGTTTCGGCTCAGTCACCGACCTTCTCTAGTCTGAAACTGCCGCTGGCTCTCGGTTGCTTAGAGCTTTTGCGGTCTGGGATCGTGCTGGTCGCTGCGCCCGCCGGGCACGGGAAAAGTAGCACCATAGCGGCGATGGTCGATTTTCTGAACCGTCGTCAGTCCTATCACATCCTTTGCGTGGAAGACCCTATAGAATACGTTCATGGTTCCGCCAGGTCCCTCATCGATCAAATTGAGGTTGGGCGCGATGTACCATCCCAGGCAAAGGGATTGTGCGATGCTATGAGGATGGATGTCGATGTCGTGGTCACAGAGGCTCCCGAAGATGGCGAGTCCGTTGAGTCCCTCTTGCGGCTTGCCGAGGCTGGCCATCGGGTGATTGTTTCGACGGCGGCGCCAAACCTGGCGGCGGCCATCGACGGGTTCGTGGAGCGGGCAGCCTCTTCCAAAACCGCGTTCAGGGAGCGTTTCGCCCGCCAACTTAGGCTTCTGCTCGTACAGTTTTTGGTTCCCAGGCTCGATGGCAACGGGCAGGTGCTCGTGGCGGATCTTTACCAACGAGAGGCCTGGCTGGAGCGGATGATCGTGGAGCCTGAATCTGCCGAAAAATGGCAGTATTCCCATGAAAAACGCGACAGTACTATCGATGAACAGCTCATCAGATTGGCCAGGATGGACACGATTCGTTGGAGCGATGCTCTCTATTATGCCGACGACCGGACGCAAGTAGAACGAGCGATGCTTCTTGCCTAGAGCCTCCCTGCTGTCAACCGGGATCTCTTCACGGATCATCACGAGGCGGGCTGAGGCCGATCCTGGCAAGGATGAGGAAATCCGCCATGGGGTAAGTTTCGGTGGTGGGACTCCGGCAGAGCACAACTCGAGCAAATCACTTTCTTTTCTTTGGGTTGACTTCCGCTCGCGGCGACGGCAATCCGTCCGCCGCCACTCGCCTTACGCGCGGTTCCCCCCACTCGCCTTTCTTCGCCCACGGGCAGGGTTTACCGCCCTCGGATCACACAACCTTATGCCTCCGGGACCGGCGGATCGACCGGGGTACCCTCGCCAGAGGTTTTGGAAGAAACGAGGCGGGTCAGGCGAATCCTAAACCCCTTGAGTCGTTCGTAGGGGAGCGGCAACTTGAGTTGTTCGAAACTTCGCCGCACCTGCAAAAGTTCCCGCGACGCTCCAGGTGCGTCTCCGGCTTCCAAAAGCATTTCGCAAAGGAGCAACCTAGCCTGGGTTTGGTGGTAGGGAGCAGCTTCACCCAGGATGCGGATCGCCCGTACCACCAGTTTCCGGCTTTGCTCCGCATCTCCTTGCTGGTGGCGCCCCATTTCACCAAGTTTGAAGAGTGCCTGGCCCATGGAGAGACGGTCTCCGGCATCTTCTGCCTGCTGCAACGCGCTTCGAGCAAGTTGGAAGGCTTGTTCCCGGCGTTCTTGCGATAGCTCCCACTGGCTGAGAGCAAGTCTTGCGCCGATTGCCTGCCGGTGGCTTATCCGGTCGAGCAACATGGTTAGCCTCGAGGCCATTGAGGGACAGGTCTCGGTGTTGTTCGTCTCGAGATCGAGATCGAGAAGATGGCTCAGGAGGAGCGCCTCGAGCTCCGGGAGCATGGGCGAATCCTGTTCCTCTAGAAGTGATTGGAGTTGTTGCCTTGCGGCAGTTGTTTGGCTCAGTCGTCGCTGCGCGATCGCCTGATAAGCCAGTGTGAAGCTTACGACTGTATCCTCTTCCACCTGCTCCGCAAGGCTAAGAATCCGCTGGAACTGGGCCAATGCCCGTTCGAGACGGCCCAAAGCCAACGATACGGCAGCCATGTTGCACATGGCCGGCAGGCTATGGCTTGCCCCATCCTCCAGGAGCTGGAGGCTCTTGAAAGCCGCGACCAAGGACGAAGTGTATCGGCCCAAAAGGCGCAAAATGTGGCTTTCATCCGCCAAGAGGGCGGCTTGCTCAAGGGGGTGGTCTACCGCCAGCGGCTTGAGTCTGGCGATGAGTTCCAAAGCTTCGCAGTAGCGCCCTTGAATTGCCAGTAGCTTGGCCAGCCTCCGCGAAAGCAGCGGGTGGTGGATGGCGTCGGAAGTCTCCAGGGTGCGCTGGAGAGTTTGTTGCGCCGGCTCCAGATCACCGGTGGCGATCTGTGCGTCCGCAAGCTGAAGAGCCACCGCCATCGCTCGACCATCTGCAACGAACGACGGATTTGCGTTTCGGAGGCTGACTGCGGCGCCGAGGTATTTCTGAGCGGAACTGAATTCTTGGGCCGCCACTGCCGACTTACCGGCGGTCACTGCGTATTGGTGGGCTCGCTCCTCATCACCCGCTTCGCGAAAATGCCGGTAAAGCTTGGACGCGATGAGAGGCGGGGGTTCTTGGTGCTCGGCCAGCAACAGGTCAGCAGCCCGCAAGTGAAGTGCCTTCCGATCCTCCTGTTTTGCCTTCCGCAAGATGCGTTCGCGAGTCAACTCGTTGATGAAAGACAATGTCTTGTCTTCTTGCCTTCGAATGAGGATTTGTTTCTCAAGCAAGGTCACGATCGCTGACTGCGCACTGGACTCGGGCCATTGGAGAAGTGCCGCAAGCTCGGCTTCGCACCAGCCTGAACCCAGGATTGCGCCGCAGAGCAGCACGCGCTGCTCCTTTGAACGACAAGAGCGGAGCATCGCATCCAGAATGTGGGCCACATGGGGAAGAAAGGTGTCGGGTGCGGGCTCTTCGGGCAAAGAAGAGGGATCGAGGAGCCGAAGCATCATGGAAGTCAGTCTTGGACTCCCGCCGCTCAGGTCGTGGAAGCGGCCCACGAAGGGGCTGGAAATGGATCCTATTCGGTGTCGTAAAACCCGCTCAGTCTGTTTCAAAGAAAAGGGCTTGAGCTCGACGTGGCTGCAGTTTCTGGCTTGAACCAGGGCGTTGAAGGTCAGGGCGCTCCAACCATCAAGCTTGACCTTGGAGTCAACGGTCACAAGAATCTGGATCTTTGCTTCACCAAGGTTGCGTGCCAGATACGCCAGGCACTCCCATGCTTCCACCGAAGCCAGGTGGAAATTCTCAAGAACCAAAAGGAGCGGAGAATGTTGAGCAAGCACAGCCAACAGATGATTCAAGGCCGTGCCAACCATGAGGTGATCCCGGGTGTCAAAAGTACCGCGGAGCTGCTTTGGCCGCAATCTAGAGCAGAGTGGAAACAGTGTGGACAGTAGCCCCAACTCGTCTGCCGTCAGCTCTTCCCGGAGTTCCCTAAACAAATAAGAACTTGCCAGCAGCTCCTTTGTTAGGGCTTCCTCAATTGCTTGATAGGTTCCAGGCAGTGCCTTGGAAGTTAACTTCCCGCATAGAACACGGCACCGATACTGGGTCCGAAGCTGGCGAGCGTGGGCTAGTGTCAGACGTTCTGCATCTAGCCAAGGGGCTGTCTGGAGTACCGTGAGCCATGGGTGCCCCTGGAGTGCCTCCTCAAAGTCTTGAGCAAGGTGGCGAAGCTCAGCTTCGTGGCCGATGGTGTCGTCGTTTGTGGCCGCCGGAGATTGATGCACCGGAACGGGGATATCGGCATCCAAGGCTTCTTGAAGTGAGGCGAGACACCGGTCAAGGAGCCCGTCAGGCGTGTCGTCAGCAGTGACCGTGGCGCGCCCCATGCGCAAGAGATTTTCCGGGTTGGCGTGCCGTCTTCGGAGGCGTTCGATCAAGCGTTCAGCCACTTCCGCCGCCGTGGCCCCGTCGGTCTCGGTCAGCACCACCGCGAATACATCTTCGGCCCATCGCGTCACGAGATCGCAACAGCGAACGAGTGACGAGACAACCTGCCCGTCGGCTACATCCAATGGGGAACGCAGCTTGACGAAAAGCAAGGATACCGGGCGTGCCGTCCGGCGGAATCTCGCCAGCTCTTCATGGAGCCGCATCCGCAGGTAGCGAGGTCCCTCTTTCTTGTCAAACAAGAAGCTGGCGGCGTCGGATTCTGTCCAGTCCAGCGGATCTTGGGGGGCATCATCCCCCATCGAATTGAATCCCGCATTGCCGGAAGTGCTGGGGCAAAAGGGACGTCCCTGTGGGGTTGTCGTCTTCGAAGCAGTTGTCATCGTTTCCGCCACTTCAAGTTGAGCTGCGCTCCTTGTGGGCTCATCGTCTCTATACCCACCCGGCACTCGTCGGGTACTCGGAACAGTCAAGCTCTTTCCGGAGCCAAGCAATCCGCGGGTCGTTTGTCAAGCTTCGAGTCAAGGCAGTTGTCCACAGGGTTCGGACGATCTACAAGCGCATCAAGTCAACGAGCAGTTCTCGAGCACTGGGATAGCGTTCCTCTGGTCTCTTGTTCAAGAGCTTGAGGATCATTTCGTCGATTTCTTCCGGAACGAGCGGGTACACGGAACTTGGTTTTGGTGGTCGAAGCTTGAGATGTTGAAGCGCTGTCGTAACTGGAGTATCAGCGTGAAATGGGACCATCCCCGTGACAAGCTCGAAGGCGACGATTCCTAAAGAATAGAGATCCGACCGTGCATCCACAGGTTTAGAACAGATCTGTTCCGGGGACATGTACTCCGGCGTGCCGATAACTTCACCTTCGCGGGTCAGTGAACTGCTTTCATTGAGCACGCAGGCGATTCCGAAGTCGAGAACTTTTACCAGATCATGGCCCGTGAGCAGAATGTTGTGAGGCTTGACGTCTCGATGAATGACGCCGATGTGATGGGCAGCCTCCAGTGCTCGAGCGATCTGGGCGACGATGTGGACCGCTTCGATACTCGAAAACGCTCCCCGCTCCAGGACGAGGTTCTTCAGTGTTTTGCCTTCAACGTATTCCATGGACAGGTAGTGAATTCCTTCATGCTCCGCGAAATGAAAAAGACGGACAATGTTCGAGTGGGCAAGCTTGCGAGTGATTTTTATCTCGCGCTTGAGCCGCTGAATCGTTGTAGGATCTGGGTCGCGAAGTAGCTTCAGGGCAATAATCTCGTCGAGCTCCACATCTCGTGCTTTGTAAACGTCTCCCATTCCTCCGCCGCCTAGTCGCTCCAGGATCTCGTACCGTCCGACGAAGAGTTCATCGATCTGCACTCCGCGCGCAGTCATCATCCTGGGGCGGCTATCTCCCCGAAAACCACGGTTCGTGATGGTCCCCATGGACATGGATTGTAGCCTTTGTACGCGGTCGGCTACATCGCGAAAACTGAAGTCATCCGAGGCGATCTTCTGATAAATGGGCAGCGCGCTGGCTTCGTGACCGCTCTGTTCCATCGCTACGGCAAAATGAAAGTAGAGTGATCGAGTTTGCGTCGAGAGAGTACGACCGTTCAGGACTGCACGATATTTGTCCAGAGCAACCAGTGGAAGATCCTTGTCCAGAAAGAGCTGGCCCACCTTGTCCGATGCGTCCAGATAGTGTTCGCTGCTCGGCAGGACTTTTTGGAGCTGACTCAAGGCTTGCTCCTTCTGGCCCAGATCCAACAACAAGTTTCCAGCTTCGTAGTGGCGCCCAAGTTGGGCAAGGAGTTTGGCTGCGTTTTCCTTGTCCCCAGCTTCGACATAGGATTGAGCGGCATTCTCCACAAGGTTGGCTTCGACAAACGCACAGGCCGCGGCGGCATGCATCCCTGCTCTCCGGTAAACTCGCGCGGCACTTGCGGGATCTCCACCTTCGAGATAAAGAGTCGCGGCCTTTTCAAACTCTCCACCACGTTGATAGGCGTCAGCAGCAGCGACTGCCATGCCAGCCCTCTCGAATATCCTTGCGCCCTCCAGATATTTTCCCCCATGGATCATCGCGATCGCGAACTCTGAAAGATTGAAATCCGTAAGACCGTAATTCTCCACCAAGGTCAGACCTTTGGTGTATTCCTCCGCCTGAAAGAACATCTCCGCGGCCTCCTTCGGCATCTGCAGCCGGAGATAAGCCTCGGCCGCGCGGACGTAATGACCGGCGCTTCTGTAAGTCTCAGCCGCGGCGGGAAAGTCCTTGGCTCGTTCAAAGCAATTCGCCGCCTCCAAGAAAAACTCCCGGGTTGCTGAAGCGTCGAGCTCAAGCTCTTTGTCGGCCAATTGCCGCAGAATCGACTTGAAGAGCTTCGCTGCCGGTCGGGTGGCCCGAGCCGCCACATAACACTTCGCGGCCTTGAAAAGATTGCCTGCTTGCTCGAAGCACCGCGCCGCTTCTCCATGGGCACCACATCGCTCCAAGAGCAACCCAGCTCGAAAGTGCTGGCCTCCACGCTGGAGTGCTTGGGCAGCCCGCTGAGGTTCGCCGAGCCCCTCAAATAGAGTTGCCGCTTGGGTGTAGCGACCTGCATGCTCGTAGTAGCTGGCCGCCTCCTTCAGCTTGCCCATTCGCTCACTCAGTTGGCCTGCTTTCACGAAGTGACGTCCGGCTATGTACATGCGGAGTGCCTCGTCAAACTCCTCCGCCATCTCATAATACTCGCCACTCCGAACCTGGTTTCCATGGCGTCGAAGCCGCTTTGCTTCCTTGAGATAACGCCGCCTCTTCGAATTGAGGAAGTTCAGCATTGCCCATGCCTGTTGGCGATCTTGATGTTCGTGGACTGGAAATGTCGCTATTTCCGTCGCTTTGCGGGAATAAGCCCTTCGACGGCATGCAGCCTGGGGAGTTACACCATGCCAAGGCTAGCGTTGCGAACCCGCCTTATACTAGTTTGAATACTCGACTTCGGTCAATGATACCCGAAGGCGATTTTTCGGTCGTGCCCCCGTTGAGGGAGTAGTTTTCGCCCCCTTTTTTCTCTTCGTGTTGCGTTCCGCTCTCATCGGCCGCCGTCCGGCGACCGCTCCTCGCACTTTTCACCCCTCTTGTCGTCAACGCCCCAAGCCCGGAGCACCAGCCAATTTTCCAGATCGTGGAAGCTCCCCAGGGACATTCCCCATGAAAGAGACTTTTTTTTCTATCCTGTTGGATGGCATTCTCACTTGTCTGGGCCGGACTCTGCGCCAACGACGAATCGGCTACCAGGAGCATCAACAGTTGGTGACTACCGAACCGGCCGTAATCTATTGCTTTTGGCATGCCCACCAGCTCGGTCTCCTCCTAGCACACCGTGACCGCTGGGATCTCAATGTCCTTGTAAGCCTGAGCCGCGATGGCCGCCTGCTCTCGCGGGTGTTGGCGAAGTGGGGGATCTCCTGGGTGGGAGGATCAAGCTCCAGAGGCGGAGCCGAAGCCTTGGAAGAGCTCCGTTATCGACTAGAGCAGGGATTACCCGTGGCCATCGCTCCTGACGGCCCTCGAGGACCCAGGCGGAGCATCGCTCCAGGCTGCCTCGCCTTGGCGCGGTGGAGTGGACTCCCCATTGTCCCCGTAGCCGTTGCCTACGCTCGCAAATGGCAACTCAATTCTTGGGATCGGTTCCAGATCCCTTGCCCTTTTAGCAAAATGGTCCTCGCTTATGGAACTCCTCTCAGAATCCCTCGCCCCGGCAAGATTGCTCACTATACCAAGATCCTTGGCCACCTCCTTATGGAGTTGAGCAATCGCTGTGAAGCGGCTTGCACCTCCTCAAGTCCTTGAGTGATTGATCGCTTTTCTCACCATCGGTGCTTTTTCCACGCCACGATTTCCCCTCCCGCAACCCAGCGCACTGGAGACGGGACTTGAATTCTTAATACATGCCTGTATTACTGAATACGAAACCTCGGCACGTTTTCGCCGGAATTGGCGAAAACTCGCCAGTACAAACCATTCCACAGAAACGGACCTCTGCCTTGAAAATGCTTTATTGCAAAGGGCTAGAGGGGGTGACCAGCCTTTGCGGTACGGTTGGCACCAAGATTGCTCTTGGGGGTATGTGCCTCACTAGCACATTGGGAGAGAATCGATGATGGTAGCGAAAGTCCAATCCACGATCTGTTCGAGTCCGAAGATAACATCAAATTCGCCGGAAGGAAGAACAGCCGCCCCTAGAGCAAGATCTTTGAAAACAGCCGCCAGCAAGTTCGATAGAGGGCGGCGCCGTCAGTCGTCGGAGGAGGCCTTTGCCCATTATCTCAGGGACGTGGGAACTCTAGGTCTCCTTTCTGCCGGCGAGGAAACCCGTCTTGCTCGCGAGATAGAAGAAGGCTACGACCTGGTCCGCGAGAGACTGTTCCAACTTCCCCTAACCGTCCGCGAGGTTCTGCGCCTTTTTCACCGATGTATGAACTCAGGGCGTGGATCTTACCCAAAACGCCGTCGGCCTCGCGACGTTACAGAAGGGCCTCTTCTGGCGGAGCTCGGGCAACAGTGGGACCTTTTCCTGAAGGAGGCAAGGCACCATGGGACCGGTGGTGAGCTGAATGACCGGCTCGGTCGCCCGTTGACTCGCTGCTTCCAGTTACTGCCTCAATTGCCCTTGAAGAAAAGCGATATCGACTTCCTTGCGGATCGGATGATCCTCTTGGCTGAGCTTCTTGACGAAGAAGATCAGGCCACGATGGAAGCGATCCCCCTGGAGATGCAAAGCTCGGCAACCGCCGGAGCAGCTTCCTGGCGGGATCTTGATGTTGATATTTCTGGCAATGAAAGTTGGGTTTCGCTTGCGAGCACTCTTTACCGCGACGTCCATGGGGATCTCAAGCAGGCCATGGGGAAGATCCGGCGGGCCAAAAATGCCTTGATCGAAGCCAACCTGCGGTTGGTTATCGGAATTGCCAAGAAATACGTCAACCGAGGCCTTTCTCTGTCTGACCTGGTCCAGGAAGGAAACCAGGGGCTGATGAAAGCAGTCGATAAATTCGAGTATCAAAGGGGATACCGTTTTTCGACCTATGCTTCCTGGTGGATTCGGCAAACAGTGACTCGGGCCATTGCTGAGCAAAGCCGTACAATCCGGATCCCTCTCCACATGATTGATATCGCCCACCGGATGCTCAAGGCAAGCCGGCATTTGGTGCAGCTTCACGGGCGGGAAGCCACCGAATTGGAGCTGGCGGAACACCTGGGAGTCTCCCTCAACAAGGTGGAGATCCTCTTCAGAGTGCTCCACGAACCAGTTTCTCTGGAAACGCCCATTGGCCAAGAAGGGGAGGGGCAGCTCGCTCATGTCATCGAGGATGTCAATGCGCTATCACCTGCCGACGAGGCCGAATCCAATGAGCTTCAGGAGAAAGTGGGCCAGGTGCTTGCCCGGCTGAGCGAAGTGGAAAGAGAAGTGATCCGAAAACGGTTTGGCCTTGCCGGCCATTGCCGCCATACACTGGAAGAGGTTGGGCGTGCGCTTCAGTTGACCAGGGAACGGATCCGTCAAATTGAAAAAGTCGCCCTGTCCAAACTCAAGAACCCCCAAAACAAAATGATCCTTCGGGAGTTTTACAAAGCCTGAGGGGCCTGGTCCTCATCTGTCGAGAGCAAGCTCCCCAGCAGAAGAGAAGGACTCAAAAGATGCGCAATGTTGGCTGCGGAGCAAAAGGGTGGCGCATGTTGCTTGAGACGGCATTCCTTTGTGTTTGCGCAGGTTCCGTCTTGGCTCAGCCCCTTGCTCCCGGTCCGGAAGATTCTGTGCCCTACGAGCTCATGCGAGTAGGACCAGTTATAGAAAGGGCTTTTTCCTCAACCCCTACCCCCCTCTCTCCCGAGGTCAAGTCCTTTCTTCTTCCGGGTTGGGGACAGTTTGCACAAGGGCGACCCGCCCCAGGCCTCGCCTTCATGTTCTTGGAGGCGCTTGCCGTAGCAGGGACCATTGCTTTCGCCATCGAGGGTAATAGGGCCTACGGTCGATATCGCGGCGCGGCCAATGCGGAGGATGCTTCGCGTTTCCGGTCTGACACACTGAGAGCTGATCGCCGTAGGAATATCAGCATTGCCGGAGGGCTCTTGGTGTGGAGCCTCAATCTCTTTGACGTTGTTCGGACAACGCGCCAGCGACGCAAAGGGTAATTGCCCTGTTGTTTCTCCGCGAGACTACCAATAGCCCGTACGGAATTCGTAAGCCGGCACTCCCCGTCACCACTGGACAACTGGCCACTTCTGGCGGCAGCTCCATGGGGTGGAATTACCCAAGATGGAGAGGATGCTTTTGCTGTCAAGACTCT
Source organism: bacterium (assembly GCA_024278345.1). Classification (GTDB taxonomy): domain Bacteria; phylum CSSED10-310; class JAJRTK01; order JAJRTK01; family JAJRTK01; genus JAJRTK01. The sequence continues at coordinate 13,300 of JAJRTK010000094.1, read as the reverse complement.
GCCTGGTTTCCAGCAAGGGTTCCCAACAATTCTGTGAAAAGTCGGCCTAAGTAGTTTTGCCCTCAACATCAACTCCGGGCTGAAGCCCTGGTGACTGCATTTTCGTATGCCGCCGAGGCCGCTCCTCGACCTCTCTCATAATACGGGTTAAGCCACGCCTCGTCATTCGAAAGGGAGATTGCTGTCTCATGCGATGATTGCGCCAAGGACCTGGCCTGGCCTCCTAGTCTGGAAAGACCTCTTCCGCCTCCACAGAGACATAATCGAATCGGAACGGAAGACCGTAGGCTTCCACGATCCACTCCAGCTTCGGAGTCGAGCACCGGAGCTGAAAGCGGAGGGTAATGTCAGAATAGGTTGCTTTGAGATCGGAGCGGAGAACCTCCTTCCGGCTCAAGACTTGCGCGCGCTGAAAACAGAGACTCCATGAAGCCTTCACCGCAACGGCCAAGACTGTTTTCGGCCTTGTAACAGCCGATGAGCTTGTAGGCGAGGCCGAAAGGGCCGCCAGGCGAAAGTGAGCCCGATAGTTTCCAGCCGGCCAAGATTCGAGCTCCAGGGGATAACGGAACGAGATTGGAATCGGGGCAATCGTTGGGTCGAATTCTGCCACGATCCGGTGGAAGCCGCCAGAGGCATCGGATCTGGGTTCATCCGTGAAAAACAAGTGGTTTCCTTGCAATGCTTCCGCTTCGTAGATCAAGGTGACCAACGAGGGTTGCGGTGGCGGCGCTGGGAAATGGCGCCAAAAATCCTTTTGGGCCAGGGCTTTCAAGTAGGTTCGCCGTTCCTGGTTGGCCGCGTAGCCATGGAAAGTAGAGCGATAGGGTCTCGTCAGTTCCGCCAAGGTCTCCACGGAGAGGGTCGATCCAACTGTACAAGCAAGAATAAAGAGTGTGACCGCTTGGGGTTCGTTCAGTGACCTTGCCCCATTCTTCAGCAGATAGCTGCCAAAGAGAGCAGATCCGCCCAAAAGGCAGAGCGCCAGTACCCAATCTCCAGGTGCCGGGTGAATGAGATTTGGCAGGGCCTGCCCCCAATCCCAGATGCCACCAAGGAGCACCCCTAAAGCCGGCGGCTCCATAGGATCTTGGTAGACTAAGGTTCGAGAACCGCCGAGCCACGTAGGGGCTGGCGTGAGCAGCGCCAGACTGATGCCGATGCTTCCGATCCAAAGGAGCCCTAGAAGAAAAGCACCGCGGCTTCCTTTCCATCGGCCTGCCTCAATTGCCGCCAGAACCGCGAACGGTAGGATGGGTACTAGAAACCGGCCCGGAGGGCTCCAGCCTCCCCACCACATTGGGTAGGAGGCAACGACAATGAAGTGGCTTCCAACAACCAACGCCAGGGCGAGAGATTCCGGTTTGGAGCGGTGGAAAAGAAGATACCAGCCGGGGATCGTGAGAAGGAGTAACGGGGTTCGCCAGAAAACACCGAAACCCCGATCCGTCAACAAACCGAGAACCCCACGAAACAGTCCAAGGGACAGGACTGTCGTCGTCTTCCCGTAGGAGGCCGTCGGCAGCAAACTATCATAGTGGATGGCGCTGATGGCAGAAAGACCCACCAACCCTATGAGAAACACAATCCAACCGGGAAAAGTCTTTTTGAAACCACGCAACACGCCTACTGCCAAGAGCAAACCGACGACGAGAGCAGCATATTTCACGTGGAGCCAGGGCAAAGCCGCTATCCCTCCAAGAGACAAGAATTGCCCGTAATGCCGATTCCCCAATCGCCGGTAGCAAAGCACTGCCATCCACGCCGCAGGCAGCTCAGGGTAGATCTGCACCGTCATGGGAAGCAGGGATGGCAGCAGTGGAGTCGTGGCGGCCATGAGCGAAAGTAGCAGTCCGCGGCGACGGGTCAGCAGGTAGAGCTCCGAGCCAAGGAGAGCCGATATCACGATGAGCAGACCAAAGACACCAAACTGAGGTGATGCGGGAAAGAGGAGTCTTCCTGCGGCATAAGCCGGAGCGATGAGAAGCGGCAACCCAAGGTTGTGAACCGGATGCGGGAAGCGAAACTGATATCCGGAGGCGCCGAATTCCTTCGCGGCATTCGATGTTGAATTATTTCTAAGCTCGATGTCACCATCGTCAAGAAGACTCACCACCGTGAGCATATATTCAGGCTCATCCCCGGTGAGAGCCGGTTGTCGGAGCCATGCGCTACGGGGCATCTGGCTGGCCAAAGCCAAGAGAATTCCCAGAAGCACCAAGAAGATGGCGATTCCTTCCCTTGTTCCCGATCCACCACGGAGGGTTCCCCTCCTGTCTACTGCCGACCTTGCAGGGGGGGGCGCATCCTTCGTCGTTTGCAACGCTCTACCCCCGCCTTGGGACTCGCTTCGTATGGCCCAAACAGACCAGAGAACCCCAAACAGACCGAATGCCACCAGCAGTTTCCCGAGGGCTGCCGGCGGCAAGAAAAAGACTGGAAGCCCCAAAAAAACCGCCAAAGCTGGAAGCAAACAGAGCAGCGCAACGGAGAGGGGCAAGAGAGAACGAGCCAGTGCAATCTTTTTCTTTCGCCCAAGGTAGAGAAGACCCAGGACCAGAACCAACACCATCCAACCGCCAATTCGGCCCAGCTCACGGCCCCAGGAGAAGCTCCTGGAAAGGGACCAGTGCGCACCGGCGGCGGGGCCTGTTTCAAGGAAAACGAAGATTCCGGCACTTTGAATGCGAAAGGCGATCAGTCCGCTGAGCCCGAGAACGACGGAGACGAACGCACTGAGGACGCCGGGAAAGCGATGGGATTGACCTTGCTTCCGCTGCATGGTTGCGAGTGCTCCACTCGTTGAGAAGGAGTGGTGTGTCAAACGTCCAAGCGCAAATCACCTGTCCATCGGCGCTGAACGGTGGAGACCCATTCGGCGCGCTCAGTGGAGCAGACTAAACAACCGACTCCAGCGGATGGCCGCGAATGCATCCAAATAGCCGCGCTTTGACCGTCCCTCCGCTAAACCACCAGAGGGTTTCCCGTAATCCCAGGAAAAGTAGATAACGAACGCCTTGCCTTTGATCAGGCGCTGGCTCAACGGGTGCCAGAACCGGCTATCCAAGCTGTGATCTCGATTGTCCCCCATCATAAAATAGGTTGCCGGCGGAATCGGAGTCGTGACCTCATTGGAGTTTTTCTCATCGGGAGTGTACACGGCATACGGCTCCACAAGGTGCTGCCCGTCAATGAAGACACTTGGCCAGCGGACCTGGATCGTCTCCCCTCCCAAACCGATGACTCGCTTAATAAAGTCCTTCGTCGGGTCTACAGGGTATTTGAAGACCATAATATCTTTCCGCTGGGGACGGCGCGTCGGGAAGAGGCTAATCCCAAGAAAGGGGATCGGATCGAGGTAGATCGACTTATTCACAAGGATGTGATCGCCTACCAACAGAGTCTCTCTCATCGACTCTGACGGGATTTTGAATGCCTGGAACACGAAAGTGCGCGCTATCAGCACCAGGATCAAGGGAAAAAGCAGCGATTCGAGGTTCTCCCGAAACGCACTCTTCCATGGGGGAGGTGGATCCATCGTAGCTCCATGTTTGGTCGATAGAACAGTGAGCGACCGCCGCTAACTGTTTTTGGTTTGGTTAGCCCCACAACCCGTTGCGGCTCTGATTCTCCGAATAAAAGTCTTATAGTCCACTGGCAGCTCGATGAAGTCAACAGCCCCTTTGGACATCGCCACTGATCGGGGAACCTTTGACGAGAGAATCACTGTCGGGAGCTTTTCCCCGCTCTTCCCAAGTAATCCAGAAAGTGTTTCCCATGCTTCGCCTTGGTTGGTGTCGGGGTCAAGGAGGATGAGGCGGGGTTGAAGCCGGCGGGCTTCCCCCGCGACTCGGCTCCCTTCCGGCACCGTGATGACATCGAACCCCCCTTGCACCAAATAAGTTTTGAGAATTCGGACAAGATCTCCATTCTGGCTGGCCAGGAGGACACGAATCGACGGAGCAGAGTCCTTGCTCTTTGTCTCTTGAGGTTGCTTCTTCGGGACGAAATCTGGTCGATGAGGCAGCTCGAAGCGGACGGTTGTTCCCGTGCCAACTTCGCTCTGGATGTTCAGGCTTCCACCGTGCAGGTCAATGTAGTGCTTGACAATCGTCAATCCAATGCCAGTGCCGCCATGCTCGCGGGTCGAGCTGCCATCTACCTGATAGAAGGTGTCGAAGATACGAGTCAGCTCTTTCTTGGCAATCCCGATACCGGAGTCCTTGACCTCCACTTGAAGCCCTGAACCACTTGCCGAAGGCGGAATTACCTTCACTGTAATCGAACCTCCCTTCTTCGAAAACTTGACGGCGTTGGAAAGGAGGTGAACCAGGATCTCCCTAAATTTATCTGGATCCGCCGGAAACGTTGTGTCGGGAACCTTTCCCTGGACCTTGAGCTGTTTGTGTCGCATGAGCCCAGAAAACCTCTCCAGCACACTGACAATAAGTTGCCGAACCTCGATGGCCTCGATGTGAAGACGGCTCTTTCCCGCTTTTAGATCCGAGAATGCCAGCACATCCGTGACCAACTGGTGGAGAAGCTGACCCTGATCCCGGATCGTGGTGAGGAACTCCCGCTGTTGTTCGTTCAACTCACCAAGAATCTCTTCCAGAAGAATATCCGCATTCCCGAGGATCAGAGTGAGCGGGGTTCGTAACTCGTGAGAAACATTGGACATAAACTGTTGCCTTAGCTTGTCGAACTCCTGGTGCCGAGCAAGCTGGTTTTCCAAGTCTTCGCGGTTCTTCTGAACTGCCCTCACCATCACAAGGATTGACGTCGAGATGTTGCCGATTTCATCGTCAGACCGCACGCCAGAAAAATCGTTCAAATTGCCCTGAAGCATCGGCTTGGTTTGGGCCGAAAGCTCCTCCAAGCGGCCCGTCATCCGACGAGCGGATTGTGCGGCCAGAGCGCCGAGAAGGACACAAATCGGAATGAGGGGAAGGCAGAACGCCATGAAGGGAAAGGTAAGTTTTTCCGCTGCTACAAAAGGCGTTACAAGGAGTACCGAGAGCGTGGCGGCACAAGCGACTAGTGAGAAAGTGATCAACTCCAATTGGTTTCTCATTCGGAAGGAATGCTGACGAATCGCTTTCATGGTCAGCAGTCCGCAGGTTCCCACCAGCGCGGCTCGAGCCACCGTTGTTGTCACGTCGGGCACAAGCTCATCGACGGCACCGAAATAGATCCCCAGCACTCGAACAAACTCTGAGGTGGTGGCAAGGGCAAAGGCGCTGAGCTGGATTCTGGTTCGAGCGGTTTTTCGGAACAAGCTAGCCAAGAGCACGCCAGCGGCGAAAACAAGCGGAAACCACGCCGAAACCACCGAAGGACCGATGAACACCCCCCCGGAAAACTGGCGCGCTGAGCGTTGATAACGGGGCTCGCGCTGGCGAGTGATGGTTTCAGCAGGCTGCGTCACCACTGCCGAAAGGAACATCGCCCAGGCAAATGCCCGACACCAAACTTCACCGTTGACACCCATGAGCTCCACGCTGAGGCCAGCCAGAAGAGCGATGGAGCCTGCCAACTGCAACCCAGCCTGGGTCAATCCAACCTTGTGGCGGAGCGTCAAGATCCAAAGCCCCGTGAGACTCAGGGCACTTCCAAAAGCTAGAATCCCAAAGGCTGCCTTGACGTACTCCAACATCGCGTAACGGCTTTCCAGTTCCGAAGAGATCGGCATTCCCCGGGGCCAAGAAGTGGCCGTGCCCCGGGAGCTGAATGCGACCTCATCCAGCAGGTCTGCTCTAGGAACCCACAGGTTTTCCCCGAAGAATCCTAGTTACAACGCTCAGCATCGGGGAGGGGAAAACAAACATCGATAAAAATGGGCAGATTTTTCAAGAGATGTGGCAAATCTGTTGAGCATCTCATAAACAAACGAAAATTGATGTCGAAATCAACATAGATTCCCATGAATTCGCGCTTGCAGTTCCCCAGGGAGCGAGGGAAGATCGCTTCCGTCTTATAGGGAAAATAGCCACAAGAGTCAATATGTTGCAGCCGCTCCCGTCGCCGGCCCTCCGACCGCCGCCACTCGCCTCTTTATCGCCCTGGGTCCGCTCTCGCCCCCAGATGCGAGCACTGAACGATTTTTATTGTATTGTGTTTGGTTCATGATTGGGGTAGGTTGCGAATCCTGTCAAACCCGGATTTCTCATCAAATCCAGTCGCGAGGCGACGCAGGAGCGCAGCCGGCGAGTCCGACGACAGGCAGGCACCGGAGGCGTAGTAGAACGACGTTGAGGATGCCTGACCGGGGAGGGCGCTGTTGGCTGCGATGATTGCGTTGACGCAGCAGGGATTTGATGAAATTTCCGGGTCAAAATCCTGTTCAATTTCTTGTGCGGCGGGCCGCTGGGATTGCCCCAACGGATGCCCAATTTTCAGGAGAGAGGAATGTCGGTTCCGGTTGTGGCCATCGTGGGCCGTCCCAACGTGGGGAAATCGACCCTTTTCAACCGAATTGTCGGATCCCGCAAGGCGCTTGTGGCTTCACGTCCTGGCGTCACCCGCGACAGGAATATCGCTTCCACCGAATGGGAGGAGTGTCGCTTCGTCCTCGTGGATACGGGGGGATTCAATCCCGATGACAGCGGAGTCATCTCCAAAGCGATGCAATGCCAGGCACGGATTGCCATGGATGAGTCTGATGTCACGGTGTTACTTCTAGACAATCGGGCTGGCTTGTTGCCCGGGGACATTGAGCTTTATCGAATCCTCCAACGGGCCCGGCAACCTCTGGTCGTCGCCGTGAATAAAACTGACTCCGCTAAACAGGAGAATAACCTGGGAGAATTCTGGCGGCTGGGCGTTTCCAGCCTTCTGCCTGTCAGTGCGGAGCATGGCCTTGGCGTAGGGGATCTCCTGGATCAAGTGATCTCCTTGCTTCCAGCCACGAACCAGATTCAAGAAGAGACACCTTCTCGGATCCGGATTGCGGTTGTGGGACGGCCAAACGTAGGAAAATCTTCTCTCGTCAATCGAATTCTCCGGGCCGAGCGTCTCATCGTATCCGATTTGCCTGGTACGACACGAGATGCCATCGACACGCCTTTGAGTTATGATGGCAGAGACCTTCTAATGATTGACACCGCCGGGATACGGCGGCGCGGACGCGTTGGAGATCCCGTGGAGAAACTCTGTGTCCTCAAGGCGCTCAAAGCCATTGAGAGAGCCCACGCGGTTTTTATGATGGTTGACGCCAATGCCGGGATCTTGGAGCATGATCTCAAGATTGCCGGGTTGATTCATGAGCGCAGACGAGCCTGCATCTGGGTTGCGAACAAATGGGATCTTGCGAAGACGGCAGGCATAAGCAAGGTCGCACTGCGGGAGGAGATTCGATTCCGAGCCAGATTTCATCGATATACGGCCATCAACATCATCTCGGCGGCAACCGGAATGGGTGTAAACAAGCTGCTTCCGGCTGTAGCAATGCTCTATGAGAGGGCGAGCCAGCGCATCGACACCGCTCCTCTAAACGATTGCCTGGCACGAGCGTTCAAGCGTCACACTCCCCCTTCCCACCACAGCAAAGTGGTGAAACTGTTTTACGCCACCCAGATTCGTGTACGGCCACCGACTTTTGTACTCTTCCTGAATCATCCGCAAGCCATTGACCTGACTTATCGAAGATACCTGGAAAACCGCCTCCGGGATGCTTTTGATTTTGAGGGAGTTCCTCTTCGCCTTCAGTTTCGCGCTCGCAGCCGCCGGAAACGCAAATCTCTGCCACACAAACGTGGGATCCGCCCATAGGCTGGAGACTTCTTGCATGCAAATGCTGCTTCCACTAGGATCAATAGCACTATGGGATGGAACCATTCGCGAACCGAAGAAAACAATCGCCGGAGCACCCCGTCTTGGGCTTGGCTGTCGGCGCTGTCTGTCTCAGCCTGCTTTCTCTACGGCTGCACCACCGGACGTGGCGTTGTGGAGGGGCTTGTGTTCGAGTCCCAAAGAGAAATCGCCATAGAAGGCGCGGTGGTCACGATCACAAGCCTGGAAGGCGATGGGGAAGAGCAGTTCATGCTCACCGACATCAACGGTATCTACCGGTTTGAGGGTATTCGTGAGGGCCTGAATCAAGTGACCGTCGTCAAAGAGGGATACACCGGAGATCTCGTGAAACTTGCCGATGTTGTCCAGGGCGGCGATCTGACGCTCGACTTCCGCCTCTCTATTGTCCCCAGACGCATTTCGGAGACACTCGAGATTCGAGTCCTGGATGATCTCGGGCCTGTGAAAAACGCAGTCATTGACTATTACCAGAGTTCTTGCGTCGGGAAATCATCCGGGTGCCTTTCCGACTTTCCGGAAAAAGACGATTTGTTTTTTCTTTTTGTAGGATCGTTTTCCACGGGAGACGATGGAATTGCCGCTCTAGGTCTCCCCGCGGTGGAGGAGTTCAACCAGTATCTTCTCCAGTTCAGAATTGTCGGGGTTGGCCACCGAAATACCACGGCCGATCTCCTGCTCAACATCGATTATGTCCCAACGTCCATTGAGCTTTTCTTGCCCCGGCAGTGAGCTTTTGGCCAAGGCGTGGCAGGATGGCCGGGACTGGCCGCGAGGAGAATTATTGTGAGAACTGCCAGTGAATTGCGCGAGGCGTGCAAGTGGCTCCAAGGCAATATTGAGAATCCTCCTCGGATCGGTCTAGTACTGGGATCGGGACTCGGTTCCTTGGTCAATCAGCTGGAGGAGGCACAGACCCTGGAATCGACTGTGATCCCCGGTTTTCCGCGGAGCACTGTTCAAGGGCATGCGGGGTGTCTTGTTTTCGGGAAGCTTGAAGGGGTCGATGTCGTCGTTCAGGCCGGTCGAGTTCATTACTACGAGGGGCTTGAGCTGGAGCAGGTCGTTTTTCCGGTTCGTTTGCTTGCCATGACCGGGGTTCGCGGGTTTCTTCTCACCAATGCGGCCGGGGCCCTTGCCACAGGCCTGGAACCCGGAGACCTTGTGCTGATTCGGGATCACATAAACCTCATGGGGCAGAATCCTCTTCGGGGATCTCACCACCCGGAATTCGGCCCACGCTTCCCGGACATGTCAGAGGCCTACAGCCGGAGATTTAGAGATGTGGCGTTGGCTGCGGCTGAAAGATGTGGCGTTCCACTGGCCGAAGGCGTCTACGCCTCTCTCTCTGGGCCTTCCTATGAAACTCCCGCGGAGATCAGAATGCTGGGGAAGCTTGGCGTGGATCTCGTCGGAATGTCCACGGTTCCCGAAGTATTAGCGCTGCGGCAGATGCAGCGGGAGGTCTTGGCAATTTCTTGCGTGACCAACAAAGCCGCTGGACTTTCTTCGGGGCCTCTGAGCCATGATGAGGTCATGGAGCTTGGCCGGAGGGCTGAAGCCTCATTTGCCGGCTTGCTTAGGGAAATGATCCCAGAATTGGCACGCCTTCTTTCTCCGTGAGGCCCTGACTGTGAATGCTGAATATCCACTGGCCCGCATAGGAAACAACACGGGAGAATTTCTACCCGTCACTGCAAGGCATGGTGCTGTCTACAAAAAAACTGAAGGTTCCTCAGAACAGGATGTGACCCATGGACCGGAATGATCGCCGCGGCTTACTGCAAGGAAGCCTGGGTGGTGTTTTTACCAGGGACAGGGAAGAACAGTCGGCGAAGGCATGGAAGCAGACCCTAAATCTGCATCTCTTCGCTGGCCCGTGGTGCTAGGCGGAAACACTGCTGGGCATGGCAGTAGACTGCCATGGGAGTTCCGGGAAGGAGAGTCTCTATGCTACGTGGGGTCGTAGACCGAATAGAAGGGGACGTGGCCGTAGTCGTGATGAGCGACGGCAACCAACTTCTCGTCAAACAGTACCATCTCCCGGAAGATGTGGCGGAAGGAAGCGTTCTCGACGTCAGTTTTTCACTGAACGCGGAGGCCGAAGAGGAGCAGAGGAGGAAAGTCCAAGATCTGCAGCAGCAGCTCAGCGAATCAGGTAATTCTTCATGAGGCTCGAACCCGGGGGCTGTGCCTCCGTGCTTGTGGCACTTGTCTCTTGAGGTTTGAGTGCAAGAAAGCAAATCCTTGATGGAAGATAGCCCATCCGATTCGCCAAAAGCCCCTCTCTGTCTGGGTTTGACAGGCGGCATCGCCACAGGGAAATCCACGGTCTCGAAAATGCTGGTAGAAAAGGGGTTTTGCCTTGTCGATGCCGATCTACTCGCCAGGGAGGTTGTGGAACCGGGCCAGCCAGCCTTCCAGAAAATCGTGGATCACTTTGGAGCCCACGTCCTGAACCCCGATGGGACCTTGAATCGCCCCGAGCTCGGGAAAATTGTTTTCTCTCACCGTCAAAGCCTCCAGGTCCTCAATCGAATCACCCATCCCAGAATCGAACGCCTCGTCAAGGCAAGGCTGCGTGATCTCCATGAGGAAGGTCATCCAATCCTCCTGGATCATCCGCTTCTCTTCGAGTTGGGCCATGAAAGCCTGGTGGATGTCGTTGCCGTTGTGTACGCTGACCCGCCGACTCAGATCGAACGCTTGATGGCAAGGAACAACCTATCGAGGCAGGAGGCCTTGGCGCGAATCGATAGCCAGATGGATCTTGGCGAAAAAACCGTGAAAGCCCACTACGTTATCGATAATTCCGGTTCAAAGGAGGAGACTCACCGCCAAGTTGATGAACTCTGCCGCGGACTTTTCGCCGAGGCACCGTAAAACCAGGGGCAAGATCACTGCTCCCACCGCGCTCCCCGCAAAAGCGAAGCCCTACTCAGTGCCTTCAGGGGCGCTCTACCTGCTCGTGGGGGTATTCTCGCGGCTTGGGCGTATTCCAGCTCGCAGTAGCTCTCGAGCGTGCCGAAGTCTTTCCGCGAGCTCCACAGGCAGCTCCACACGTTTTCTTGCCGCCTCGAGCTCAGCGACTCCACGGCCCAACTCTCCCGACTCAAGCAGGCTCAGACCATAAATGAGGCGGAGAAAGGGGATCGTTGTGTCCATGAGCTTTCTGGCCCGCCGAAGAACGGAAAGAGCCGCTTCCATCCAACCTTGGAGATAGAAAGTGGTTGCCAGAAGCATGTGGGCTCGCCCCGGTCGACTCGTGGCCATTCCAGCGGCTTGTTCCAGATGGTATCGAGCAGCTTCGAACTCATTTTTTTGGAGCAGGCAGATTTCTCCAAGAATGAGATGGGCCCAGTAGCGGATGGTGTCGGACCTGCTTTTCGTCAGGGGGTCGAGGAAGATTGCCGCTTCGTCGAACTGCTCTTCTCGGTACAGCCGATGCCCTTCTCGAAGGCGTTTTCCCAGCATCGGATGAAAGACCGTTGCGGGATCCCAGGCACTGATATGCCCCAAAGGCGAGACATAGTCGAGAATTCCACGCCATAATGGGAACGGCCACAGCTCGCTCCACGAGCGAGGCTCTGGTTCCGAAGCTGTTCCCTCGTCGATGATGGTGTCATCAATTTCCCCCGCGAGGGTCTCATCGACAGAATCAGCGTGGGTCGTTTCGGTCTCTTCTTTGTGGCTGAGCGTTGCCGGCGGGCCGGTCTGCCATGGGGCGGATTCCTCGGAAACCTCCTCCGCGGCCGGGTCGGTCATCCTAATGGTTTTGTCCGTGGAAAGGGGCACTTCGGAGCCATCGGCCAATCCTTCCTCGTCCGACTCAACCGCCGAAGCGAGCCAGCGGTCTGGCAGGATATTGCCGAGTGTGAGCTTCTTTGTATCTTCATTTCGCTCAGGATACTCCTCCTTGCTTTCGGTTACCGATGCTCCAGGTTCCACTGGGGGTTGTCTGGGTCTCCATGTCAACAATTCTCCTTCCAGATGCGGAGATTCACCAACATTGCCGCTGCCCAAAAGCCCTGCATGATCCAGTTCTCCCTCCCCCTCATCCTCCGTTGAGCCAATGTCACCCACCCGAAGAGCCTGGGCAAGGAGTTCTTCAGAAGCATCCGGAGTTCTTCCCTCAACCATCTCAATCAGAAGCTCGTCGGCATCGGAAAGGCTCTCCCCGCGCAAGAGGTTCGCCAACAGCTCGCCGGAGTCCTCGAATGAGTCTGTATCGCTTCCCTGGGCGGTACTGTTCCAGTCATCGCCACTGCGTGCTTCGGTGGGAGAAAACCCCGTGGCTGGATCTGGGTTTTCAGGTTCATCGAGGTCGCTATACAAGGAGCCATCGATTTCGTCCAAGAAATCCAAGACCACCGCCTGAAGCTCCGGGTCGGAAGATTGAGGCGAGGGCAAGTCATGTTGGTCCGGATCTTCAGACTCTGGAACCGCCGGCTCCGACGGCTCCGCCCGCATGCCAGCGAAACCTGTTGCCGTGCCGATGGGGGTCTTCAAATCGCCTCGGGGATGGATTTCCCAAGTCACTTCACCATGTTCAACAATCTCTTGGTCCCACGGCGGCTGGGGCACTTCAACGGTTTCCTCCTTGGTGCCGGACGACTCGGAGGAGCCGGGGAGAGGCCGTTTGATCCGGTCGAACAAGGTGGAGACTTCATCGAAGGCCGCGCCAAGCTCTAGGTCCCGGGCAATGGAGTGAGAGAGCTCGAGCCAACCTTGGTGGGCTCGCGTCACTTCTTCTACCTCGATCTCATCCAAGTCCTGACGGTACTCCATGTGGGGCAACCAATCCGCAGCGGCTTCGAGGTCGCGTTCATCGCGGAGGTCCGGGAGAGCGAGAGGTGATTCGGCTCCCTCCCTGGTGTCTGTCTGCTCCTCGTCATCGACGTTGCCTTTTTCCGGCTCTGCATCTTCCCTGGGGATTGGCCCTGGACTGAGTGCCGCTTTGAGGATGGCGGGGATATTTGAGAGCGTATGATCTTGACCAGATGAGACGATCAACTGTTGGGCTGCGCGCAAAGACTCTGTGTCAGGAGGCTGTTCGCTTCCAGAAAACAGGATCTCTGGAAAGTCTTGATTGGGAAACTCTTGGCCATGGGCTTGTTTCTGAGGCTGCGGTGCCTTGCTGTCTGGCGGTTGGGCAAGGGCCGCCGTAGGTTCCGGAGCTTCTTCCGGTTCCGGGGCTTCTTGGGGCGCCTGCGCCTGGCCGTTGAGGTCAGGTGGAGGCCGGAACCGCGGAGTGGTGGTTTCCGTGGTTTCCGTGGCCCGGGCTTGGGGAGGCTCACTCTCCTTGGTCGGGATGCGCGGTGATGTGGGTTCCGGAGCTTCTTCCGGTTCCGGGGCTTCTTGGGGCGCCTGCGCCTGGCCGTCGAGGTCAGGTGGAGGCCGGAACCGTGGAGTGGTGGTTTCCGGGGTTTCCGTGGCCCGGGCTTGGGGAGGCTCACTCTCCTTGGTCGGGATGCGCGGCGATGTGGGTTCC
>JAJRTK010000093.1 GCA_024278345.1 bacterium | reverse complement strand
GGAAACGAAGTTTTCAAAGCTCTGGCCGTCGTATCGACTGAGGCCTCCTTGCGTCCCCAGCCAGATATCACCCGTGGAGGCATCCCTGGAAATAGCGAGCACCACGTTATTCACGAGCCCTGCTGCAGTGTTGAAGGTTTGCCAGGTGGCCGCCTCCAACTTGGCGGCGCCAAAGTAAGTACCGAACCAGAGAGCGCCGCCAGGCTCGGCCTCCACCGACATGACCAGATCGCTTGGAAGACCATCGGCGCTGGTCAGGGATGTCCATATTCCATTGTCGAAGTGGACGGCACCACTCAGTGTGGCGAACCAGACACTTCCCGCACCGTCGAAGACCATGTCCTGGACACCATCATCCAGTAGCTCGGGCGTGTTCTGTGTCGTAAAAGTTGTCCAGCCACTAGAATCCAGACGGCTGATCCCGCCGTCCTCGCAGCCCACCCAAAGGTCCCCGAAAACCGGATCGCGGCCCACCACCTTCGTGCTTCCACAGTTGGGCGTCGCGGCCACGTCGATGTTGGTGAGGCTTGACCCCACCAGAGCCAGGACACCGTTTTTCAGCGTCGCGAACCAGACTCCACCACTTCCGTCGGCTTCCACGCCCGCAAAACCATAGCCGGGAAAAACGGGGTCGCTGCTCGCTACGATCCACTGCCCCGCCAAAAAGTAGAGGCCGTCACCCCCAACCGTGGCGGCCCAAACCTTGCCCAACGAATCCACCGAAAGCCCGGCGATGTGAAGATCGGGAAGCGCTCCCGCCCCATAGCTCACCACGCCACCACTCTGATCCAGGGCGCTGATGCCCCGGGAAAAGCTCCCGAGCCAGACTTGCCCTGAACCACCGATGGCCACGGACGTCAATACATCGGAAACCAGACCGTCAGCTTCCCCGTAGTGCAAAAACCCAGAACCATCGTACAAAAACGCCCCCGCCCCCTTTGTGGTGATCCAAAGAGCTTTCGCGGATTCATCGATGGCCAGATCGCTCACCACCGTGCTTTCCGTCGCCGGAGCCGGAAGCGCCACAAAGAACCAGCCATCCCCGTCGTAACGCACGATACCGCCGCCGGCCAGGCCCACCCACAGCCCATTGGCGCCACCCACGGCTCCCGACGCCAACGCCGTAATCTCATTGGACACCAGCCCCCTGCCACGGGCTGTTTGCGTCGTCATCTCCGTAAACAAATCCCAGGCATTCCCATCGAACATGACCAAACCAGCATCGGTGCCGATCCAAAGGGCGCCATCCACGCCGCGCGCTAGGGAGGTGACGTTCCACGAAGGAAGCTCGGAATTCGGAGGGCTGAACTGTTCCCGAACCGGTGGTTGCAACGTCAGGTCCCAGCGAAGCAGCCCGGCCCGCGTCGACACCCACAAGACGCCTGGTTCCGGAAGAAGCGCGACAGCCTGGTGCAGATAAGCGTTGTGAGACTCAAAGGTCTGGGCACTTCCTCCACCAGGAAGGAGAAGGAATTTTGTCACAAGGAATAGCCCTACCAACAGGCGAAGTTTGCGGAAAAGCCCGGCTCTGGAGCCAAGCTCCACCTTTTCCTTTTGCTGTGCGCCATCTTTTTTCATGGTTGAGCTCCGCTCCTGTCACACGCCGTCCGGCCTGTGCCATCCGCCTTTCCCACCGTCAGAGGCGGCCACGGCCCCGACAAATGAAGTCACCGACCATTGGAGGCATGCCTCTGCTTCCATCTTCGTGTGGCAAGCATCATCAGAAGTGCTGCCAAGAGTGCCAAAAGCCAGGATCGAAGCGAGGAGAGCACCAGATAGTCCACCTACCTTCCCATCCCCCAGCTCCACCGCACTGGTCCACGCCAGGTCGGGCCTTGTTCATCGTTTGATCCACAATGCCGTAGGGGCGACGTAAAAATCAACCCGCCGGTGACGGTCAACCGGGGCAGGGCCGCACAGCTCCCATGCAGATAGGTGGATCAAACGATGAACAAGGCCCCAGGTGGTTACCCCGTTCCGCGCAGAGCTGGCCACTCAAAGGAATCTCGGACCTCGCACGAATCACGTTACCCCGTTTCGCGCAGAGCTGGCCCCAACCCAAGTACAGGTCTACCGAGAGCCGTTGTCGTATCTCCAGGCTGTCCACGGAAAACCGCAGGAGCGCGATGGCTTGGTTCTGTCCCGCCGGCAGCCCCGTGGCGCGGGACCCGGAGATCCGGGCAATTCCCGGCTCTGTGTGCCACTGTAGGTTCATGTCGCTCGTCGTCGGCATTGCCTCCACCCCCGTGAGCTGCAGCGTTCGCGGGTCAAACTGCTTTCCGAGATCCAGACCGGCGATACCTTCTAACTCGTTCAGCTCGATGGGCAGCTCCAGCTCTTTCTGGCCGGGCCAGGTCACCGTTGGCTGGCGAAGCACTCTGGAAATCCCAGGATCGATGGTCACTATAAGACGCCAAGAACCTAAGACACCCTACCCTTTCCAGCCAAAATCCATCAAGCCCACCACGACACGGGGTGTCTGGCCAATCCGATACCTGGCGGTGCTTTTTATTCAGAGCATGAATCGCTAAAAACGTTTGCCTTTCCATGGGTTCTGGATCATCACCCCTGCCCTGGAAGCGTGAGACGAGGGACCTATCAAATTGTCGTGTTTTTGCTTTACAATTTTCTTCGCCGAAACGGTGGCACCGGCATCTTGCCGGTGTAGCGCCCTCCGGGCTGCACGGAGCCGGGAAGGAGGCCCGCCCCAGCGGTGATGTTGTCAACCG
>JAJRTK010000092.1 GCA_024278345.1 bacterium | reverse complement strand
TCCACGCAAAGCGGGACAATGGGTCGCGGAAAAAAAACTTGGCATCGGGCAGCGCCGCGCTCCGCTCGGCGGGTCACGTTTGCGTGACTCGAAGGGTCACGTTTGCGTGACTCGAAGGGTCACGTTTGCGTGACTCGAAGGGTCACGCCTTGCGTTACCCGGCGGTCGTCCAGGGACGCTGTCCCCCGTCCCATGGCAGGACTTCGCCCTGCACCCACCAGGGAGCTCGCAAGGACCCGTTGCAATGAAAAGCAACGAGTTCCCCACCCACATTTTTGTGCGCTGCGCGTATTTTTTTCATGCTCTTGGGGTGTGGTTCGATTCGTCTCCGTGAGCGCTACGTGGATACGCCAGTGGCGGACGGCAGACCTAGGCGGTCCGTGGCCCGGTTCCTCGGGGCGCCCCCCGGGCGAGTGGCCCGCACCGGATGGGAGGGACGCGAGCGGAAGACAACAAAAGAAAGAATTGGGCTGACGAAGGTTGCAGGCGACTTTCAGGTGCAGTAACTTGAAAACCGGAGGTGGTAAGAGATGTTGCCGAGGCAGCGGGTGTTGGCGCGGAATCTGCTCCGCCGGGTGCTGGGTGATGAGGAATGCGAGCGGCTCCGTGCCATGACCCTTCACGATGCGGGATTTGGATACGATATCTTCGGCCTTGAGCGGGAGTCCTCCTGGGTTGCCTATGCCCTTGGGAGCTTTCTTCATCGTCACTACTTCCGGGTGGAGAGCTTTGGGATCGAGAACGTGCCCTCCGAAGGCGCCGCGATTGTGGCTCCAAACCACAGCGGGATCCTCCCCCTCGACGCCATGATGATTGCCATCGACATCGTGCAAAAGACCGATCCTCCGCGACTTATCCGAACCATGGTCGATTATCTGGCCTTCCGGCTCCCCTGGGTAGGCGTGGCCATGACGCGGGTGGGGCAGGTGGCGGGAACGCGCCGGAACTTCGCGGAGCTGATGCGGCGCGCCGAGCTGCTCTGTGTCTTTCCCGAAGGCGCCAAGGGCACGGGCAAGACCTTCTGGGAACGCTATCGGCTCAGGAAATTCAATGTTGGCCACGTGGAGCTCTCGCTGCGCTACCGAGCACCGATTATTCCCACGGCGGTGATCGGTGCCGAAGAACAGGCTCCCATGCTCCTGGACTTCAAACCGGCCGCGAAGCTCTTGAATCTACCGTATTTCCCCATTACACCTACCTTTCCGTGGCTTGGCCCACTGGGCGTCATCCCACTTCCGGTCAAGTATTTCATCTACTATGGAAAACCGCTGCGGCTCTGGGAAGAAGTGAGCGAAGCCGACGCCGGAAGCCCGGAAATCGTGATTTCCCTCGCGGAGCTCGTCCGAACCAGGGTTGCGGATCTCCTTGAGCTGGGTCTCTCCAGGCGCAAGGGGGTTTTCTCATGAGGCGCCCGCCCAGAACAGAGGCCTGCCGTGTGTTGATCACGGGCTCGACACGGTGCCTTGGCCGCCAGCTCACCGAATCTCTCTACTACGACAAGCGCGTGGAGATGGTCGTGGCCACCGCGCGGGACCGTGAAGTGCCCTATTATTACCGGTATTTTGATCGGCACCGGTTTTCCTATCAACCGCTGAATCTCAATCGCTACCGTTCGTTACAGGACTTCTTCCAGTCCAGACCCTTCCGCGACGCCGAAATCAACACCGTCGTCCACCTGGCCTTCCGAGGAAACCCTCAGACCTACGGCGCCCGGACCCATCGCCTCAACGTCGAGGGAACAAAGAATTTCCTCGACCGCTGCCTCCACACCAAAAGCGTGACACAGTTCGTCTACTTTTCCAGTGCCTGCGTCTATAAGCTCCACCCGAGCAATCCTGTAGCGCTGCGGGAAGGCGACGATCTGAACTTCGATCCCCACGCTCATCCCATCGTGCAAGATGCCGTGGGCGCGGAAATGCTCTGCCGCGCCCAAATGGATCACCCCCGCTGCAGCATCGTCGTGCTCAGGCCCAGCGGCATGATCGGGCGTAATGTCGCTTCCGAGCTGAACCTCCTGTTCGAATCGGCCGTTTGTTTCACGCCCATGGGATTCGATCCCATGGTCAATCCCATCCATTCTTTGGACGTAGTCCGAGCCCTCAAGCAAGTGATGGCCCACGACGTACGGGGCATCTACAACGTCGCTGGTCCCGACATCGGGCCGTTGAGCGAGTTTCTTCGGCTGGCGGGATGTAGGAATTACGCGGCACCCTTTGCCATGCTCGGCCGACTTTACAAGATGGCCCGAACCTTGAGCCTCACGAAATTCGATTTCGATCTCAATGGCAATCGGCTGCGCTATTCACTGGTTCTGGACGGCGACAAGGCAGCCCGGGATCTGGGGTTTCGCCCCAGACACCACATCAAATTCGGATAAGCACCCGGGAAGATTCGTGCCAAGTTGTTCGTGGCTCTGAGGCGGTCTTTTCTTTTCGGTTGCCTTCCGCTCCCATCGGTCACATCCGTTCCCACTGCTCGCCCATCGATACCGGCGGGCCTCAGCCCCGTGCCGACAAGACCCGTGCATGTGTATCTTTGGCCAGGGCGAAGAGGGCTTTTCGGCGGGGAGTTGAGAGGAAGATTGCCCGGAGCTCGGGATCGGAGACCGCTTCAGCCAGTCCTTCAAGGCCGCGCACCGCATGGTCAAAGTGGCGCGACGCCGCCAAATCGTTCCCTTCGGCCAGGCAACGTTCACCCGCCGCGGCGTGGGCCATAGCCGTGAGCTCGGGGTAACCTAGCCGCTCCACGATGGAAACGGCTCTATCCCCGGCGACAATCCCTTCGGGGCCGGCTGTCATCCGAGCCCTCGCAATGTTCAGTTGCGCAGCGGGAACGGAAAGGCGGTGGCTGTCCAGACGGCGGGCCGCCTGCCGAAGAGCCGTGCCTGCCCTGGATTCGAGTCCTTCTTCCGAGAAGAGCTGGGCAAAGGCGATCTCCAGAAGAGCGTGTTGCCAGTCGGCTGCCGGATGACGCTGGAGAATCTGTCGAGCTCGATCATAATAGCCTTTCGCCTCCTGGAGCCGACACCTCTCCCACTCCACCTGCCCCAGAAGATAGAGGTTCCAGGCGCGACCGCGGGTTTGCCCTATCCTTCGCAAGATCTGGAGAGCTTGGCGACCTGCCGACAGGGCTTCCTCGAACCTGCCGAGGCGAAACTCGATCTCGCACAAAGTCCCCATAAACTCCGCCATGAGGTGAGGATGCTTGACCTCGTCCACGAGCTTGCAGGCCTCCTCGTACGTCGTCAGGCTCTTCTCCAAACGGCCCTGTTCCTTGTAGAGGTTGGCCAGGTTGATGGCGATGGAGGCGGCCAGCGAGTCATTGGCAAGCCGTTCAGCGGATTCAAGAGCCTTTTGATAACAGGTCACCGCTCTGGCGGAAAGCCCCTGCTCGGCGTAGTGGTTTCCCAGGACATTGTGAACCCGGGCCTCCTCGAAGAGATCACCGGTCTGCTCCGCGAGGCGCAGAACTTGATGGCAGAGTTCCACCACCTGTGGCCCCTGACCCAAGCTCCTGTGAAGGATCGCCTGGTTGACCATCTGCGTCATCACGTCCTTGAGGATCCCCTGCTCCCGGGCAATGACCACGGCGCTCGAAAAGTGGTGAAGCGCCTCTTCGAGGTCGCCGTGGACCCAAGCAAGGCGACCCAGGGAAACATGCCGCATGGAAACGACCTCATGGGAGGCGTTGGTGCTGACCATGGCCAAGGCTTCGGAAATCAAAGCGCTTCCCTGCCGTTCCTTCCCCACAAGAAGAAGGAGCCAGCCCTTGTTGGCAAGAATCCGAGCTCTTGCACTGGGATTCTCCGAGGTCAACGGCAGAGCCTCGTCGAAGATCTCCAAGGCGGCCTGGTTATCGTCGGCCCTCAGCAGTGCATCACCAAGCTCTTCGAGCCATGCAAGACGCTCCCGCGCATCCTCCGTGTGCTCCAGCGTCATCCGAATGTAACGCTGTGCGGCGGAAAAGTTCCCCTGCAACAGACAAAGATGACCCAACTTGCTGGCTGCCTCGAGCTTTCGCCCTACGAGGGGGCTCGATTCCAAAACCCGGAGCACCGTGCCGTAGAGCTCGGAAGCACGCTCGATCTCGTAGAGCCCATCCCACACCTTCGCAGCCGCCATGAGGTGCCGGGCACCAAGTTCGTAGTCTCCGAATCCCAAGGCGTGATGAGCCAACTCCTGGTCCGCTGCTCCAGATTCAAGAAGCTGACTGTACGCTCGGCGGTGGAGCTCTATTTGGCGCGGAGCTTCCAGTTTCGCCAGGACGCGAGTCCGAATTTCCTCGTCCCCAAACTGCCACAGGCCATCTCTCGACACACAGATCCGAAGATCCCCGAGCTGTCGAAGCAAATCGGCGCCATCTTCTCCCAGGCCCGACAATCGGATAATCTCGCTGGCGGTAGCGGGCCGGCCAAACAAGGCGAGGGCTTGCAGAATAGATTTCTGGCCTTCCGGACCAGCATTCAGGAAGGATTGGACAAGACCTCCGAAAGAAAGCGCCGACGCCGGGCCATCCGCCTCGAATTCCCATCCCTCGCCCTCGGCGGTAAGTTCTCCCGTCTCAACGAGCAATTCCAAGACAAGGCGCGTCGCCATGGGGTTCCCACCGGCCAAACGATAGGTCGCGGCTTCCAGTGAGGGCAAAACCCGTCCGATAGAAGAGCGTACAAGCTCCGCCGATAGATCTGGAGTTAACCTCGGCAAACGTATCCTGTGCAAAGGGACGGATCCGAGGCGGGCAAGAACTTTATCCGCCAGCGCCGCGTCGCCTCCCCGGATTTGGCTCAGGAAGACGAGGAGCCCGGCCGACGACCGTACGAGCAGGCGGCATAAAAGCTCTAAGCTCGGCGGATCGAGCAGCTCCGCCGAATCGATCTGCAAGACCAAGGGGGCATGGCGGTGAACAGATACGAGAGCAGCCTCGATCATTTCCCGGCGAGCGGCGCCAGTGGCGACGGAAGCCGAAGTTAATCTCTCTTTCCAAGAAGCCCATCTTCCATCCGGTTGTCTGCTAGAAAGCTGCTCCAGCAGTTGAAAGACGGGGGCGAAAGGCCTGGAATAGAGCCCGGCCAGACCGCAAGCCCATGAAACTTCCCGAAACTTTGCCCGAATCCGCCGGAGAAACTCATGGCGACCGGCCCCGGCCTCGGCATCGACGAGAACCAGGTGGTTCTCCCCTCTACACAAGGCACCAAGAACTTGGGTCACCATCCCCGTGGCCTCTACCGGCTCCAGCCATCGCGCCTTCCCGATCCGACGGCGGACAGGCGAAGCCGCGTGGGTGGGATAATGAGTCCTCATACCCTGGTTCAGAGCCTCGATGACTTCGTTCGCCCTGTGGAATCGCTCCGCGGGGTCCTTGCGCAACAACTTCGCCAAAATTCGAGCGACGGGAAGGCCCAACCGGGGATTGAGCAGGAGGGGCGAACGGATCGAATCGCTGATCTGCTGCCGCAGCAATTCCCCTCCACTTGAGCCAAACGGGGGCTTTCCCGTGGCGAGCTGGTAAAAAACCGTGCCCAGAGAATAGAGGTCGCTGGAAGGGGAGAGTGGCTGCCCCTGGAGCCGCTCCGGCGAGCTCCACATGGCGGAGGCCGCCGAAGGAGGCGGAAGCTTGTCCACCCGGTATTCCGGGCCAACGGCCAAAAGCAAGTTCGCCCCTCCGTCCAAAAAGAGGCTTGTGGGCCGGAGCACACCGTGAAGACGTTTCAGGCTGTGGAGATAAGCCAGCGCATGAGCCGCCTGGGCGAGCCAACGCGCCAACTCCGATGGATCCCGGCCCCCTCGCTGAGGCGTCAGGAGCTCGCTGGCCCAGTGCCGAACCCCGAGCCAGCTCCCGTCGGCGCAGGTCCCTATCCAGAACGGCACCAACAGCCGCTCGTGGCTCAGGGTCTTCCGCTCGTCCCAGCGCTCTGGGAGCCCGGTGCGGTGCCCGAAATACCACTCGGCGACCAACCGCTCGCCCCTGCCCTCCTGGCGAACAAGGAAGGAACGACAGATGAGGCTGCTGCCCAAAGTCCCGATCAACTCGAAACGATCAGCGAAATGATCGGGCCAAATCGTTGGAAGTACTTGGCGTTGAGAGGTCATAAAGGCTTAGTATAACCTAGTTGAAGCCCGTGGAGAAAAACCGGGCGCCCCGAATCAGATTCCCATCGTTGCCGGAAGCGAGCATGACATGATCGGCGAAATCATCAAGTATTTCTTATTGGGCGTTCTTCTTGGTGAAGCGGATCGTGCTTCCAGCAACTGGATTCGGACAGGGAAAGAGCGACGCGAACGGATCAAGCTTTTGGGAGCCCTCCGGTATCTGGTAGAGAATTACCAGCCAAAAAACGCGAAGCAGGCACTTCAGGATCCAGAATTTCGGAACGCGGCAACAATGGCACGCCATTATTTCCGAAATCAGGAAGGCGCGGCGGCAGACGAAAAACTGGAGCAGCTCTTCGCACGTCTGGAAGAAAGGGCCGCCCGGGCGGTCGAACTCCCCCACGAGAACCATGACGCTCCGACCGGGGCCGAATCACGCGCTTCCGGGGCAAGCCGCTGGGTTCGCTTCAAACATTGGTTCGCCCGGGAAAAGCTTCTCCCTCTGGCCCTGAAAACGAAGGCGATCTTTGCCGCCGCCATCGCGCTGCTGATCGATCTATCCACCTTCGCGGGCTCTGGTTTCAGCAGTGGATTTGACGAGTTCCTCTACTCGCTTATCGAGGCTCCGGCCCTGTTGGGGGGCATCCTTTCCGCACCAGCCGTCGGGCGAGCGGGACAATGGCTGCTCCATGCGGCAAAGCGCTCTCCCGACGCAAAAGAGCGACTCGAAGAGCTTTCAAAGAAGATCGAAGGAGACCCCGATCTCCGCCTGCTGCTCTCAGGACCATTGCCTCCGCTCCTTCACGGCAGCTCGGAGCCACGGTAACAACAAGAGAACCGTTCTTCGGCGCCAATTCGGGCTGGGGCGACTAGGACGACTCAAAACAGATCAGGGGAATTCGGTGCCATGACATGGAAACCCACACTCTACCTTTGGGCCACCTTCGCCGCGACGATTTCTTTTGCGCAAACCCCGATTACCGCGACTCCAGGACACGCCCGCACTCCCAGGGCCGCCTTTTCCAACGGAGTCCTCCACCTGGTTCTCAAGGAAGCGGCCACCATCACGTACTACCGAAGCACCGATCTGGGAAAGGACTGGACTTCTCAGGTGATTGGTGACCTGGCTCTGGACATGGAGCCCTATATCGCCGCCGTGGATCAGAACGTCTACATCGCCTGGCAAGCCGATCCCAGTGGGACCATGGAGGTCTACTTCACGCGGAGTACCGATGGCGGCCTGAGCTTCGAGTCGCCACAGCTTCTCTCCGCCGATGACGGGAAAGAGTCTTTGGTCAAGAGTCTTGCGGCATCCCAGGATGGAGCAACAGTGATCGTTGCTTATTTCGACCGCCGCAAAGTGGACAACCTGAACCATACAAACGTCTTCATTCGAAGGAGTAGCAACCGCGGGGCTTCTGGATTTTGGGGGCCGGAGCTGGTGGTGGACGACGCACGCCGGATGTTGGATTTTTCCATGCCCTGTGTCCGGATTCTTCCGAACGGCCGAGTGGCCATCGCCTACCGTTCCGACCCACTAGGCCTCCCCCAGGGGGGACAGCCACCTTTTGACATCCAGGTTCAGCTCAGCCTGGACGGGGGTATCAGCTTCTTGGACGAGGTATTTGTATCGAGGCCCCTTCCACAAGACTATGGAAACGCCATGTTTCCCGTATTGGAGGCTGGGAGTGACAACGTGCTCCACGCGGCCTGGTACCAGACCACCAGAGGCCGGAACGTCTTCTATTCCCGAAGTAGCGACAGCGGATTAACCTGGTCGCGGCCGGCTCCTCTTTCGGATCACACGCCGGCCCAGACCCTTGAAACCGACACGACTCCCGGGCGGCCCGCCATTGTGATTCGCGGAGAACGGGTGGAAGTGTACTGGGTCCGCCCGGAAACGGTGTTGCCCCAATCCGATGCTGGCGGAGATCTCTACCGAGCCATCAGTGACGACGGTGGCGGAACCTGGAAAGCTCAGGAAATCGTCAAAGGCGGAGGCGCATCGACTTTTCCAACGGCGGTCACCGATGGCAGCGAGACTTATCTGTTTTACAGTTTCGATGACGGAGCCAACACCCAACAGGTCTTCTTCCAGGTGCTGGAAGGGTACACGGTTCCTTCTCTTCGATGGATTGCTCTGGTCTTGGTTCTAGCTCTTTTCGGATGGTTCTTGCGAGGAGCGGAAAAGGCCCGGAGATCCATGTCCATGGGACTCTTGGTCTTATTTTTATTGACGGTTTCGGCCCCTACGGCCAGGGCCCAGACCACTGCTTTACCTCTGGCTGGCGGAACGGTGCTTGCCATCTACCGGACCGACTCGGGGGTTTTGCTTGCCGGGACCAACGGCGGCGGGGTTTACCGGAGCATCGACGGCGGGATCTCGTGGCAGCGCTCCAGTGAGGGGTTGGATGAACCCATCGTTACCGCCATGGCTGGTGACGGTGGAGACCTGGTGGTGGCTGGTACGGTGGCCGGGCTTTTCCGTTCCGTCGATAGCGGGCTGACCTGGAGTTTCCAAAAGAACGCCTGGATCGAAGATCTGGAGGTCGATCCCGTGGGGGCTGGCGGGCGATGTTATGCCGCCACTCGCGGAAGTGGTCTCCTGGTGAGCTCCGATGGCTGTTCCACTTGGTCCACGACGGGCATCACGGGGTTGGGCTCTCTCCATCTCAATACCGTGGAAGTCATTGGCAGCGAGATCTGGATCGGCACCGACGGCCAGGGACTCTTTTCCAGCGCGGACGGCGGTGCGACTTGGACCGCCAGGGAGATGGGGCTGGGAGCCCTCCCTGAAGCAGGCTACGTCAAGGTGATCCGGAAAGAGCCGGGATCGACTTCCACCATCTACGTGGGGCTCAATGACAAAGAAGCACCAACTACGGTTCGAACGAATTCCGGGGATCTCTATGTGACATACAATGGAGGCGCGAGCTGGGGGCTGTCCAATCTGAACCGGGATTTCTATGGCGTCGAATCGGTGGCCATCACAGGAAGCTCTGTCTTCGTGGGAACTTCCAGGACCGGTTTCTACCGCTCCGATGGCGACCCGACTCTGGGCAACTACACTCCTGTGATGATCAAGGCGGTGGTCAATGACCTTGCCGTGGATGGGAGCGGCCAGAACCTCTGGGCTGCGTTGAACGGGATCGGTGTTTGGGCCTCAACGGATTCTGGACAAAGTCTGGCGCCGGCAACGCAGGGAATTGACAGCTTCGTGATCCGGACCTTGGCCGTCAGGGGCAACACGATTTTTGTCGGTGGCGAAGGCGGTGTGCAGCGTTCTATTGATGGTGGAGGCAGTTTCACCTTTGCGAACCAGGGCTTCGACAGTGGAGAGAGCTTCGCCATCGACATTCGGGCCATCGCCCAGGCCAGTGCCACGAGAATCTACGCCGCCAGCCGAAGCCGCGGCTTCTACGTGAGCGATGATACCGGAGCAACCTGGCAAAAGATGAATCCCCCTCAAACCAACCACATGTGGGATGTGGTCGTGGGCCAGAATCCAGATCGTCTCTTCGTCACCGCCAGCGGGGGAAAAATCTACAAGAGCACTGATGCCGGAGCCAGTTGGCAAGCCGTCACGTTCAATTCCAAGGGCAAAGGTATTGCTCTGGACATCGAGATCGAGTCAGACGAGTCGAAGATCCTCATCACGGCGGATACGACGAGCTGGGTGTCAGGAAATGGGACAAGCTTTTCTGAAATCGACCTGCCAGGAGAGCCCGCGGGGTTTTCCTTCCACCTGAACGGGGCTCTGGCACTTCCAAGCCTGGGCCGACAAATCCTGGCAACCGCCGAAGGCATGATGACGCGTACTTTGAGCTACAGCGGAACTCCGGCCTGGAGCCGGCGACTGAGCGGAACCCGCGCTGCTTTCTTCATCAGTGTGGTGGCGAATCCCACCAATCCAGCCAAGCTCGTCGCGGCATCCCCGGGCCAAGCCCTTTACAAAAGCAGCGACGGGGGACTGACTTGGCAGGAGGTCGCCATCGATCTGGACTGGCTCCGGATCACGAAGTTGGCGGCCTTGGACTCCAACACCCTTCTTGTGGGAACCCATGGGGAAGGTCTTTACAAGATGCCTTGGCCCTGACCCGAGGCCGCCGGCCCGCCACGTGGAAAACAGCCGATTTCACCGTTTTTTTTGGTCGTTAGATCCGGCCTATTGCCAACTTCGAAACACCTGTGCTAGCTAGCGTTGTAAGAGTCGGTGACTACGGGGAGAACTTGGCCATGGAGAGTGGAACCGGGAGGGAGACAACGACATGAAGCGAAATCCCCCCCCCCGGGCAGGGTATTTTGCCTTGACGGTCATGCTTCTCGCACTGTTGGGATCTGGTTCCGTCGCCTGGGCTCAGGCCCTTGATCTGCTGCAACTTCGGGATCAGCTCGTCTTCCATGATCTGACTCAAAAATTGACCGCGACACCGGTTGATCGGATGGAGTTTCTGTTCGGCACCAGCTACCACCGCAAGGGCAAACAGGTGTGGCTGAAACCCGATTCCGCCGTTCGGATCTACACCACCGGAAAGTCATCTCTCCGGGTTTGCCTCCAAGTGAGCAACGAGGCGGCTTTTCCGAAGGTCTATTTCAAGGCGCTCATGGGTGATCGAGAGTTAGCCTATCTCCCGCTGGAACCCGGTCGATGGCTGGAGTTCAGGATCCCCGGGGACCTTTTGGAGCCAGGAGAAAACCATCTATATTTCAGTTTTTTTAGCCTCGCACCTCGGGTCCAGAGGCGGCAATTGCGATTTCGCTTCCTGGCAATGAGCATCGATGAGGTTTCAAGTGCGGGACCATCGAGTGCAGTGGAAGGGTTTGTTCCCAGGGACGGTCACCCCGCGCCGCATGGCCGCAAGACTGGGGATTCTGGTCCTCTTGGCTCACCGATATCCCTGTTGCCCGGGGTTACGGTCCAGACTTGGCTTCCCGCCTTCTTGTTGTCGTGGAAGATCCAGATGTCTGGCCCTCCGGAACCAGGCCAGGGACTGATTCATCTTCGGCTTCATTCGGCTGACTTCACCCTGCTCTGGAAACGAGACGTACAATGGTCCGTTCTGAGAAAAACGAAGATGGAGCTCCCCGCCTTGGGCGAGCCGGCCTGGTTGTCCGTAATTTCCGGAGCCTCGTCACCGATTACGCTGAGACAATTCAACCTTGAAGGCCCCGTAAGCCTTGTTCCCAGAATTACCCCTCTGGTCAAGAAAATACGGCCTAATATCCTCATTTATTGTGTCGATACTCTCCGAGCCGACGCCCTGGCGGCCTATGGTTCGTCTGACGCTCCGACTCCCAATTTCGACCGCTTTGCGAAAGAATCGCTTGTTTTTGCCAGTGCGCGAGCGCTGACTCCCTGGACGCGACCCTCTGTGGCTTCTCTTCTAACGGGAAGGCAGCCGCTTGAGCATAAGGCGGTGGAGGGAAGCAAAGGCCTCTCCCCGGACGTGCCGACCCTGGCTCAGATACTAGCCATCCTGGGGTATCGAAGCGAGGCGGTCATCACGAACGGAAACATTCATGCCAATTTCGGCTTCTCGAAGGGTTACGACGACTGGAAATACTATCCGGAAGACAATGACCGCCCGGGACTCCACGAGCGAGCGGAGCGGGTGACCAACGATCTCCTCCGCCGCCTGGAACGACTGACCGGTAGGCGGCCCTTTCATCTCTATGTCCACGTCACCGATCCTCATGCTCCCTACGATCCCCCAAGGCAGGTTGTGGCGGTGCAACTGGCTGATCCCCATGCCAAGGCGGTGTTGCCGAGGGAGCTCCAGGCGTTCGCTACGGCGGGCATCGCGGAGTTCCCGCCTGATAAGCTGCATCGAGCCCGTCAAATGTACCGGGCCGAGGTCGCCTATGTGGATGCGCAGTTTGGGCGGTTGATGGAGAAGCTTAGACTCCTCGGGTTACTGGAAGATACTCTGGTCATCGTTACCGCGGATCACGGAGAACAGTTTTTGGAACATGGAGGGCTCCAGCACGGTTTCTCCTTCTACCACGAGCTACTCCATGTGCCATTGATGCTCCGGCTTCCCGGGAGTCAACCTGCTCCTAGAGTGAGCACGTCGGCAGTGACACATCTCGATCTGTTGCCGACTCTTCTGGATATCGTCGGCGCGGACGCACAGCCTTCGCTTCCCGGCAGGAACCTTGCTGAAGTCATCGATGGAAAGACTCGTCCCGCGCTGGCAATCCACTTCTTCAACAGGGGGCGTTTCCTGAAAGAAGGCGTTTTCGACGGAAGGTATCTCATGGTGGTCAACCACAACCGCCATGGCTGGAAATCAAAAAAGGCGCTTCCCCTCTTCGAGCTCTTCGATACTGTCGCTGACCCGGGAAATCACCAAAACATCGCCAGGACCCGCTCGGCGATGCTCAGCCTCTTGCGCCAGCAACTTCATCGATTCAAGGCGAGCCTCACCCGGCAAGCGACGAGAGAAGGAGCCGATGTGGCCCTCGATCCGGAACTACAAGAGACCCTTGAAGGCCTTGGCTACGTCAACTAACGGAGAATCGGCGTTTTACTGAATTGGGGCGCCTGCGTTACCATGGGGTTGGCCCTTGGGAAACAACCGGATCAACTAGATTCTCCATTCTGGCCGCAGTGGCGGGAATATCTATCGCCACGCCCCCTCTGAAAGTCTGAAAAGATGGCCGACAAACAACTTCCAGACAGCCAAGGGCAAGGGGCAAGTCCCGGAAGGCCCTCCCAATCCCGTCTTCCGGCGGAGGGACGCGATCCAGGCCCGAGCGGCTCTCTCTCCCAAACGTTGACCGTCCATTCTCCGCCTGGCAAGCCAGCGGCTGCCGCAGTGTATGACTCTCTTCTAGCGACGGAAGTCGGGGGCTGCCGCTTGCTGGAACTGGTGGGTCGAGGGGGAATGGGGGCAGTCTTTCGTGCCGAGCAGCTCTCCCTTGGAAGAATCGTTGCGGTGAAGATCATCCGCAGTCTCCGGACCGATGACGCCGAGCTCATGGCAAGGTTCCGGAGCGAGGCCCGTGTGGTGGCGGCCCTCGATCATCCCAATATCCTTCAGATCCACGACGTGGGAAGCCAAGATGGGCTCCAGTACATTGTCATGGAGTTCGTCGATGGCCCCAACTTGCGTCAGTGGATGCTTTCAGAGCAACCCCAATCCCAGAAAACGTGCAAGCTATTGCTCACTCAAGCGCTCACGGGGCTGGGATTCGCTCACTCGAAGGGGATCATCCACCGGGACATAAAACCCGACAATTTTCTGCTCAAAGATGGCCCCATAGTGAAAATCGCGGACTTTGGCCTTGCGAAGGTCCTCCACTCAGATCAGCAGCTTACGTCGGCTGGAACCATCTTGGGGACCCCGAAATACATGAGCCCGGAGGCAGCCAGAGGAGAAGCGCTGGACCAGCGATCGGACATCTATTCTCTGGGGGCCACGTTCTACCATTTGCTCACCGGCACTCCTCCGTTTGTAGCGGAGACTCCCATGGGTGTGCTCTACCGAATCGTCAACGATCCTCTTCCTCCGATCTCTCAGGCAAAATCGGATATCGATCTCGAGCTCGCTTCCATGGTGGAACGGATGCTGGCCAAGGAGAGGGAGGTGCGATTTCAGAATTGCCAAGAAATATTGGACCTTCTTGGCGTCGATTCGGGCGCGAGTTTTCTTGGAGCACAGCCCTTGGCCGCCAGCCGCGGCAACCCCACGCCAAGGGAGACCGACTGGGGGACCCCAACCCTGTCCCGACCGGACAGATTGGTTCGCACTCCGATCTTCGATGCACCGGATCCCATGCGTCCCAGAATCGTCAGACCCAAGGTGGGCCGACGGGTTTGGCGAGCACTCCTTCTGGTGTTGACGCTCCTTGCGGTGATCCTTGCGGCGCGCCAAACGCCCGCGGGCAGAAAAGCAACCAACAAGCTTGCCAAGCTCGTCCTAGATCTCCGGGGAGCCATCCCCCTGCCAGGAATGAGCAAACCGATTCCAGATCCCACGCCAAAGCCTGGGACTCCGAAGAAAGGCCGCTCAGAGACACTGGATCCGGAGAATGCACTTCTGCGGGCCAGGGAGCTCCTGGAACAATTCCAGAAGTCCACTCAGGGAACGGAGCTTGCGAAGATCCGTTCTCGCTTGGAAGCGCTCCTCTCGGCCATGGACCCGGATCGTGCGAGAACTCTGAAAGAAAAACTCGTGCATCTTGATCTGGAAAAGATGACGGCGGGAGTCAAGGCGCTCGTTCAGCGAGGCCGTTACAGGGATGCCCTTCTCCTTGTCAATGCCTTCGAGCAGCGAAATGGCCAAGGAAGCTGGAGCAACACGCTGGATCGGGTTCGGCGCCGAATTGACGAGCTGTACCTCGATGCTCGGCTCAAGAAGCGCGCGAACAAGTTTCTCACCGCCCTCAACAGCCATAACTGGAAGAGCCTTCTGCCACTAATTCCGGCAAGTCTCCAAGAACGGGCAAACCGCTTCGGACAGGGGGCAAGTCGCCGCGGACTGAGGTTACGTCGAAGAACCGAGCTTCTTCAAAACATCCAAGAAACCCTTTGGAACGTGCTGGGCCTGTCGGAAGAAGGTAGGCTCATGGGGTGCAACCTGGAAAGGGTAACGGTCGATCTGGACAGCTCCACCGGCCAAACGCACCTCCTGTGCCAGATCGTGGATGATGAAGAGGCAGACGAAACCGATTGGTATCTGGCATGGAACTACACTCCGGAACTGGGCTGGACTCTAGATCCGGAACTCTTCCCATGAACCAGGCCAAGCTCACGGCTGACTTGGGACTTCCGCGTGAAAACGTTGTACGAGAGTCTTGGAGCAAGGTGAAAGAGGCGAGGATCGGTCGAGAGAAGATCATTGCGGTGATTCTAGGGGGAATGCTCCTGGTCATTGGATCCTGCGCGTCAGAACCAACATCCTTCTCCTGCCATCAGCGCTACATGGAACAGAGGTTCCAGGAAGCCATCGACTGCTACAGCGAGCGATTGAAGCAGGATCCTGCAAACACGCGCCTTCTGGTTTCAAAAGGGCTCGCCCTCTTGAAGATAGGGCAGCCGGCCAAAGCCCTTGACGCCTATCGGCGGGCACTGAAAATCGAGCCCACCCACGGGGCAGCCCGATGGGGCATCCGGCAAGGCGAAAGTCAACTGAGCGAGAGCCATGAAACATCCACAACTTGGAGCTCTTCAACCACTGAGCCGCCCGAATTCGACATGGAACCTCGGGAGGCTCAAGCCAAGAAAGGCGTGAGCGATCTATGAAAAAAGTCCACTACTCCAAGCAGGCTCTTCGGCAACTTGCCCGGCCATCGGCCCAATTCGAGCTTCTCCCTCTGCGGAACCAGGTCACCGCACTGGTCCGATTCCTTGTCAAGTCTGGGAATGCAATGTTCCAAACGCGTGATATTACGAGTCTTTTCAAGGAACTCGCACTCGTCAATCCCCAGACCCATGAACCGATCCAGCCCACGGCCAACGAGATTGAACGCTGCCTGCAGCGGGCAATGATTGAAAAATCCGTGGCCGTCTCCATCTGGCGTAAAGGAATCTACATCGTACCCGACTCCTCTGGAAGAGTCTGACTAGAACTTGATTTCACGACAAGACAAGAAAAATGCGGGTCACCATTGTTGTCAAAGGCAATCGACGAAGAACTGCCTATCCCTCTCCGCCGAAGCTCGTAACAAGCAAGCGAAGAAGCCCGGGCTGGGGCATCTGTATGTTTTTGAGCGGCCTGATACTGGCCGGCTTTGGGGCTCAGTTCCTCGGACAGCGGATCGAATCGACCGTTGAACCCACACCGGCGAACTTAACGCCGGCCCTGCCTCTGCTCACGCTCCAGAAAATGCGGCGGGAGCTCGCCGATCTTTTTCCCCTCAAGACGCCGATCGCCCGAAATCTTCATTTCCGCCAGTACGATATTCTGACGAGTCTCGACCACGACCTTCAAGGGAAAGTCACAAGCTACATCAAGCGGCGGCGCCCCATCTACGCCGCGGTGGCCGCCATTGAACCAAAAACTGGGGCAGTCCTTTGCCTGGTAAGCTACACCCGGGATCGCCGTTATCGGAAAAAAAACCTGGCACTGCTGGCACCTTTTCCGGCAGCCTCTGTATTTAAGCTCGTGACCTCGGCGGCAGTGATCTCAGAGGGAACCCGCGGACGCACAAGCACCATTCCCTTTACTGGCTCCAAGACCGCTCCACCAAACCGGTGGAACATGAAAACCTCCGTGAGCTACCGAAGCCACTGGACGACTCTGGAAGATGCTTTTGCCACGAGCAACAATCCCGTATTCGGGAAGCTGGGACTTTTCGATATTGGAGGGCCCCGACTGGTCTACTGGGCAAAACGGTTCGGATGGAACGAGGCGATAACCCCTGAGATTCATCTCCAACAGAGCCAATTGCAGGCGGCGGAAGGGCCGTTTTCCTGGGCAAAAACGGGATCAGGCTATACGACGACCACGACTCTTTCGCCTGTTCACGCCGCTGCAATCGCTGCATCCATGGTCAACGACGGCATCATGCCTTCTCCCACCGTCATCCGGTCCATGACCGACAACTATCAACGGCTTCGTTACACCGCCAATTCCTGGGAAGGGAATCGCGTGGTCACAAAAGAAGTGGCTCGCGAGCTTCGGTCCATGATGCGATCGACTCTTATGGAAGGAACCGCCAAAGGTGCTTTCCTGTACCGCAACCAGGTCATCCGCGGGCTCGATATCGGTGGCAAAACCGGAACGCTCACGGGCGAGACGCCGCCCGGTCGAGCTGAGTGGTTCATGGGTTGGGCGAAGCGTCAAGAGACGGGAAAACAGCTCGCTTTTTCGGCTCTGGTCCTCCACGGATCACGGGAAAGAGCGAACCCGCAACGCCTCGCCCGCTACCTGCTGACCCTCTACTTCGCTGAAGACTAGCGGGAGGCGGGACTCCCTTTGGAAGGCCATGCCTCCCCGGGGGCTATGAAAGGCGAGTGGCGGCGGACGGATTGCCGGCGCCGCGAGCGGAAGACAACACAAAGAGAGAAAAGGCTTTGTGGAAGAATCCCGCCCTAACGAAGAACACTCTCGGAAAATGGGGCAAAACAGGATTGAGTGAGGCCCAGGTGCAACGGAATGCACCTGGACCCAAAAACAGGACGCCACCTTGCCTCTACATCTGGTGTGAGAGAACCAGCTTCCGCGCTTGCTGGAGGTTCATCCGCCACTCCAACGGGAGCAGGCTGGGCTGGCGGCCTTCCAGGGAACCTGGCCTACTGGATGCGCGAACAGGGAGAAATGCCCCTGCCAAGCCAATGGACTCGGCGAAGACTCCGGGCCCTGAAAGAGCTTTGCCCGGTGTGGAGTCACAGTCGCCGACGGTGGGATCAGTGTCGTCACAATCCCCTGTCACACCTGGAAGCGGTGGGAAGAATCCTGGCCCCTCGATAAGGCCATCGCCGTCGTTGTCAACATAGGGATCAATCAAGACGAAGTTCGCGATGTCCAGAAGCTCGAACTCCTTGCCAAAGTTCTGGTTGATGATCTTGATGAACTCGTTGCCCACAAGAGCATACCCTGTGTTGCTGGGATGGAAGCCATCAAGCGAAAAGAACCCACTGGTCCCCGTGGCTGAAAAAGCCGGCGCATAATCAAGGCCGATGGAAAAGGGGCCCATCTTGATGGGCTGAGCTTGTGCGAGTCCTTCAAGCCAGGAGTAGACATCAAGAACAGGAATCCCCTGCGCCGAAGCGACCTCGGTAATCACGGCATTGAGTGCCTCTGTATGGGCATTGATGGCGGCGACCTCCAGGGGATCCATGATGTTACCGGGAATCAACAACGCCTCGGGCCCCAAGGCCCCGCTCAGCACCCCCAACGCAACGGGCAGAGGAACAAAGAATCCATCTGGAAACCCAAACAGCTTGCCGTCCAGAAGGTAGGCTGCGATGGTAACTTTCGGAATGGTCGCAATCACCATGTCCGCGCCCGTGGCATTGAGCTTTCGAACGACTTCTTCATAATCTCCCCGAAACTGGTCCACGGGGGTCAAATAGGAAACACCATCGATCTCTGGGGGATTGATGACCGCTCCAAGCACATCATTGGCGCCTATCCAGAGAATCAAGAGCTCTGGATCCTCGGCGACGGCCGCATCGATCACGGTGCCCGTTCGGGGGTACATGACTCGATCAACTTGGTTGAAGAAAAAATCTGAGATTTTCGCGGTGGCGGGTGTCTGGAGGAGATCTCTCACCGTAAACCCATCCACGCCAAGATTGGGGCTTCTGAGGCTTGAATCAATGCGGCGGCGGCCACCCGTTGGATCGAGGTTGGTGGGCAGCGGCACCGTCAACAGAGGAAGCTTGAACTGAGCCTCCGGATCTTCCAAGATCTTGTAGGAAATCCTCTTGGCATACCCGTTCGGTTGCGTCATGAAAAAGGGCAGGCCTCTAGAGCTCTGCGTGCCCTCCGTAAGCGAATCTCCCACAGTGACAAACTTTTGGTATTTGTCCTCCGTACACCCTCCGGCGCTAATTACCAGAACCAGCAATCCCGTGAGCAGCGGGAAATTTCCGCAGATTTTCGACTGACCTAGCATGAGTTCCTCTCCTCCGCTTGAGTGCTTCCCCTACCTAGGGAGTCCACACAACACAGCGTATAGTTTAGCTTCCTTTTAGCACGGGTGCCAAACGTTTGCACCTCGGACTCACACACCTCCCTGTGTAACAGCCCACGAGTGCCCATGCCAGAACGAACAAGCAGAGTCAACAATCATGCAATCATCGGCCAGTAAGACCCACGGGGAAGGCTGTGGAACATAGGCTGCAACCCTGTGACAAGAAAATGGAGCGGGAGAGAAAAATAGTGGATTCGGGTATTCTCTTCTCAAGTTCTCCCATGCGGGAACGGCACAATCAACCCACGGAGCCCCCGATCAATGGATCTACTCCTCGAATCGGCCGCACTGGTTTTGCCTGCCTTGGAGGCAAGCTGGTCCTTTTCCCTCCTTGTACGAATCCTAGGAATGGCGACGGCTGGTAGTCTGATCATCGCGATGATCCTAGGTTTGTCGGCGACCCATGGCCTGGAGGCATTCCGTTTCCACAAGTACTTTGGAGGGCTTACAACAACTCTGGCCCTCCTTCACGGTGGAGCCATCTTGCTCTTCTGCGGGTGGGGTTCCACCTGGCGGCAAGGGCTTGTCACAATTCTTGGATTTGGCGGGATTCTATCGATTCTGACGGCAGTCAGCTTCGGAATCCGCCTTTCCCAGGGAGAGCTTGTGCGAGGCTCCCACCGCTTTTTCGTGCAACTTGCCGCCCTGATCCTTGTGTGCCACATCGTTGCGGCTTGGCTTCTTGCTGTCTGAGCGGAACTCTCCCTGCTACCAACCGCGCGGGACAAACCATCAAGCCGCCCCTTAGCGGAGGGGGCTGTACGCCACGGGAGCCAACCCTAACCCATGCCGAATGCCGCGCTCCAACAGCATCCGACCGCGGAAGGCGATCATCGCCGCGTTGTCGGTACAAAGCTCAAGAGGGAGGTGGAAAAAAGTAAGGCCGAGGCGACCCGTAACATCCTCCAGTTGCTGGCGAAGACGCTGGTTCGCCGAGACCCCGCCGGCGATGGCGATCTGGCGCAAGGAAAACTCTTCGGCTGCCGTGACACATCGATGGATGAGCACATCCACCACCGCCTCCTGAAAACTCGCGGCCAGATCCTCAGCAGTCGGTGGAGTCGGACTCCGCAGTCGCTGGAGCACTGCTGTTTTCAGGCCGGAAAAGGAGAATTCATAACCTCCTCGACGAAGCATGGGCCTGGGCAGTAGAACAGCCTTTCTGTCTCCAGCCTGGGCCAGGCGTTGAATAGCGGGCCCGCCCGGGAATCCCAGATCGAGGAGTTTGGCAACCTTGTCAAAAGCCTCTCCAGCCGCGTCATCACGACTTTGCCCAAGAACCTCGTAGTCCTTTTCACTCCGGAGAATGGCGATGAGAGTGTGACCGCCAGACACCGTCAAGCAAATGTAGGGAAAAGCAAGATCTGGATGGGTCAGAAGGGGAGAGTAAAGGTGAGCTTCGATATGATGCACACCCACCAAGGGAAGCCCCAGTGAATAGGCCATCGCCTTGGCCGCGGAAATACCGACCACAAGGGACCCCGAAAGGCCACGCAAGGCGGTGACCGCTATGGCGTCCAGATCGCGTAGCTCAACGCCGGCCACCGAGAGCGCTTCCTGGATCACAAACTCCAACACCTCTGTATGACGGCGCGAAGCGATCTCCGGAACGATTCCACCATAACGAGCGTGAAACTCATCCTGGCCAGCCCGGACATTTGAGAGGATGCTCCTCTGCCCATCAAGAACACTGGCACAGGTATCATCGCAAGATGACTCGATGCCAAGGATCAACATGCTTCGCCCTCAAGAAGACCTGAGCCACGCTCTCTCCGCCACTCTTGCGCAACCTCCAGAAACCTTGATTCCTCCGAACGAAGCTCAACGCTCCTGGAGTCAGGGGCCACCTGAAAACAGAGAGTCAACGTCGCCATCCGCAAAACCAACGGCCAACGCTCAGCCCACTCGATGATCGATACGCAAGGGGAATCAAGGATCTCTTCCAGCCCCATCATCTCCAGATCCGACTCAGAAAGACGATAAAAATCCATGTGCGCCACCGTCAACGATGCCGGATATTCATGGACGATGCTAAAAGTCGGACTTGAGACGACAACCGATTCTTCCAAGCCCAGCCCCCTGGCAACACCACCGGCGAGGCAAGTCTTTCCCGCCCCAAGCTCTCCCACCAAAGCGATGATGTCCCCGGGATGGCAAACGCGCCCAACCCGCCGACCAAACCGCCGAGTCTCGCTCTCCCCCCGCAACACAACCGATTCCGGCCCCCGTCCCACAACGCTTGTCACGACTCCTTCTCCATAGCCAAGGCGACAGAAGTGCGACTCAACCAGTTGAGCTCCGCCTCACTCTTGCGAACATAGTTGGGAACCACTGCCGCACGATGGGAGCGCTCGCCCCGCTCAAATCTCTCCATTCCAAGTCGACCGACACCCACCGCTGATGCCGTGAGGCCGCTAACTTTCAAAACATTCCTCCCGAAAACGTCAAAGCTCTCACGATACCTTCGAAGCCCCGGACCAAAAAGAACAAGCGGTTCCCCGGACAGATCTCTCAACTGCTGGATGACCCGAGCAGGCGAAAGAACGCAGTCCTCCGTCAGCCTCTCCAGCTTGCCCCCAGAACCACGAAATACCGCCGTGTAGACCTCTTTCTTGTGGGCATCGAGCAGGGGAACCATCACACCCGTCTCAAGGCCGAAACTCGCGGCCATCGCTTCTAAGCTCGAAACACTCAGCAAAGGAATCTCATTGATCCAGGCCAGGGTCCGAAACGTCACGACTCCGATTCTCACGCCAGTAAACGAACCCGGACCCGCCGAAACCACCAACAACTCAACATCAGAAATCTTCTTGTCAGCGAGTCCCAAAAGCCGGTCCACCATGAACAACAGCATCTCGGAATGGCCCTGCCCCACCTGCTGAAACCGGATTTCACCCATGGTCCCATCATCGCCAAGAAGGACCACACTCCCCAGAAGCGTGGATGTCTCCGCCGCTAGAACAAGCATCTTGCCCGCTCCCCCCCCGGAAGCAGACTGGCCGTGGTCATCGGTGGTGCCTTCGGCAGCTCTCGCTGTCGCTGGGCCCCGTCCACGCTCCGGATCCCAGACACAACCCCAGGGTTTCCAGCCCTGGAACCCGGCTGAGGCGCCGGATATGGCCTTCGGCCATTATCTCCGCTACGCTCCGGTTCCGGACCTCCGCAAGGAGCTTGCGCCGCAGCCCTTTGGGCCGCGTCTCGCTTACGCTCGGCATCAGACCTCGCCAGAGAGCTCGCAGGACCCGTTGCAATGAAAGGCAACGGGTTCCCTACCCACTTCTTTGTATGCTTCGGCGTATTTGTCGGATGGCCAATTCGATGACCAGTGCCGTGCAGACTCAACATTGAGTTGCCTCCATCAGGCGCTCCACGGTTCCACCCTCCGGCAAAGCCTCCACGGCCTGGTACAGCTCGCGACGGCTGTCATCGCCAAGCAAATGCCCAGTCAATCCAACGAATTTGCTTTCAAGCTCTTCCTGAGTCATGGGGTTCCTGGGGTCGCCCTTGGGATACTCCACTTGCCCGGCATGCTGCTCACCGTCCGTGGTTGTGATGACGACCCGGCAAAGCTGCCTGGCCGGAAAAGCTTCTTCAGCACCGGCATCGGCAATCGCTTCGATACGCGGCAGGACCTTCCGGACATCTGTACCCATGATCCGTTGATCGGTAAACTGAGCGGTGGTCACCCGTCGATCGACGATAGCCACAGCCAGGCAATAAGGCAGGGAGTGATCCGCCGTCTCTTTCGTCCTGGGGTCATATTTTGACTCGTCCGCCAGAATGTCGGCAGCCCGGGCCAAGGTGTAAACCTCGACCTTCTGAATTTGATCCGCCGCCAAATCATGAGTCGTCACCAGGTCAAGAACGACCGAAATTGGCGCGTGGGTCAAAGCCTCCGTGGGATAGGCCTTCATGGAACAAGACGTAATTCGCCAGGAGTCACCCAAGCCATCGGTAAGAACCTTGAAATCGAAATCTGGCCCAAGACAATGAGCCAACCCCTCCTTGCCATCCAAAACATGCTCTGGGCCCGTGTACCCTTCTTTGGCAAGCAGCGCCGCAAAGAGCCCGGCCTGACTCGCCATGGGATCGACCGTATTTTTCATCATCGTGAGCTTGCCCGCCGTCACGGCACCCAGCGTCGCGGAATGGCTAGCGGAGATTCCCACGGCATGCTGGATTTGACCAGGGCTGAGGCCATAGAGCCGACCCGCGACTATGGGCGCCGCAAATGCCGTCAGCGTCGCGTGATGCCAGCCGCGCTCCCGAATCCCCGGACGAGCAAACTCACACAACCGCATTTCCATCTCGTAGGCCAACACAACGCCTAAAAGAAGATCCCGGCCACCCAATCCAGCATCCTGGCACGCGGCAAGAGCTACCGGAATGAGGTCGGACGGGTGGGACGGATCGGCTTTCCAGTAGATGTCATTGTAATCCAACACACGGATCAGCAAGGCGTTCATCAAAGTCGCGGAAACCGGATCCATGACTTCTTCCCGCCCGATAATTCCTGAACGACCAGGCCCTGCAAGCCTTGTCAGGACCTTCAGCGCCATCTGACAGTCATGGGACTCCTTTCCACCTAGGGCGCAACCGATGGAATCTAGGATGAAGCGCTTGGCCGCTTCGATGGCCTCCGCGGAAAGATCTTCATATCTCAAGGATTCCGCAAACTCCGCAAGTCGATAAGTCACGGTCTCAACCATGGTTCATTCCCTCTTCGTCACAGCCTGGCGGCCACAGCTTTTGCCATGTCGTGCAGACTTGTGGTTCCACCCATGTCATAGGTCCGGCTCTTCCCCTCATCGATGACCTGAGCAATGGCTGACTCAAGGCGCCGGGACCTTTCTTTTTCGTCGATCCAGTCGAGCATCAGCACCGATGTCAGCAGCATCGCCAAGGGGTTGACCTTGTTTTGAGCCGCATATTTTGGCGCCGATCCGTGGGTCGGCTCAAACAGCGCATACCGCTGCCCGATATTGGCCGATGAAGCGAATCCCAACCCGCCCACGAGCTGCGCGCAAAGATCGCTCAAGATATCTCCAAACATGTTCTCCGACACAATGACATCGTAGAGATTCGGGTTTTTCACAAGCCACATGCACATGGCGTCAATATTGGTTTCCCAGAGCTCCACCTCTGGAAAACCCGAGGCAACCTCTCGAGCAACCCGGGTCATCAAGCCACCTGTCTCCCGGAGTACATTCGGTTTCTCCACCAACGTGACCGTCGGCCGTTTGTGTGCCTTGGCGTATTCAAAGGCTGCTCGAACGATCCTCTCGCACGCGTTCCGCGTCATAATCCGTGTGGATATGGCAATCTCGTCGTCCGGCACAGCCGAAAACCTTGACATTTTCGGGTGCGTTTCCTCAAGAACTCGCCGCACCTCCCTGGGAACGGGATGGTATTCGACGCCCGAATAAAGCCCTTCCGTGTTCTCTCGGAAGACCACCAGATCAATATCATCCCCACGAATATTCAACGGATTACCCGGGTAAGCCTTGCAAGGGCGCACATTCGCGAACAGATCCATCTCTTGACGAATTCGAACGATGGGACTGAAATAGACTAAGCCTTGGCCTCGCAATTCCGGGACAAGCTCCTCCTCCGCCTCCTCTTTGGGCTTCGAGGTAATCGCCCCAAACAAACAGCAATCCGTACTGGCCAAAAGCTCGCGGGTCCTCTGGGGAAGCGGGTCTCCCTCCAAGCGCCAAAACTCCCATCCCACATCCCCATGGATGAACTCCGCCGGCAACTCCAACTTTTCCAAGACCATCAAGGCCGCATCCATGACTTCTTTGCCCACACCATCTCCAGGTAGGCAAGCGATTCGGTATCCCATTCTATCCTCCTTCACTACGGAGCTTTTTTCTCCTGACGAAAACAGGCCGGACTCTTGCTCTAGGGCATAGCTTTCGGAACTCCCTTTTTTCCTGTGTTGCGTTCCGCTCCCATCGGGCGCCGTCCGACACCCGCTACTCGCCATCTTCGCCCCCGTCTCCATCGGCCAGACTAAAAGCCAGAGCACCACCCGAAAACAAGCAACTCTTTTGGCACTGTAACCTCAGCAAAGATGTCCTGCAGGGCCGGTCAAGAACGCCGCGCCACCCCCCCAAAAAAAAACAGAACGCCCAAAATTCTTTTCTGGAGGACTCGTCACCGTTGCCCGACAAAGGGGACACGAGCCCAAAAACAGCGCGACCGACCTTGCAGCGGCATCAAGATGCTCAGCGCCATAAATCCGCAAGAAAAGCACCAGCTTCAGTGTTTGTGGATGCGATCCGCAAGATCCGGGGGTAGCCTTCATCACCTGCCGCCGGTTCCGAGGAAACCGCCTTGAATTGCCCCAAGTCAGAGACCGTCGAAATCACGACAGGCTGGAACCTTTGATTCTGATCCATCCAGTGGCCACAGACAACACCAAGCTCAGACAGTCCCTCCAGCTCCACTACGCTCCCCACCGGCAACTCATTCATAATGAAAGCAAACCACTGAAGCAATGCCGGATCTAGCCGACCACCGGGGTTCTTGAGGAGCTGCCGAAGCGCTCGATGGGGCGCGATTCCCATTTGGAGTTGCTGCACGTAGATCCGGCAAATTGTCACAATTCGGCTAAAGATGTGGAACTCCGCGGCAGCCGTCGCGGTAGAAGCTATTGCGGATCGAACTTCCCCAGAAATCACCAGCCCCTGCATCAACGCTTGGTCCATCCGGCCCCGCCGAGCAAAAAAGTGGATTCCCTCGAGCTCGGGCCTCCGAGATGACTCATGCTCCGTCGCCTCCAGAAGACCGGACGGCAAGTCGTGCAACAAAGAAGTCAATGCCAAGTTTACCAAGAGTTGCCGCCCAAGCTTGAGACTTTGGCCAAACAAAACCGCCAAGATCACCGTCTGGACAATTACAAATAACCCCGACCAATAGGGAGCCCTCAATGTCACCAACGCAAGAATCGACTCACCTTGGACAGAGAGATCGACTAATCCCTGGCTGAGGCGCTTCAACCTCAACATCGCAAGATCGTATTGGTACGAAGCTGGATCTTGGCGAAGCATATGCCGCAAGGTCCAGACCATCTCCAGAAGAAGACTCAGATGCCCGTATTGAAAGAACTCAGGAGGCGAGCCCTTTTGTAAAGGGTAAATCTCCAACCAACTCGGTTGAGTATATTTTTCGAGCTGCGACTCAATCCAGCCAAGGCCTCCCGCCGCCTTGGGATGAAACGGCCGGAGCAGGATCTTGGCCAGATCCCTAATATCGAGCTGCCGCCGAAACACAAGACCAGAGATGCTAGCCGACTGCCACTGGCTCGCGTAGCGAACAGACAAAATAAAACCGTTGAAATCCATGTCCGGCTTGACACCACCGACGGTAAGGCAGCGATCAGAGAAATCCAGAACGAGATCGCCCTCTCTCTGGAGCCAAGTCCCAAAATAGCGCTGAAGCCGGGTGGCACACTGCCGAACCTTCGCCGAATCCATGGGGGTCCGCTGCGAAGCTCGAACTAATTCCAGCAAAGTCTCGCAAATTGATCGCGCAAGATGTTGAGCTTCTTCTTTCACCAAACCTATTCGTTCATCGGCCGCCATGACGTTCACTCCAACTCTCCGATTCTCTCTTGGTCAGCCTTCGACGTCGAACTCGACAAGACCGCGCTCCATGAGCGAGAGAAGATGCTCGGCAAACTCGTCCATTTCCATCGCCAACTTCCGCCGAAGTTTCGAAAGCGTCAACTGGCCGTCCATTGCCTTCAGGATCGGACCGGACGGCGTGCGCAACAGGGCCTGAAAAAGTAGTGAGTTCTGCCCCATGCTGTTCCGGGGAACGCGTTCCTCATTCCTCATGAAACGCAAACAACGACGACGAAGCTCCCCACGAAGAAGAGCCACGTAGTCCTGCTCGGATTCCTGTTGAGGAGGGGCCGACAGATGGGGACGAAGCAACGTCATTGCGTCTGTGAATCGACCTGCCTCAATTGCCTGACGCACCTGCTCCATCTCCATCTGAAACGAACTCTTGCTCGAATCTGTCGATATAAGCCCCAACCGATCCACCATGCGAATTGGTTTGTGCTCCGCACGAATCGCCCGCAACTCAGACTTCGTCAACCGGGTCGTTTCACTCCCGATACTGGCAGCCTGCCCACCCTGCCTAGAAACGGGCTCACCAGATGGCGACGATACGGGCAGCCGGTCTTTCAGCGCGGATCGGATATCCCTTAGATCCAAGCGCATTGTCTCGGCGAATTCATCCTCGTGAATGAGCTGAGCCGCCAAATCTACGTGAGAGATATCACCATTCGGCAGCTTGGCTTCAGGCTCCGGCCACAAGGCCCCCGGAGCACCGTGAAATCCTGACTCGCCATCCTCACTCCCGCGGAAAAGGTCAGAGTGCCCGAATTGGAGTTGACCGACTTTCTCAATCTTCGGACTCGAATCGGCCCCCGGCGGAATATCGTCTTCCAGCTCCTCCAGGATTTCGTCCTCTTCCAGCTCCTCCAGGATTTCGTCCTCTTCCAGCTCCGCCAGGATCTCATCCTCTTCCAGCTCCTCCAGGATCTCATCCTCTTCCAGCTCCGCCAGGATCTCATCCTCTTCCAGCTCCGCCAGGATCTCATCCTCTTCCAGCTCCG
>JAJRTK010000091.1 GCA_024278345.1 bacterium | reverse complement strand
TGGGTCTGCTGGTGGGCGTCCAGGTCGCCGAGGGCGTGGGCTCCGGGACCGTGGGAGTGGATCTGCTAGTGGGCGTCCAGGTCGCCGAGGGCGTGGGCGAAGGAACCCCGTCCGCAACCACCGCCCCTCCGGCGCCACCATCGGTCGGTACTTGCGTTTTCGATTCCTTGGAACGGGGCTCCCCGGAACCGGGCGTTTTCACATCCTTGGGGCCTCCCTTGGCAGGCACCGCCGTTTGCGGCCCGGCACCGGGCTCTTCCAAAAGGCCCGGTTCTCGGTTCCCAGGTTTCCGGGAGGCCGGTTCCGGGGTCAGCGTCGGAGAAACCGCTTCAGTAACGGGTTGTTCGTGGCTATCCATGCCGGCAGGAGGCAGAGGGCGGAAGGCGAGCCAGATCCCCAACCCGCCAACGGCTGCGGCAAGGCATCCGAGGGTGATGACCAGAGCAAGGCCGGCAGGCCCCAGCACGGAATCCGAACGGCGCTTTTTGGGGGAAGAACCCCGTGCTTTTGCTGAACGCGGCCGCTTCTTTGTTTCCCTGGGCTTCGCCGCTTTCCGTGGTTTGCCACTTCGCGGGGCAGGCGAAGATTTCGCCTTGGTCTTCCCGGGGCTTTCGGGAAGCTCCGGAGTCCCTCCCGGCCTCTTAGAGGCCTTGATCCGCGGAGGCTTGGGTCCGCGAGGAACATCGGATCTCCCCGGCTTCCGCTGCCGAGGCTTGCCCGGGGAAGGCTTGGCACTGCTGGAACCCGGAGTCTTTCGTGATTTTTTCGGCGTACCGCCTTGCGGGCCGCTCAAAGGAGATTTTTGGTCGTCGGAACTCATGATGGCATCTTGCGGTAGAGGAAGGGTAGGCCGTTAATATACAATGAACTCGCCCTCCATGCACTTCCCGCGACATTCCGCCGCCAGTCATGCTCTTCGCCCAGCATTGTTTTTCCCCCGCACATCTTCCTCTTGTGCCGTGTTCCGCTCCCATCAGGCGCCATCCGGCACCCGCTGCTCGCCAATTCCCCCCACTCACCATCGGCTGTCCCAAAGACTAAAACATCTCTCGTGGCCACCGACAAGACCACAAAAAGCGCCGAAGAACCCTTTCATCACCGCGGGGCTCCCGCTCCATGCCCCCGAGCCACGGCCCCGTCCCCACGAAGGGGCGACGGC
Source organism: bacterium (assembly GCA_024278345.1). Taxonomy (GTDB): domain Bacteria; phylum CSSED10-310; class JAJRTK01; order JAJRTK01; family JAJRTK01; genus JAJRTK01. The sequence goes on along the minus strand of JAJRTK010000091.1, from coordinate 2,274 downwards.
CTGGTCGCTTCCTTCATCGCCGCCACGAACCGCCCGAGTTCTTGGAACATCTTTTCCTTTTGCCCAAGATTCCCCTCGATCCGCCGGACAACGGCCGAGCCCGCGATGACGCCTTTGGCGCCTGCCGAGACCGCCGCGCGGACATGCTCCGGAGTGGAAATCCCGAATCCCACCACCGGCGGGGGCGCGCAAAAATCCTGCAAGCTCTCAAGCAGGCCCTGGTGGCGGAAGTCCGCCTCTCGTTCCACGCCGGTGACGCCCGTCCTGGTGACGACGTAGGTGTAACCTCCACTCCACCGGGCGATGGTCTCCAGGTGGCGGCGAGGCGTATTGGGAGCCGCGATGAGCACCGGCTCGATGGAGTGGCGGCAGGCGGAGAGAACGTAGGGCTTGGCTTCCAGGGTGGGCGCATCCGCCACCAGAACCGAATCGACACCAGCTTCCCGAGCGGCTTCGTAGAACCGGTCGCGACCCGGCCCTTCCACCAGGTTGGCGTAAACCAGGAGGCCCACGGGCAGATCGTGACCGCGGTCCCGGAGCCCCGCAATCAGTTCCCAGGCCATGGACGGCTTCATGCCCGCCGCCAGAGCCCTCACGTCGGCGGCCTGGATGGTGGGGCCGTCGGCCACGGGATCGGAAAAGGGGATCCCCAGTTCCAGGGCATCGGCACCGGATTCCACCAGACATTCCAGGATCCCCATGCTCAGTTGCGGATGGGGGTCGCCCAGAACGACGAAGGGGATGAAGGCCGCCTCCCCCTTCGCCGCGAGTGCTGAAAACATTTTTGCGTACCGCTCACTCATGGCCGCCTCCTTCCCGCGATTCCCCGCGGTAGCGAAGGATCTGCTCCAGGTCTTTGTCTCCGCGACCCGACAGGTTGACGATGACCAGGTGGGGCAAGGCGCCGGCTTCCATCGCTTTCAAGGCCCAGGCCAAGGCGTGAGCCGATTCCAGCGCCGGCAGAATCCCTTCCTCCCGAGACAGCCGGAAGAAGGCATCCACCGCTTCGGCATCGGTCACCGACACGTACTCCGCTCGTCCGATGGATTTCAAGTGCGCGTGCTCCGGGCCGACGCCGGGATAATCCAGGCCGGCCGACAGAGAATGAGACTCGCGGATCTGCCCCTCTGGGTCCTGGAGCACATAGCTCCTGGAACCATGGATAATCCCGATGGCACCGCGACCCAGGGTGGCCCCGTCGAGGCCTGACTCCAGGCCCCGTCCGGCCGGTTCCACACCGATGAGCCGAACACCGGGGTCCCCCACGAAGTCGGTAAAAATGCCCATGGCGTTGGATCCGCCGCCCACGCATGCAATGACGGCTCCCGGCAAACGCTCCTCGGCGCGAAGAATCTGCTCCCGGGCCTCTCGCCCGATGACCCGCTGGAACTCCCGCACCATGAGAGGATAGGGATGAGGCCCGGCCACGGTGCCCAAAAGGTAGTGGGTCGATTCGAAGGAGCCCGCCCAGTCCCGGAGCGCCTCGTTGATGGCCTCCTTCAGCGTCGCTGTTCCCGCCTGTACCGCCACTACCTCGGCCCCCATCAGTTCCATCCTCTGCACGTTGGGCTTCTGCCGCTCCCGATCCTTCGCCCCCATATAGATCCGGGTCTCCAATCCCATGAGCGCCCCGGCCATGGCCGTGGCCACTCCATGCTGCCCGGCGCCGGTTTCCGCGATGACCCGCTTCTTCCCAAGGCGTTTGGCCAACAATGCCTGGGCTAGGACCTGGTTCGTCTTGTGGGCGCCGCCGTGGAGCAGGTCTTCCCGCTTCAAGTAGAGGGTCGTCCCCGTGCCGGCCCCCAGGTTGCGGCACCGGTAGAGAGGCGTGGGCCTCCCGGCATAGTTCGCCAGAAGCTCATCCAGCTCGTCATGAAAAACCAAATCCTCCCGAAGATCCAGAAAAGCGGCCTCCAGCTCCTCCAAAGCCGGCACCAGGATCTGCGGCACAAAAACTCCTCCAAACTCGCCAAATCGGCCACTCTGTCTCATAAAACTCTCCTCACAGGCGCCACCGCCCACTCCCATCGAAAGAATCCGCCACTCTCCAAAATAGCCCCGACCTCCCGGCTCGGGGATAGATCGTACCAGGAGGTGGTCATCGTTTCGGCCATCAGAAAAAAAAATACAAAAATGTGGATAGGGGTAGGGAAAGCGCATTGGTTTGCGCCTCCCCTCCCTCCGAACCGTACGTGCGGTTCTCCCGCATACGGCTCTCCAGTCGGTAGGGTCTCTCATCGAGACTGGCAGGCTGCAGCATGGGCTACTTCCAAG
>JAJRTK010000090.1 GCA_024278345.1 bacterium | reverse complement strand
TTCTCGGCAAACCCTTTGTCTTCTTCGTGTTGCGTTCCGCTCCCATCGGTCGCCATCCGACGCCCGCTGCTCGCCATTACCGCCGCCTTCGCTCCATTGCCCTAGGGCTGAAGCACCACCGGAAATTGGTCCATAGGCTCATCCACGGAGTTCTCTTACTTGGCTTCCCATGCCGTTGGGAAGAGGGGAACACGGCCAAGCGAAATCGCAGGAATCCCTGGGGCATCTAGGCCGGCGGCGGGGGCGATGATGGGAGCGGAAGGCATGACCTGGCTTCCAAAGGGGTGATGCGTTCTCCGCGGCCGGGGCATTCGATTGGGAATGGGGCAATGATGGGTGAGCAGCGGCGCTCCGGCGGGGAACGCATGCCGAAGGCATGGATCGTTGGTGACCTATCGAATCCACCTGAATCTGCTTTACACCTTGCGCCGCCCAAAGGGTGGTGCCGGCATCTTGCCGGCGGCGGGCCGGCCGGGATTCACGGAGTTGAAGGGGGCCGCTCGTTCCTTGGGTCAACTTGTCAAGCCGGCTTGATAGGTCCCGCTCGTTCCTTGGGTCAACTTGTCAAGCCGGCTTGATAGGTCCCGGTCGTTCCGCTGGGAGTGGAACGCACCGCCACGAGGAAAAAGGGGAGTTCCAATCATTGTCCCCGCTGACGAGTAATTCCGGAGTCGTGGGCGGCGGCGTGAGCAGGGGCACCGGTCGGATCTCCGGGCACGGCGGCTCGAGGGCTTCGGGAACGAGTCATGGGTCGTGAGATGCGGACAGCAGCGGCCGGATGGACGCTGATGGGAGCGGAACGCAGCACCCATGCAGAGCGAGGATGAGGCCGCTTTCCCCATGGCGCAGAAGTGAAGGACTGGGAGCCGAGGTGGAGGGCATCGCCGGGGTGGTCCGGTTTCACGGCGCCAAACAGGAAGCCTGGGCATTCGGTGAACTTTTTCGCTGGATTCTGTATAGATTTTGTTCATTCGTTTCTTAGGTTGCTCCCTGGTTGACTTGAACAGGATTGGTGTCCCATGTCTCACAAGAAGACGACCGTTTCTCTTTCGACCCGTGCTCGGTGGCGAGGGGCTCTATCCGATGCCTACGACGAGGCGGTCGAGTTTTGGCTGGGGGAGGCGGACCCGGAGAAGGCCGCGGCTTTTTACCGGAAGACGACGTTTCCCTTGGCTTGTGAACGGATTCGTATGGGTCGCGAGGGGGTTCCCCGGTTGGAATTGCTTTTCGTGCCGGTGGGGACGCAGCCTTATGCGCCGATCCTGGCGATTCTGGGGAATCCCAGCCGGAGTGTGGCGCTTTTGGAAACGCCGGAAACGCGGGAGTATGGGCTGGAGGTGGAAGAGGCGGTGGGCGCGGATGTGGGTACGTGGCTCCACCTGCGGATTGACGGGACGGACGTGGGCGGGATGGCCCGGACGATGCGGGATTGCTTCGATGCTTGCGGGCTGCCTGGAGGGCGGCAGGTGGGGGCGGACATCACAGGGGGTAGGAAGACGATGACGGCGGCCATTGCCGGCGTGGGCAGTCTTTTCGGATGGCGCCTCTTCTATGTCCGGGGGGTCCAGGAACGGGGCAAATGGGGTTATGCGCACCACGAGCGGATCGAGGAGCTTCCCAACGTTCTGGACCAGTTTGGCGACTTGCGGCGGGAATCGGCGGCGACGCTGCTCCGGGGTGGAGCTTGTCTTCCGGCGCATCGCCTTTATTCGCAGGTTGCCGAGGAGAGTTGCGCGTCGCGGTTGGATCGCCAGTGGGCCAGGTTCGCGCGGGGGGCGCACGCGTTGCGGACGGGCCGCTTCAGCGTGCTTTCGGAGGAGTTCCCGGCGCTGGGAAGACTGGGGATTCCCGTGGGTGCCGAGGCCCGTGGCCTGGTGGCGGCGGCGCGGCGCAGTAGCGGGGGTGACAGGCGGGCGGCGCGGGCGGCGGTGCTTCTCGTGGCGGCAAAGGCGCGGTGGGCCGAGGATGATCCGCCGGCGGCCCGGGCGTTGCTGGAAGAGGCCGAGATGCTCCTCGAAGTGGCGGAGAACACGGGGAGGGCCGTGGAAAGCCTGAAGGAGCGGATGCGACGATTGCGACAAGACCCGAGACTCCTGGCCTGGCGCCGGGGGATGCGGGAGCTGGACGAAGTGCTGGGCCGAGGCCTTCTCCGGCGGCAGGAGCTGGCGCCATGAGCTGGAGACCAAAGTACAGGCAGCAGTACCAGCCGCGTTCCTTGGACCGCTCCCACCAGGGGATCTTGGACGCCTTGGTGGAAGAGTGGAAACGACTCGATAGTGTCGATTTCGAGATCATTGAAACCCTCTTCCTTACTCGCTACGTCAAGTTCCCGGGGACCTCTCAGCAACGAGAATACGACCTGCACTTGTTGACCGTCTCTGCTGGCGACAGACTCAAGGCGCATCACGAATTTTGGGACGCCGAGGGCTACCTGCCCGACAACCGCCGGCTCTGGGATGGCGCCGCCCTGACCATCATGCCCGAGGAAGCGCAGCTCACCGTGGAGAGCCCCACGGACCAGACCTCGCCAAAGCTCGGACAACGCCTCAAGCTCATAGAACCCGATTACGGCGCCGGCATGCGAAGATGGCTCATGCGGCGAATCAAGGCCGGCCGCGACCTGCCCACGGCCTATGACCAGATAGAAGCTGGCGAATGGGCCAAAGATGGGAAATGCCTCGACCTGGAGGAGCTGGCCGACCTGGATGCAACCCTCCGGCACCGCCAGAGATCGGCGTTGCTGGCGGGCGGTCGAAAACTGAGCATGATCTGGGGACCACCCGGAACGGGCAAGACCTACACCCTGGGGAGCCTGGTTTCCGCCCTCTCCATCGAGGGCTTCAAGATGCTGGTCCTGGCCCCCACCAATGTCGCCACGGACACCGTGGCCCTGGCCATCGACGATGCTCGCAACAGAATGGACCAGGCCCTGGAGGCTGGCGAACTCATTCGCCCCGGAAACCCCGTCCTCCATGCTCTCGAGTCCAGGAAGCACCTCATGCTCTGGGCGGAAAAACTCCGGAAATATGCCTCGAAGATCCAGAGCGTGAGAAAGTGCATCAAGAAAACCCAAAAGAAGCTCAGCTCCGGCCAAAGCATGGGATCCCGCCAAAAACTCTTGGGAAAGTTGGGCCGCCTCTACGCGAAGCTGGGCGACATCATCTGCAACAGGTCAGCCACCCTCTGGAGCATGGCCCGCGATGCCAAAATCATCGTCACCACTGTCTTCTCTGGATTCAACAAGGAAAGCGTGCGGGCAGCGCTGGCCCGCGGCAAATGGATCCTGGCCGTGGACGAAGCCAGCATGGTGAGCCGCTTCTGGAGCATCCCCTTCCTGAGCGAACATCCGCCCGACCAACTGATCCTGGCCGGCGACATCCGGCAACTGGGGCCCATCCGCCGCTCCAGCAATCACAAGGACAAGAACTCCATCCACTGGGTCGGAGAGTCCCTCTTCAACCTGGTAAGCGCCGTCAGGAACAGCGACGTGGAGCGCCGGGAAGCCGAAGGCTCCCTCACACTCCTCACCCAACAGAACCGCATGCCGCCAGACCTCTGCCGCGTGATCTCCAGTGCGTTCTACAAAAGCCGCCTGAAAACCGTCGGCAACCCTCGCCAGCCACCCCTTGCCCGCGGCTGGCCCCACAACGCCGTCGCCATCCTCGACCCCTGGCGCATGCCCCTTCCTCCCATGGCCCTCGACCAGGTCACCGACCAGCGAACCGACAACGGAAAACGCTGCGAACGAAGCGCATGGATCGCCATCGGCCTCGCCAAACGGATCCTCGATGCACAACCCAACGCCAAAACCCTCCTCCTCACGCCCTTCCGCTTCCAGGCCAACCTCCTCAAAAAACTGGCCCGAACACACCTCTCGTGGCTCTGGGAAAAGCGGATCATCACAGGCACCATCCACGTTTCCCAGGGACAAGAAGCCGACATGGTCATCTTCGATCCCGTCTCCCCGGAGCATGTCTGGCTCATGGGCAGAATCCACCCGAAACCCGGCAGCCCCGAAGCCATGGAAGACATCCAACGCCTCTTCTGCGTCGCCTTCTCCAGGGCCAAAACCCAGGTCATCGTCCTGGGCAAGGAAGAGGAAATCCTGGCGAACCCCGTCCTCTCCATACTCTGCCAAAACGCCCCGGCCTGGGCGCCCACCTGGACGGCCCTGGACCACGCCAACCCCAACGACACCACCCGTTTCTGAGCCGCCAACCAGGAGCAGCGCCATCCGTTCGAAGCCTCCCATTCACCCACTCCAAACCATGAACCCAAGCTCTCCCCAAACTCTACCTCCAGCTTGCGTTCCGCCCCTGTCGCCGGCCATCCGGCCGACGCCAGGAGCCACCTCCCCCCAGGATCCATCAAAAAACCGCCGACAAACCCATCCACGACCTCGCACCCAACCCAAAACCAGGCACCCAGAACCCAGAACCCGGAACCCCCAAAATGCACCGCTTTTTCAATACCGCCGGACCCTGTGACCCGAAAAAACATTACATGCTCCCGCCGGAACGCCGGATCCCCGGTGTCCGCCGCCTCATCGATCAAGAGCTCTACTTCGTCATCCACGCGCCACGCCAGGTGGGTAAGACCACCTGTTTCCGCACCCTCGCACAAACTCTCACCGCCGAGGGTCACTACGCCGCCCTCCACGCAAGTTGCGAAATGGCCCAGGCCATGGGAAAAAACATCGAAGGAGCCGTCCAGGCCGTTGTGGAGTCGCTTCTCGAAGAAGCGCGACTGCAGTTCCCCACCGAACTGCGACCCAAGAAAAAGATCCCCGACGTGAGTGCCGCCACCCGCTTGAACCTCTTCCTGGCGCAATGGGCGGAGAGTTGCCCCAGGCCCGTCGTCCTCTTCCTGGACGAAATCGACGCTCTTTTGGACGAAAGCCTCGTCTCCGTCCTCCGCCAGCTCCGGGACGGCTACATGCGCAGACCCGGCGCCTTCCCACAGTCCGTCGCCCTCATCGGACTCCGCGACGTCCGCGACTACAAGGTCTCCATCCGGCCAAAAACCGCCAGCCTCGGCACCTCTT
>JAJRTK010000089.1 GCA_024278345.1 bacterium | reverse complement strand
TCTGAGCACCGTCATGTTGCGGGAGGGAAATTGGACTCACCCAAACCTCTCAATCTTGACAAACTCCTGATTTCTCTTTTTGTTGGGAGCGGGAGTTGTCGAAGCGCGGGGTTTTTGATCACTCCCAGGATGCCTGCCCCGCCATCGAATGGTCAACCGAATTTGGCAGGTTCCTTGCTCACTGCTCCCTGGGAGGTGCGGACCGGCACCTGTTTCACATCTGGCAGAAACACTCGCAAGCGAACCCTTCTTGTAAAATCGAATTTGTTCGGCTAGTATCAGGCGTTGGCAGACTTGGGAAATTCCTCTATTACGGTATGTTACCCGATTCGGGAGCAGTCCTCATGAATCCGACAGCGATTGGGAGGAAAGATGCGGGAGTTGAGTGAAGAACGGCGTCAATTCTATCAGAACGTCGTGGAAACCTGTAAGGCCGACTACGAAAACATCAACGCGGAGATCGAACGCCTGATCACGGAGGCACGGGAGCGAGTCAACGAGCTGAATCAGGATCGCAAGAGCGTCCTCCAAGTTTTTGGTGGCGCTTGCCGCCGGCTTGGTGTGGACAATGAGTTCCGGGCGGAAGAGGAGGAAGACGACGACTTCGAATGATCTCTTCGGGAGCCAAACGACTAGCGGGATTCACAACCATAGCGGGAGATGACCATGGCGCTCGATACTAAGAAGCGCGAGTTCTATGAGATGACCCTCCAGACAACTCGGGAGGAGATCGAAGACCTCAACCGTTCCATTGAAAATGAGTTGGCCAGCGTTCGCGACTCTGTCAATGATCTGCGCGAAGAACAGAAGTTTGTCCTGCACATCTACCAAAACGCTTGCACTTTGATGGGAGTCGAGAGCGAGCTGGATGATGATGAAGAAGACGAGTTTTCCGATGGCGAAGAAGCTGACGACGAAGGCTAAGGGAGGGGGAGGATGACAAAAACCGAACTCATCAAACAGCTCGCTCGCGACTGTGGCCTGACTTTGAAACAGTCGGAAACGGTCGTCAACACGTTCATACGTTCTATCACCCAGGCTCTGGTGGATGGAGGCAAGGTTGAGCTACGGGGGTTTGGCAGTTTCCGGACCAAGACGCGAGCAGCCCGGCGAGGCCGCAATCCTAAAACCGGCGAAACAGTACAGGTCCCAGAGAAGGTTGTGCCTTTTTTCAAGCCAGGCAAGCAGTTTCGAGCACTTATCGACTGTGATGACTGAATTTTTCAACGCTCGACGCGGTGGCTGACGCGAAGCGTACAGCCGCCGCTTCCTTCTTTGGTGGCAAGGGCAGATGGGTTCGGATTCTCTTTTCAAGCATCACTGGGTATCAACATTTCTTATGGCCGCCCTTTTTGCCAGCGGCTGCGTCGGTTCCGGAGGTCTGAAGCAAGCTCAGACAGAGTGGAATCGCTTTGAGCTGAAGACGTTTTCCGCCCAGACAACATGGAACGACGGAAAGAAGGACTACTCAGGTTACGTCGCTTATTCCAGGCCTCTCATCCTGAAGATGGCAGTGACGGACAAGGGTTTTCTTGCGTTTCGTCCTCCGAACCTCTGGCTCGTCAATAGCGCATGGTGGGGCGGGCTGTTCATCCGAAACTTACCGGCCTTTTCCGACAAAGCGATTGTCGCCTTGCTGGGCCACATCATCGAGAACATCGAGCGGAACTACGATAGGCGGAGCGAAGAGGGTCCCTTGATCGCGGGCCGGAAAACTCGAGTCTACACCCTAAAACCGACATCCAAGCCCAAGACGCCGGGGATTCATGGGATCACCCTGGAAACAGAGCGCTACTGGCTGGACGCCGAAGATGGATTTCCTTTGCGCTATGCACTGATCAATCCCCAAGGCAAGGAGCTTTACCACTGGGAACTCTCGAAGCTCAAGCTTGACCGGCGGATCTCGCCCATGACCTTTTTCTATTTTCCACCGAAGAACTGGTACAATAATTCGGTCTCCGCCCCGGTCGAAGCCTCCTCAGGTGGGATGACCGTCCCAGAGGTGGGACTCGAAAACGCGAGATCGGCCCTGGGCTACAGTCTCTTTAAGCTAGGCTCCCCGCTCAAGCTCCAGGCCGTCACATTGCATGAGAACAAGCCGATGTCGAGCTACAAAAGTAGCCCATCCGGCGGACTTGCCTATCTCATCCAGATGCCGTTAGTGGAGCCCGAGCTCGGGGGAGCAGAGCTTCGCCGCGGCGAAAACTGGAAAACTCTCCGCTTCGAACGCTTCAACAAGCAGCAGGTGTTGGGTCCCTTTGGGCTAGGATTGCACCAAGTCCGCGTGGGAGACCGCACCCTTGGTTACGACAATTTTTTTGGGTTCAAGGTCTTCGGATGGAGAGAAGAAGGAATGGCGCTGACACTGGTGACCACCTTGGATTACCGGCAAGCTCTGGTGGCCATCGATTCAGGAAGCTTCCAGTGAACCTTTCCGCCTGGATGCTGTGAAAGAAAACGAGTCTCCAATCCGGAGTTCTCCGTGCGAGCTCGTCCCGGCGGTAAGACCATCGCCGCCGCACACGGGAGCTATCCCCTCCGCACCGCTCTCTGGCCGGATCGAAGGCCTGTAGGCGAGCCGTGCCATTCCACGACCAGCAGCGAGAGCCGAAACGTGTCATGGGCCAGGGTCCACGAAGAGACAACTTACCGTTCTGGGCCGCCCTCCTCTTGGCGCTTCTTCTGCACATTGTCCTTCTTTGGGCTCTTTCCGCCCGGTACTCAATTTCTTTTTTTGCGGGTCGCACGCCGGAAAAAGAACGGAGCCGGCCTCTTCGCTTCGAGTTCGTCGAAGCGCCGGAGACTAAGGATCCCGTCGAGGCTCCGGTCCTCAGTGACAAAAACCGGAAGGCCCAGAATCC
>JAJRTK010000088.1 GCA_024278345.1 bacterium | reverse complement strand
TTTGCCGTACTGAGGCACATTGCACTGAACACGTTGCGGCAAGACAAAAGTTCTCGTCTTGGGATCAAAAACAGACGGCTCAAGGCCGGATGGGACCATAGGTATCTCGGTAATCTCTTGAAACAAATGATTATTTGATGCTATTGCCATGTGGTTCCTCCCAGTGGTTGGGGATCTTGTGGTTCGTGCTGGTTTTGGTGTTGATCTTGGCGGGGAAGCGTGGTTTCTCTTTGGCAGGCAAGGACGAAACCGGGTCCTGAGCGTGAGCTGGAGGACCCGGTGGTTGGCCGGGTTCACTGGCTTCTGGATGGATCCCCTTCGGTCACTGGTATCGCTGGTGCCTGTTGTGTCGTTTCCGCCTCATCGCAGTCGAGGGCGATTGTGCCACATCCTTGCCGGGTTCCTGGCGAGTACGATGACCAAGGCCCCGCAGCCGGATTCCAGGGCCGGGGTTCTGCGGGGTGTAGGTGGCTACAATGAATTGTCCCGCCTTGGGTGGATTGCTCGGAAAGTCAGAGTCTTTGGGTCCTTGGGCTCAGCGATGACAATAGGGGTGAGGATGGCTCCCAGCGGCGGACGGATTGCCGCCGATGGGAGCGGAACGCAATCCAATGCAGAAGAATGGTATGGAACAATGTGCAAGAAAAGGGCGTTTCCATGAAGCAAGAGGTGCCCCACGCCGTGCGGATCTTTGCACGGTGGTGCATGCGGCTTATCTCCACGATGTCAAGAAGCTCTTGTACTTGGGGCGTTCGTGCATCTACCTCAGGGAGGCGCCGCAACCGATCCGGGAGGACTCGTTGTTGACGGGGCGGCTGGAGCCAACCAACGAGTGGTATGCCATTGCGAAGATTGCGGGGATCAAGCTTTGCCAGTCTTATCGCCGCCAGTACGGGTGCAACTTCATTTCTGCGATGCCCACGAATCTTTACGGTCCCAGGGACAATTTCGACCTTGGAAGCTCCCACGTGGTTCCGGCATTGATCCGGAAGTTCCACGCGACCGGGATGAAGGGGGATGAGGAGGTTGTGATTTGGGGGTCCGGGGATCCTCGCCGGGAGTTTTTGCATGTGGAAAATTTGGCCGACGGCTGCCTGCATTTGATGGATCACTACGAAGATGATCGTCACATCAATGTTGGGACGGGGGAGGACCTCAGCATTCGCGATCTGGCGGATCTTGTCCGGGAGATCGTCTATCCGGGGGCGCGGATCGTTTTTGACACTTCGAAGCTAGATGGCACACCGCGGAAGCTATTGGATGTCAATCGGCTCCACGCTCTTGGCTGGAGACACCGCATCGAGCTTCGCGCAGGCCTTGAGGCCACCTATTGCTGGTATCTTGACCATCTTGAAGAAATGGACAAAGGGGCACCATGACCAAACTGACTTGCTTGGTGACCGGTGGAGCCGGGTTTATCGGGTCTCATCTCGTAGAGCGCCTTCTGGCCGATGGACGCAGAGTTCAGGTGATCGACAACTACTCCACGGGCCGGCTGGAGAATTTGGCGGAATTCGTGGACGATGAAAACTTGAGTGTTCACGAGGCCGATGTTTCAGAGCTTGAAGAGATTCGTCCTTTTTTTCGTGGCGTGGAGCAGGTGTTTCACCTTGCTGCGTTGGCGGATATTGTGCCTTCGATCCAGCGGCCCATGGATTACCACCACGCCAATGTCGATGGCACGGTGGCGGTTCTTGAGGCGGCGCGGGGAGCGGGAGTCGAGCGCTTCCTCTACGTGGCGTCTTCCTCCTGCTACGGGATTCCCGACATCTACCCGACTCCGGAGGCGGCCGAGATTCGCCCGCAGTATCCCTATGCCTTGAGCAAGAGGTTAGGGGAAGAATGCGTCCTTCATTGGGGGCAGGTGTACGGGGTTTCAGTGGTTTCTTGCCGCTTGTTCAACGTCTACGGGCCCAGGTCCCGGACGTCGGGGACCTATGGAGCGGTCTTCGGCGTTTTCCTCAAGCAGAAGATTGCAGGGGAGCCGTTTACGGTGGTGGGAGATGGAGCCCAGACCCGGGATTTCACCTTCGTCACGGACGTTGCGGAGGCTCTTGTCCGTGCCGCCGACTCGGATTTGCGGGGGGAGATCCTGAATATCGGTTCCGGCGCTCCATCCAGCGTCAACCGCCTGGTAGAACTGTTGGGCGGCGACAAGGTCCACATTCCGAAGCGGCCGGGAGAGCCGGATCAGACTTGGGCCGACATCGGAAAGATTGAGAGGCTCCTGGGTTGGAGGCCTCAAGTCTCCTTCGAGGAGGGCGTGGCCCGGATGTCGGAGAGAATTGGTGATTGGAAGGATGCGCCGCTTTGGACGCCAGAGAGCATCGAAGTGGCGACCCGGGCCTGGTTTGAGTACCTGTCGCCGCCAGGTGCGGAGGAGCAGGCAGGGTGAGTTCCAAGGCCGTATTTTTGGACCGGGACGGCGTGCTAATCCGCGATGTCCACTTGTTGACTCGCCCGGAGCAGGTAGAGCTGTTTCCTTGCGTACCGGAAGCTCTTCGGCGTCTTGATCAGGCGGGGTTTGTCATGGTGGTGGTGACGAATCAGCCCGTGGTGGCGCGGGGTCTCGTGTCGGAGGCCGAGGTGGAAGCGATTCATCGTTTCATCGCCCGGCGCCTTGGGGAGTTGGCCAGGCCGGCGCCAGAGGCCTTTTATTTTTGTCCTCACCATCCCAGGGCGACGTTGGCCCGGTACCGGCGGGCCTGTTCTTGCCGAAAGCCCGCGCCGGGAATGCTGCTACAGGCCGCCGCCGATCTGGATCTCGAGCTGGCTCGGAGTTTCATGATTGGCGACCGGATGAGCGACGTTGCCGCCGGCCGCTTTGCCGGTTGCCGGACGGTCTTGCTAGAGACGGGAAAGCACGCGGAGGCGCCTATCGAATCGGCGGTTCCCATGCCCCCGGATCTCTGGCCGGACCACCGATGCCGGGACCTAGGGAGGGCCTTGGACTGGATCTTCTCCACAGAGGAGCGACGGGCATGAAAGCGATGATTCTGGCTGCGGGTTACGGAACCCGGTTGGGCGCCTTGACACAGAGGTTGCCCAAGCCGATGCTACCCCTGGGGGACGAGCCGCTCATCGTGTATACTATCCGGTACCTGGCGTCTCACGGCTTTGACGACTTGGTGATCAACCTCCATTTTCAAGGGCGACTTGTTGCGGATTTCCTGGGCGATGGGAGTTCTTTGGGTGTTCGGATCGCCTACTCCTGGGAGAAAGAGCTCTTGGGGACCGCAGGTGGCGTGCGTAACGTGTTGGACTCTTTCCGGGGATCCAGGGAGTTCCTGGTCATCTATGGCGATTTGCTCATCGACCAGGATCTTGGCGCCATGGTCGATTTCCACCGGAAGCGTGGAGCCGCCGCAACCTTGTTCTTGCACAGGCGGCAGGGCTCCAACAGCCTGGTGGAAATGGACGACGCAGGAAGGATTGTGGCGTTCATCGAGAGGCCGACGGAGGAAGAGCGAAGGCGCAATCCCTATCCGTGGGTCAATTCGGGAGTTCAGCTCTTGACGCCCCTGCTCCTGGCCCGACTGGTGCCAGGAAGTTTTGCAGATTTGCCGAAGGACGTTTACATTCCTAACCTGCGTGAGCTTCCGATCTTTGGCTTCCCGTTGACTGGCTTCCGGATCGCTATCGACTCACCGGAGCGTTATGCCAGGGCTCGGCGGGCGGTGCTCGATGGACGGTACAAACCTCCCTTCCGTGTGAAGGACGGCTGATGGGTTCGAGGGACAAAATCATATCCTTCCGCAAGATGGCAGACCTCTTTACCGCATGCCGGAAGGAGGGTCCGATCACGGTATACAGCCATGGGGTTTTTGACCTGCTGCACGTCGGTCACATCAAGCATCTCGAGGCGGCCCGTCGAGAGGGAAGAATCCTTGCGGTGACCATCGTTCCCGACCGCTTTGTCCAAAAGGGACCCCACCGACCGGTCTTCTCCGAAGGGCTTCGTGCCGAAGCCGTCGCCGCCCTTTCTTGCGTAGATTTCGTCGCTATCTCCGACGTTGGTTTCTCCCACGAGGCCATTTACCTTCTCCGCCCCGATGTCTATGCTCGGGGCATCGATCCTGGAAATTCCAATGCGTCGCTGGAAAGCCTGCGCCAGGACGAAGAGGCTGCCCGAGACGTCGGGGCAAGGCTTTTTTTGACCCAGGAGCGCGGGGTCAGCACTTCGTCCCTGGCCAACCTCCACATGAACCTGTTTTCCCCGGAAGCACGGGCATTCCTGGACCGCTTCCGCCAGGAGTACACGCCGGCAGGAATTCTCCAGGCGTTGCGGAAGGTCCGCTCCCTGAAGGTGCTGACCGTGGGCGAGACGATTATCGACGAGTACCACCTGTGCAATGTCATGGCCAAGGCGTCCAAGGAACCGATCCTGGCCGCCCGACACCTGTACACCGAACGGTATGCCGGCGGGATCCTGGCCATCGCCAACCACGTGGCCAGTTTTTGTGACCAGGTGGGGCTCTTGACGATGCTGGGCGAGATCGACTCCTGGGAGGAATTCATTCGTGCCAAACTCCAGCCCAACGTGGCTGCGGATTTCGTCGTCAAGCCGGGGACACCGACCATCGTCAAGACCCGTTTCCTGGAAGAATATCTGGGAGCCAAGCTTTTCGAGGTCTACACCATGAGCAACGAAACGTTCGCGACCGGTGATGAGGAAGCGTTCTGCGAGAAGCTGGGGCGGATGTTGCCGGAGTGCGACCTCGTGGTCGTGGCCGATTACGGTCATGGACTTTTGACGCGGCGGGTCGTGGATCGCCTCTGCTCCGATGCCCCGTTTCTTGCTGTCAACGCCCAGACCAACGCGGGGAACCGCGGGTTCAATCTCATCACCAAGTACCCCCGGGCGGACTACATCTCCATCGACGAGGCCGAGGCTCGCCTGGAAGTTCGCGACGAGCGAGCCGATATTCGCGAGGTCGTGCGGAGGATCGCACAGCGTATCGATTGTCCTCGCTTCATGGTGACGCGGGGCAAGTATGGCAGCCTGGGCTACGATGCGGATGCCGGGTTCAGCGAGGTCCCCGCCTTCGCCCTCAAACTAGTGGACCGCATCGGCGCCGGCGACGCCGTATTGTCCGTCGCTGCGCCCTGTGCGGCCTCCGGGCTCCCCATGGAACTTATCGGTTTTCTGGGGAATGTTGCTGGCGCCGAAGCCTGTGCTACCATGGGCAACAAAAAGGCGCTGGATTTCGAAGGCTTCTGGCAGCATATTCTCTCTCTTCTATGTTGAAGGTCTCTCCACCAAAATCAAGTGTTAAGCGAATTCGAGGAACCATGGCGGACAAGGCGAGTCAAGGTACCGGGGACTGGACTTCCAAGGCGGAGAAGGTCCATGGGCTTCTTCGCAACCTCTCCTTTTGGGACGCTGATGCCCAGGCGCTTCCTGTGGATGCCGGGTTTTCCGTTTGGTGTCGCTACACCGAGGAAGTTCGGAAGGACAATGGCACAATCTACCTGGTGGGCAACGGAGCAAGTGCATCCATGGCCAGCCACATGGCCGCCGACCTGGCAAAGAACGCCCGCCTCCACACGCAGGTCTTCTCCGACCTCTCCCTCATCACGGCTGTGGCCAACGACATGGGGTATGAACATGTCTTTTCCGAGCCTCTTTCCAGGCGTGGCGGAGGGGCTGACATGCTCGTTGCCATCAGCAGCTCTGGCCGGTCGCCCAACGTCCTGGCTGCGACCCGGACGGCGCGGCGGCTCTCCATGACCATCGTGACGCTTTCCGCCATGGATCTGGAGACTCCCTTGCGGAGTGCCGGAGACCTCAACGCATGGTTGCCTTGCCGCACTTACGGGGACGCTGAAACTTGCCACGCCACGGTCCTCCACCATTGGATGGACCTTGTGGAGATCCCCGGTGCCGGTCGCATACCCGGTTGAGCTCACCGCTTCGCATCGCCGACGTCATTACCTAGCCAACCTGTTGCCAACACATTTAGGGAAATAGAATGGACTCCAACGGCTTTGAAACGGTTCTCGTCACCGGAGGCGGTGGCTACGTGGGGAGTTTGCTGGTCCCGAAACTCCTCGAGGATGGGTACAGCGCCAAGGTCATCGACCTTTTTTGGTACGGTGATGATGTGTTCGGATCGGCCAGGAACCATCCGAGCCTGCGGGTGATTCCCATGGATATTCGCGATGTTGCTGGCGTTCGCAGGGAGCTTGCCGGAGTGGATGTGGTGATCCACCTGGCCTGCATCTCCAACGATCCCAGCTTCGAGCTCGATCCGGACCTGGGCACCTCCATCAACCGTGAAGCCTTCGCCCCGTTGCTCCAAAGTTCCATCGATCAGAGAGTGCGGCGCTTCATCTACGCCAGTTCGTCCAGTGTCTACGGGGTCAAGGCGGATCCCGACGTGCGGGAAGATGCGACACCGGAGCCCCTTACCGATTATTCTCGCTTCAAGCTAGAATGTGAACGGACGCTCTTGGAGCATCCTCATGTCGGAGAGATGGAGCGCGTCGTCTTGCGGCCCGCCACGGTCTGCGGCTGGGCGCCCAGGCTGAGGCTGGATCTTACCGTTAACATTTTGACGGCCCATGCCCTGGTGAACAAGAAAATCAGGATCTTCGGCGGGAGCCAGCTCCGACCCAACATCAACATCCAAGACATGGTGCGAGTTTATCAGACGCTTCTTCAGGCTCCAAGGGAGACCATCGACGGCGAGGCGTTCAATGCCGGATACCAGAACCTCTCCGTCTCCAGAATCGCCGAAATCGTGAAAGATACCTTTGGAGACCAGGCCATCGAGCTCTGTTACGAACCTTCCGACGACCTGCGCTCCTACCACATCAATTCGGACAAGATCCGCGAAAAGCTCGGCTTCGTTCCCCGCTTCACCATCGAGGACGCTGTCCAGAGCCTCGTGGAGGCTTTCCAGGATGGGAAGATCCGCGACCCCCTCACCAATCCCCTCTACCACAACATCAAGCGCATGCAACAACTCAAGGCCCAATAGTCTCGGGCTCGGCGGAACATTTGAGAAGGGTCGGGTCGCATGCTGGGGTGATTCTTGTTAAATGCAGTTTTCCTCGTCCGCTTTCTTCGTTTTTTGCCTTGAGTTCCGCTCGCGTTGGCGATCGTCCAGCCGTCTGCCGCTCGCCCTGCTTCCCCCCTTCACCGTCGCTGGGAATCCGGAAAATGGAATTCCCCTTCACTGCCGCTTCCCCTGCTTTCCCCTTTGCCCTCCTCCCGGGACCGGGAAATAGAGCTCGGCCCGGCTTGTTTCCCTCGCTCTTCTCGGAGCCGTTCCCATGGTGAATCCACAAGCTGATCCCGGTGTCGAACACGAGACGATGAAACGGATGGTTCGCACCATCCGCGGCGCAGTGGTGAAGATGTCCCACAGAAGCCGTTCTCCCCATCTCGGTTCCTGCCTGAGCTGTATCGATATCCTTGTGGCCGCCTACTGGTCGGCGCTTCGGATCGATCCGGCGAAACCCGCCGATCCGGGTCGGGAACGGCTGATCCTGAGCAAGGGACATGCTGCCATGGCTCTCTATGCGACGCTGGCTCATCGAGGCTTTTTTCCTCTCTCCTGGCTGGACACGTACGCCGAGGACGGGGATCGTCTGGCGGAGCATCCTGGTCCCGGCTGCGCCCCTGGCGTCGAAGCCGCCACTGGATCCCTGGGCCATGGCCTTGGCATCGGGATTGGAATGGCGCTAGCTGGCAGGATTCAGGAACGCTGGTACCGCGTTTTCGTGGTGTTGAGCGACGGCGAGTGCAATGAGGGGTCCACCTGGGAGGGTGCTATGTTCGCGGCGGCTCACGGCCTGGAAAACCTTGTCGTCATCGTTGACGACAACAAGTGGCAGGCCACCGGTCGCAGCCGGGAGGTCCTGGCGTTGGATCCCTTGGCGGCCAAGTGGGAAGCGTTCGGCTGGAGCTCGGTGGAGCTGGACGGGCACTCCCTGGCCGATCTCCGGGAAGCTCTTCGCCAGACGCCCCATGGGACGGGAAAACCTGTGGTCATCATTGCCAATACCGTCAAGGGGAAGGGCGTCTCCTTCATGGAAGACGACAACAACTGGCATTATCGCATTCCGACCTCGGAGGAGGTCCGGCGGGCACACGAGGAGTTGGGACTTCGATGAGGAACGCTTTCGCTGCCATCATGACAGAGCTCGCGGACCAGGATCCGCGGATCGTCCTGCTTTCAGGGGATATCGGGAACCGGCTCTTCAACACTTACAAGGCCAAGTTTCCAAGTCGCTTCTACAACTGCGGCGTGGCCGAAGCCAACATGACGAGTCTGGCCGCAGGACTAGCCATGTCGGGACTGAAACCCGTGACTTACACCATTGCCTCCTTCAACACCATCCGCTGTTTGGAGCAGATCAAGATCGATCTCTGCTACCATGATCTCCCGGTGGTGGTAGTGGGCACTGGCGCCGGGCTCTCCTATGCCCGCCTCGGAGCCACCCATCACTCCCTGGAGGATATCGCCCAGATGCGGACTTTACCAGGAATGACCGTCCTTTGCCCGGGAGACGCCCAGGAAGTGCGGGCCGCATTGCGGGCCGCCATCGGCTACGGCCATCCTTGTTATGTCCGCCTTGGGAAGAAGGGGGAACCCGTGTTCCACTCTTCGGAACCGGAGCTGGTTATTGGCCGCGCCATCGTGCTCCAGCAAGGAGAGGAAGTCGCTTTGCTGTCCGCGGGAAACGTACTCCCCGTGGCGGTGGAGGCGGGGAAGAGGCTGGCTGCCGAAGGCGTATCGACCCTGGTCGCCAGCTTCCATACGATCAAGCCTCTGGACGAAGAGTTGCTTGCGGGGTTGTTCGGGCGTTTCCGCGTCGTGGCGACCCTCGAAGAGCACAGCCGCTTGGGCGGCTTTGGTTCCGCCGTCGGGGAATGGCTTCTTGGGCGTCCACGGTCCACGACTTGCTTCGAAATACTTGCCACCCCCGACTGCTATCCCCATGAAGCCGGCGGGCAGAGCTATCTTCGCGAAGCCTACGGATTGACGACGGAGGCTGTTTGTCAGCGCATCCGCCAGGCATTGTCAGGCGAGCCTTCGCCGCCCCCAATGACCCAAGGCCATCAACCCAAGGAGCCAAAAAAAAGATGAAGACCACTGCCGCAATCCTCGTCGAGCTTGGAAAGCCCTTGGAAGTCGTTTCCTTGGAGATCGAACCTCTGAGAGCCGGGCAGGTTCTCGTGGAGATCCACTATAGTGGCGTCTGCCACACGCAACTCCTAGAGGCGCAAGGGCATCGGGGGCCGGACCCGTACGTGCCCCACTGCCTTGGCCATGAAGGGAGTGGAGTCGTCTTGAAGGCGGGACCGGGCGTGACCAGGGTCGAGGCGGGGGACCGGGTAGTCTGTTCCTGGATCAAGGGTGAGGGCAAGAATGTTCCTGGGACGACTTACCGCTGGGGGGACCGCAAGGTGAATGCAGGCGGCATCACGACGTTCGGTCGGCGCATGGTCATCAGCGAGAACCGGCTATGGCCTCTGCCCGATGGACTGGCGATGCGCGATGCTGCTGCGCTCGGTTGCGCCTTGCCCACGGGGCTTGGAGTCGTCTTTAATACCGCTTCGCCCAGTCCGGGACAGTCGCTGGCCGTTTTCGGCGCGGGCGGAGTCGGGCTCTGCGCCGTGGCTGGCGCCGCCATAGCCGGTTGTTTTCCCGTGGTCGCCATCGACCTGCTTCCCCGGAAGCTGGATGTGGCCAGGAAGTTGGGGGCCACGCATACGATCCTCGCCAGCCAGGAAGATGTTTCCAGCCGCCTGGCAAAGCTTTGCCCGGGCGGCCTCGACTTCGTCGTCGAGGCTACTGGTTCTCCCGAGGTCATGGCGGAGGCGCTCCGCGGCGTTCGCTCCCGGGGAGGCGTCGCCATCGTGGTCGGGAACGCCAGGAGCGGGCGCCTCCTGGAAATCGATCCCAAGGAATTGAACCAGGGGAAGCAACTCTGCGGCACTTGGGGCGGTGATACGGTTCCAAGCCGCGATTTTCCTCGGTATGGCCGCCTGATTCAGGCAGGCAAGATCGATCTAGCGTCTCTGTTCGGTGGGACTTATGCTCTGGAAGACGTGAATGTCGCTCTTCGTGACCTGGAGGAAGGCCGTGTGATCCGACCTCTCATCGACATGACGCCCCCATGAGCGGCGCCGACATCATCATCGGCGTGGATTTCGACAACACTGTGGTTTGTTACGATGGGCTCTTCCACCGCGTGGCCGTCGATGAAGGATTGATCCCGGACCATCTGTCCGCCTCCAAAACTGCGGTTCGGAACCATCTCCGCGCTTGTGGTCGCGAAGAAGATTGGACTCGACTTCAGGGGCTTGTCTATGGTCCACGCATGGCCAATGCTTCCCCGTTCCCGGGAGTGTTCGAGTTTTTCGCCCTTTGCCGGGAGCGTGGCGTTGCCACGGCCATCATTAGCCATCGCACCCGCCATCCCTACCTGGGGCCGCGCTACGATCTCCACCAGTTCGCCTGCCGCTGGCTCGAAGACCATTGGACCGGCGAACCCCTGCAAACCTTTTTCGAGCTGACCAAGAGGGACAAGTTGAACCGGATCGCCGCCGAGCGATGCACGCATTTCGTCGATGATCTCCCTGAATTCCTGGGCGAACGCGGTTTCCCACGGGGCGTCCGGAAGCTTCTCTTCGACCCTGGTGGCGCCCACGCCGCGGAATCGAGATTCGTCGTTGTGCCTTCCTGGTCGGAACTTCGGGAAATCCTATTGCCATGATGGATGCAAGAAGACCAACGCCGGAACTGGATGTGCAAATCGAGGCATTGACGGAGAAGGCCGGCTTTTCTCGCCCCATTCGGATCGAGTTTCGGCCCGGCACGGCCAATAACCGCGGAGCCTTAATCCGCGCTGGCGACGGACGAGCCTTCCTCAAGCTCTATTTCCGGCATCCTGGCGACCCCAGGGACCGCCTCGGCGCCGAGTTCTCGTTCTGCCGCTTTGCCTGGGATCGCGGGGTCCGCGTTGTGCCTCGCCCCCTGGCCGCCGATCCGGCAAACGGGATGGCCCTCTACGAATTCGTGGCCGGCTGGCGTCCAGAGCCTCACGAACTCCAGAGGAGGATGGTGGAGCAGGCCCTGGATTTCTACTCCGGGCTCCAGCGGGCCAAGACCCACCGGGAAGCCGCAAAGTTGCCGCTGGCTTAGGAAGCCTGCTTTTCTCTCCGGGAACACGTGGAGTGTGTCGAGGCCCGCCTTAGGAGATTGGAGCGATTCGAGCCTGAAGATGACCTGGACCGGGTCGCCCGCACCTGGGTCGAGTCGGAGTTAAGGCCGGCCTGGAGCCGGATCCTTGGTGGAGTCGATCGCAGTGCGTGCCGCGGGAATATCTCCTGGCTGGAGCCTCTTCCCCTTCCGGAACGATCTCTCTCGCCTTCGGATTTTGGCTTCCACAATGCGCTCCTGCAGGATGATGGCATGGTTCGGTTCGTCGATTTCGAGTACGCGGGCTGGGACGATCCGGCAAAGCTGGTGAACGACTTTTTTTGCCAGCCTGCGGTACCGGTGCCCCAATTGTGGTACCCTTGGTTCGCGGAGCGGGTGGCCTCGGAGTTTCCGGATCCGCCGTGGCATCTCCGGAGGATGGAGTTGCTCTTCCCGGTATACTCGGTAAAGTGGTGCTGCATCCTGCTCAACGTGTTTCTCCCGGTCGGTCGTGCCCGGCGCCGATTCGCGTCGTCGGAGTTCGAGCTTTCCAAGGCCAAGGCGGTTCAGCTTCGGAAGGCCAGGGAAGCGTTGGGAAAGCTCGATAGCCCCAAGGATCCGAGTTCCCGTTTCCCCATGCGCCACAGGTCGCCGCCGGGTGGACTCGAAACGGAAGGGCTCGCTTTCGCGGTCTCTCAGGGGCTTCCACCACAGAAAAGGAAGATTCAGTGACGGACTCTCTTTTCAATGCCACCGCCAGCGAGCGCAAGATCCTGGTCCTGGGCGCAAATTCCTTTTCCGGCCAGGATTTCGTCGATCTGCTCTTGTCCGATCCGGGGAACCGGGTCATCGGTGTGAGCCGGTCCCAGGAGCGCACGACTCTTTTCCTTCGCTATCGTCTGAGACGGGATCTCTCCAGATACCAGTACCATGCTATCGACATGAACCTCCAGATGGAGGAGCTTCTCGAACTCCTTGACACTGAGCGACCGTCTCATATCGTCAACTTCGCAGCGCAGAGCGAAGTGGGGCCAAGTTGGGTGCATCCCGAGCACTGGTTCCAGACCAATTGCGTCGCCTTGGCCAGGATGGTGAACCACTTTCGGAAGCGTGATTATCTGAAGCGCTATCTCCATGTTTCGTCGCCTGAGATCTATGGGAACTGCGTGGGCACCGTTCGGGAGGATGCTCCTTTCCGCCCGAGCACGCCGTACGCGGCCTCCAAGGCAGGAGCCGACATGCTCCTCTCCGTTTTTTGGAAGCAATTCGGATTTCCGTTGTTGACCGTGCGGGCTACCAATGTCTATGGTGCGCGGCAGCAGCTCTTCAAGATCATTCCCCGCACTGCCATCTACCTTCGTCTTGGCCGAAAGATCCAGCTCCATGGCGGAGGTGTTGCCGTCAAGTCTTACATCCATATCCGGGATGTTTCCCGGGGGGAATTGGCGATCCTGGATCGCGGGCGCGTCGGCCAGATCTATCATCTCTCCCCGAACTCGAGCATCACGGTGCGGGGCGTGGTTCGTATGATCTGCGAGCAGGCCGGCAGGTCGTTCGAGGAGTGTGTCGAGGTCGTGGAGGAGAGGCCCGGCCAGGATGCGGCCTACGTCATCGATTCTTCCCTGGCCAGAAACGAACTCGGCTGGAGTCCCGAAATCGGTTTCCAGGAAGGGAGCGACGAGGTCCTCCGCTGGGTCGGTGAATACTGGGAAGAGATCGAAAAGCAACCCCTCGTCTATTGCCATAAACCCTAGCCGGATCGTGACACGCCATGACTTACGTCGATTTCATGTCGGTGCTCCACAAGAGCACGAAAAGGGATTACCTAGCCCGGGTCAACGAATACCCGAAGGCCGAGGCGGCGAAGAAAGCCAAGAAGTGGGGCTACGACTACTGGGACGGCGACCGGCGGATCTGTTATGGCGGCTATCGTTACATACCCAGGCGGTGGCAGAAGGTCTCAGACAGAATGGCGAAACATTATGGGATCAAGCCTGGCGAGCGAATTTTGGATATCGGCTGCGGTAAGGGATACTTGCTGTACGATTTTACACTGTCGGTCCCAGGCGTCCAGGTTTTCGGTCTCGACATTTCAAACTACGCCATCGAGCATGCCAAGGAAGAGATCCGCCCCTGCCTGCAAGTGGGGAATGCCACGGAGCTTCCCTACGACGACGGATTTTTCGACCTGGTGATCAGCCTCAACACGCTCCATAACCTGTTTTGCTACGACCTGGACAAGGCGCTTAGGGAGATGGAGCGAGTGGGGCGCAAACACAAATACCTCTGCGTCGAGTCGTACCGAACGGAGGAAGAAAAAGCGAACCTTCTGTACTGGCAGGTCACATGCGAGTCGTTCTACACTCCGAAAGAGTGGGAGTGGTGGTTCCGGCATTGCGGGTATTCCGGGGACTATTCGTTTATCTATTTTGAATAATTTTTACTGTGATAACATGATTAGCGGTAGATTGGTAACCGTTCCGCCCGGATGTCTCATCAAGGATCGTCGCAAGGCAGTCTGAGGCGGCTTCACCAAGGAGGGAGAGTCGGAGACCGGAGGGTAACCGTTCACCTCGTATATGCTCCCATAACCCTCATGGAGACCAATCGAACCATCGCCGGAAATATGAAAGGCAGGACGCCACAGCCTCCGATGTTTCAGCCCCCAATCCTTTCGCGTGGAGGCCTTCTGGTCTCCACGCTGGCGTGTATTTTTACGGCGAGACAGATGTCTGCCTGGCGCGAGCTTTCACGGTAACCGAAGGTAGCGGTCGTAGGCCGTATCCAAGGCGTTGGCGCTTGGAGTTCCACAGTCCTCGAATTGCCCCGCGTTGCGTGGATGCACGATTTTTGATGGGATATCCGGGCATCCACCTAAGCCGGGACACGCAACCAAACCAAAAAAAGACGCGGAGCGTACAAAAACGCGGGTCCAGGGAGGTAACTCCCTGGTGGGTGCAGGGCGAAGCCCTGCCAGGGGACGGGGGACAGCGTCCCCGGACGACCGCCAAGCAACAGCGAGGCGTTGCCCGGACGCTTTCGATTCCACGGTCCTGGGAATGTCCCGCCTTGCGTGGATACCCGGATATCCAGGCCAGTGCCTCCTTGTGGTGATAGACGCGGATTTCTCATCAGACTTCAGCGCGAGGGGTCCGAGGCCCCACGAGAACAAGGAGAACGACAGCCGGTCGCCGGAGGCGCAGTGTCAGCTACGTTGAGGAGGGACGGTCGAGGCCGACGCTGTTCTCATGGGCGGATCGGGCGCCGCAGCAGATTTCTGATGAGATACTCGGGACAGAGCCCTGGGAACAGGAATAGAGCCAAAAGAATGACCTTCTCGAAGTTTCTTGTTATATGCAATGCCCGTACAGGATCCACCTGGCTTGTCTCTATGCTTGGAGAGTTGCCCGATGTCTCTGTTGACTGGGAATTCAAATGGCGGCCCGTGGGTTATCGGCCCGGGAAACTCCATAAAGTCATTCCGGACCGTCGCTTCAAACTCTCAGAGGCACTTGAGCGATTGTCAGCCAGCTCCCGGATCGTTGGTTCGAAGCTGGTCTTGGACGCCAGACCCCATCGCACTGGGGAATTTCGTGATTTGGCCCACGTCATCCCAAAGGAAGTTCGGATCATTCACTTACGACGTTCTTACCGCGACTCTTTTCTCTCGTTGCTCCGAGGATCGGTTCACCTCCTCCACAATTCTGTGCGAACCTCGGATTCCCGCCTGATTGGAACCTTGCGATCAGATGAGAATCGAGCACTGCAGATGGTAGACAGTTGGAACCAGGTAGCTCGAAGCGTTCCTGCACCCATGTGCCGGTTGTACATTCAAATGATGATGGCAAATGATCGTTGGATTGACAGCTTTTCAGAAACGCATGATCACTATATGGATGTTCGCTACTCTGAGATTCCTTCCCGCTTCTTGGAAATCTGTCATTTTGTTGGATCCACAGCGTCAGAGGAAGATGTCTCCAGAATCCTCCACACGCCGCCTACCCGAAAAATTCCCGATTCGGCGGAACGATCTATTTCCAACATGCAAGAAATCGATGATATTTGCCGGGAGCTTCAAGAAGACAGTAAACGCTTTAACTTCCGTTCCGATTCCCCATGGACCTGGCTCCGTTATCGGTGGTGGAATCGAAAATTTTACGCGTTGCGGCGTTTTCGGCCAAGGAATTAACTCAACGGTGGTGGTCATCGTTTCGGCCACCCGATAAAAGCGTGCAGCGCACAAAAATGTGGGTCCAGGGAGCGTGCTCCCTGGCGTGGGTCTGGGAGCAGCGCTCCCAGCGGAGGTCCGGAGGCGGAGCCTCCGCCGGGTTCCAGGGCCGGAGGCCCTGGGGCGGCGCCTGAGATTCTGCAGGGTGGCCGAAACGATGACCAAGGCCAACTCAACGAGTACCAACGCCCATGGCCACTCATTTCCATGGGAACCAATTCGCAAATCAAACTCTAGAACTAGCCATGCCGTTCGTTTCGAAAGCTGACCATTGTCTATTATGTCATGAATCTGACCCAAAGGTTCTTGATACACACCTCGATCTCCCGGGGGTAACGTCCGATTGCAGGACTTGGGAGCATCCCCACGCATTGGTATTCTGTCGAGCATGTGGTCACGTTCAGAAAAAAGTGGATCATGACTGGCATTGCCAAGTTTCCGCGATATACGAATCCTATAACCTTTATGGTGTGAGCGGTGGCGAGGAGCAAAGGGAGTTCATAGCTGGAATTCCCGTCGCTTCACGTTCGGCGTGGGTTCTTGGGAAATACGAGGCAAAGTTCGGTCTAGCAGAGAAGGGAAAACTTCTCGACGTTGGATGTGGAAACGGCTCTCTTTTGCGAAGCTTTTGCAAGTTGCGACCGCGATGGCGGATCTATGCACAAGATCGATATAATCATATCAAAGATAAATTATCCTTGCATGTAAACGTAGAAAAATTTTACTGTGGATCAATTGAAGATATTGAGGGGCAATTTGATCTTGTGACTGCATTCCATGTCATCGAACATATTGTGGATCTTCATGACTTTCTTTTGCAAATTCAGAAACTTCTCAAACCCCAGGGACATCTCCTTATCCAGGTTCCCTGCTGGCGCGAAAACCCTTTTGATCTCATGGTTGTAGATCACGTCCACCATTTTCTACCAGCGTCTCTCATATCAGCGGCACAGACCGCTGGTTTTGAAAGTCTATTTTGCTCGATGAATTGGCGGGCCCGGGAGATTTCCTTGGTCCTGGGAAAAACAAGTCGATTCGCTTCAACGGATAAGAAAAAAATCCAAAGCGTTTCCTCGCTGACTGAGGTGAGGAGTTGGCTTGAGTGGCTGCGAAAAGTTTCCGAAAGGGTAATGTTGCTTCGAGCGGACTCGCTCGTCGGTGTTTTTGGTACTGGAATCGCCGGAATTTGGACCGCTGCATCGCTGGGTGGAAACGAAGGATTCGTTTTCGTCGATGAAGATCCGGCTCGCATTCACAAATCTTACCTTGGAATTCCTATCTACCATCCCAGTCAGATTTTGCGGGAGCAACCAGTTTTTTTAGCGTTACCCCCGACGATGGCCATGAGTCTCCGCGAACGTTTTCTCCGGGAAGGGTCGGGAATGAAATGGGTTTTGCCACCTTTTTCTCCTCAACAAATAGCCAGCTTTCAAGAAGTCGGCGATGAACGCAACGGGTGATCATGTCTAAGGAACTTTGGAAAAAGGTCATGGGCTCGGTACCACAGGATAAGATGCTGCTGGGACCATATTTTGCTCATCAACTACTCAATTCACCACGTCATGTTCTTTTTACTCTAGCGCGATATAAATTTGCTGCCAAATTACTTTCTGCAAAATGGAACCTTGACGTTCTTGAACTGGGATGCAATGAAGGGATTGGCACTCTTATTCTTTCTGAGTTCGACCACAAAATTACAGCTGTCGATTTTGACGAAAATGCCATTGCGCATGCTAGAGATAATATCCCAAACAAGTTATCTATTAATTTTTTATGCGATGATTTTTTGGCGAAACAATATGGGAAATATGATGCGGTTATTTCACTTGACGTGATTGAGCATATTTCTCCAGAGGAAGAGCACAAGTTTATGGAAACAGTGGTCAAGAATCTTACCAAGAATGGAATATGCATTATTGGAACTCCAAATGATAGTGCGTCGCGGTTTGCTTCCGAAGCAAGCATGATTGGGCACATCAACATGTATGACCACCAACGTCTGACCGCCATGCTCAATGAGCGCTTTCACCACGTTTTCTTATTTGGGATGAATGATGAAGTCGCTCATGTAGGCTTCTATCCCATGTGCCACTATCTCATCGCTCTGGCATGCAGCCCGAAAAATACAATCTGACCTTTCCAGGCCATCCACGCAAGGCGGGCCACTTCAAGGATTGTGGAAAATCCAATCGTCTGGGCAACGCCTCGCTCCGCTTGGCGGTCGTCTGGGGACTCTGTCCCCCGCCCCCTGGCAGGGCTTCGCCCTGCCCCCACCAGGGAGCCAGCTCCCTTGTATCTTCCATGACGAACCCGAACAGTTGCCTGAGCCGCCTGGCGAGCTCGCATCAACAAGGCTGGGAGGTCATCCGCAAGACCAAGCTTGGGCCTGGATCGTGGGCGTTGGCCAGCAGGGCCGACGACCAACGAGCCAGGCTACGGCTCCGCCCTCCGCAGTCATGAGGAGCACTTGTTCTGTGCGGCGCCGAATCGCGACAACCTATGGTGGAGGACTTGACATTCAAGACAGTTGCTGGACCCACATTTTTGGCTCTTCGCCATCTTTGAGGCCAAGCGTCAAGGCGCCCCACACCAGGCTAGAAAGCGTTTCTTTCTATTTGCCTCATTTCGGATTCCAAACGCCATCCGCTGAATCAACTTGAATTTGTTGTTGAGTCCCTCGGTCAGGCCGTTCGTGTATCGATTCCGGATATACCGTAAGATTGGCTCGAACCACCTGCTCAATGTCCCGGACATGCGATTCAATGGCTGAGTTGCCGATGCCGCGGCCCGCTCAATCAGCTTCTGAAGAGCCTTGCGTGCGGGCTTCGTATACTTGCGCTTGAACGGCCTCGGTCATGGTACGGGCCACCCGAAAAAAGCGCGCAGCGCACAAAGATGTGGGTCCAGGGAGCTGGCTCCCTGGCGTGGGTCTGGGAGCGGCGCTCCCAGCGGAGGTCCGGAGGCAGAGCCTCCGCCCGGTTCCAGGGCTGGAAGCCCTGGGGCGGCGTCTGAAATCTGCACCGTGGCCGGTACTATGACCAAGGCCCGCTTGAACCACTGCCTCAAGTCCTGTATCCAGTCAATCACCTCCTTGAGTTTGGGGAAACGCTTCAACCAGCTCTGCCGCGCCAACCAAAGCTCCATGTCGAGCTGATCATCGGCCTTGAGCCAGCGTCTACGGAGCTTCTTGAGCTCTTTCTTCTCGTCTTTGTCCAACTCCCTGCCAACTGCTCTGAGCACCTCGTCCAGAGCATCGACAGCATTCTTGACCACGTGGAAGCGGTCAATGACCAGGACATCCTCTCCAAACAGTGCCTTGACTGCCGCTGCATAGGGCTTTGACATGTCGATGACCACCACCTTCACCCTGGCAAGCTCTT
>JAJRTK010000087.1 GCA_024278345.1 bacterium | reverse complement strand
CTTTCACCTTCCTGTCCGAATGTGCTTTCAGGCGTACGTCCAGGGAGCTGGCTCCCTGGCGTGGGTCTGGGAGCGGCGCTCCCAGCGGAGGTCCGGAGGCGGAGCCTCCGCCAGGTTCCAGGGCTGGAAGCCCTGGGGCTGGACCCGAAGTTCACTGGGTGGCCGGGTCCGAGCGACAGCGAGAGCTGCCGAAGGCACCACCGATGATCAAGGCCGATCTTACCACGCCTTGGCAACTGTACGATTGTCTCCGGAAAAACCAGTAACACCGGCTGTCGGCCCGTTTCCAGTTTCCGTCCAGAGGCCTCTGTCCGTCCCGAAATCCTCCCGGCGTTTCCGGTTCGTATCGAACCAGAAAAAAAGAGAATGACCATCAGGAACCATGCCAGGAAGAGGTCCCAAGACCGTGTCTCGGAACATGGCTAAGATGGGCTATTCGGCGAATTGCCGGGCAATCGGGGTTCGAACCGAACGACCGCGCAAAGCCTCAAACAATCGGCCAAGCTTTTTCCCGCTCTTGACGCCTGGGGCCTCTTCCACCCCCGAACTCAAATCCAATGCCCAGGCTCCCAGGCGATCCGCCTCGGCGGCGTTCTCCGGCCCGATCCCGCCCGCCAGAACGACCTCACCCACAAGATCCGAGCCCCGGAGCAGTTCCCAGTCAAAGCGAAGACCCGTCCCTCCCACCAGGGACGGATGGTCTCGATCCAGCAATAGCCGGTGGGCCTTCCAAGGGTTTTCCCGGGGAAGACGATCCGAGATCTTGCAAGCCTTCCATATCCGGGTCCCCGGTGGCAGGGCCTTCCTGAGTCTGGCCACCTCCGCCGGCGTCTCCCGGTCGTGAAGCTGGACAACGGCGAGATCCAGGTCCCGGGCAATCCGCGAAACCTCCGCCACCGGCGAGTCCACGAAAACGCCCACCCAGTCCAGATCGGAAAACCGCGCAAGCTCCCGTGCCTCCGCGGGCTGTAGGCGCCTTGGGGAAGAAGGCGCAAAGACGAGACCACCCCAGGAAGCTCCCGCTTACGCCACCTTCCCGGCATCCTCCCGGCCCATCAGGCCACAGACCTTGACCCTTCCATGGATCAGGCGCCGCGCCGCCCGCTCCACGTCCGGCTCCGTCATCATGGAACTTCCCACCAGAAACGCGTCCACCAGACCCCGAAGACGCACCACATCCCCATGATCCCGAATCCCCGATTCCGACACCAGGAGGCAATCCCTCGGCGCCAAGGGCGCCAACCGCTCCGTCACGGAAAGATCCACCTCCAGGTTCGAGAGATTCCGATTGTTGATCCCGATGATGGGAGCTCCCAGGGCCGCAGCGCGGCGAAGCTCGGCCTCGTCATGCACCTCCACCAGGGGATCGAGCCGAAGCCGCCGAGCCACTTCCATGCACTGGACCAACTGGGAGTCGTCCAGAACCGAACAGAGAAGCAAAATGGCATCGGCACCGAAATCGCGCGCTTCGTAGAGCTGATAGGGATCGACCACGAAATCCTTGCAAAGAACTGGAAGCGACACAGCACGGCTCACCTTCCGCAAGTTCTCCAGGCTGCCCTGGAAGAAGGGAGCATCCGTCAGAACCGAAATGGCGGTCGCCCACGGCGCATAGGCCCGGGCTAGGGCCGCCACGTCGAAGTCGGGCCGCAACAGTCCCTTGGACGGAGAGGCCTTCTTGCACTCCAGGATCAAACCCGCGCGGGGAGAAGCCAGGGCCGACAGAAGACCGCGCTCCGACGGCCGCAAACTCGAAGCGAACTCTCCGAGAGGCCGCCGACGCTTGCGGGCAGCCACCACTTCCCGATTTTCTCTGACAATCCGCTCCAAGAGCATGGAGGATCTCCTTCCAGGTTGCCGGGTAAATTATAAGTTGCCCCCGTTGTTCAACTGGCACACTTCGTTGGTTCCTCCCGGGGGGTATCCACGTACCATGAAAGTACATGGTTAAATCTATCTTCGACGGCGTGGTTATGGCGCTCTGCGGGTCACGCCTCGCGTTACCCGGCGGTCGTCCGGGGACTCCGTCCCCGGTCCGTGCGCCTGTAAGCACATTCGTACAGGAAGGTGAGAGTCCTTCTCAGACATGCCCACTCCGGTCTGTATCCGACAGAAACCGCGGCGCCGTGAGGCGGGGTGGGGAGCAACTGAAGGAAAGCTACCAGTCCGTAGGATAACAAACTCAATTCGACCGGTTGCCGTGACGAGCCTGCGTTCAAAAGGCGAAGTCTAGAACCGTCGGGAAGACGGAAACCCAATAAAGAGGCGATGGGATGGCATCAGGTGGTTGGAGATGGAATGGAAGTAAAAGGACGAATGTGTGAATCAGGGAGACCTGATACCCAGCAAAGGGCTTCCCCCGTCGTGAGACGCGGGAAGGAATCCAAAGGCATGGCCTGACCGCTCTTTGCCACGCCGCTCGAAAGGGCGGAAACAACGGAAGCGAGTTGGCCTAAACCAGTGGAGTCCGGGAATCAGGAGTCAGAGCCCCCATAGTAGCGTAGAAGCGGGGTCATGCCCATGGAGCAAAGGAGGGCGGGAAGGTAGATGGAAGATGAAGAGACGATTGGAAGAAAGATTTGCGGAAGTCCCGAAGGGTAAACAAGCAAAAGAAGCCCCCGACCGTTGGCATAGGGTGGGGAACGAAACGTCTGGGCGGAAAACATGCTGGCAGCCCTGGAAAGAGGGGTTAAAGGAGGAAAATGGTTCAGCCTGATTGGCCCCGGTCATGGTACCGGCCACCCGAGAAAAGCGCGCAGCGCACAAAGATGTGGATAGGGGTAGGGAAAGCGCATTGGTTTGCGCCTCCCCTCCCTCCGAACCGTACGTGCGGTTCTCCCGCATACGGCTCTCCAGTCG
>JAJRTK010000086.1 GCA_024278345.1 bacterium | reverse complement strand
GCAAGATGCCGGTGCCACCAGGGCGGCGCCGCGGAGTGTAAAGCAAAAACACGGGGATTTGATAGGTCCCAACAAAGGTCTGGGACTGCCGGCAACGGAGGATCCGAAGATCCTGGCTCAACTCGAAAAGATCCTTGGCATCTGGACCCAATACAAAGGCCAGTTGGAAGCGGGAGCGGATCAAGGCGCTTTTCCGCCCAGTGTTTTACTCAAGCTCGACGAATTGGGGCTTTCACTTCTCGTAGAGAGCAACCGGGCGGTGGAAATGTACGTCGCCCGAGCAAAATCCGTGATCTCCCAGTCCAAGGGATCAGCAGCCAATGCCGTGAATATTGCGGGTCGGCAGCGCATGCTGAGTCAAAAAATGTCGAAAGAGTATTTTCTTATCGCCTTGGATGTCGCCCGGGAAGAAAACCGGAAGCGACTTCGCAAGACGTTCGAGCTCTTCGACAAGTCAAACACGGGGCTGCGCGGGGGAGATGAAGGTCTTGGCCTGAGCGAAACCACGGATGACGCGATACTGAAATTCCTTGACCGTGTGGATCGGATTTGGAGCGCCTTTCGGCCTCGACTGGAAAGCACGGCGGGTGGCGCTCTTCCCACGCCCCAGGATCTCAAAATCATAGGAAACTACAACATTCAGCTCTTGATCAACTGCAATGAGGCCACGAAACTGTACGCCAAGATGAAGTCATAACACCCTCTGAAGTGGAGGCCTCGGTGATGGGTGCCGAAGTGGAAAGGGGGGCCGGTGGAGCACTGTTTCTCTCCATGAGCTCAACCAGCTCCCTCTCATTGCATTCTATCTTTCATTCCTTGGCCATGGCAGGGGCGGCAGGGCTTCTGTTTTGGCCTTGGACGGTTTTTCCCGTCTTACTGGCAGGGACCATTCTCTGCTTTGCGGGGGGATTGGCGGGGGCCTTTCTGGCGAACAGGCGGTTCCCTGTCCGCGTGGCGGTGGCGGCGGGGCTCTTTTTTTTTCTTGGGGGAAGCTGGTTTTCCGGCAGCGCGGTCAACAGCGAGGCACTGAGCCACCTACTGGGTCCCGGTCTCCTATTTTTGCTGGGGGAGATACTCTTCTGGTGCCCCGCAATGTTGGCCGGCGGCTTTCTTCTGCAAATGTTGGCTCGCCGGCAACCCATGGCGGTTTTCCTAGAGATTGCTTTTGTCGCTACGGCGGTGGCGACGGCCCTGGGAGGGCACAGGAGCGGGCAAATCCACCGGCCCCGGATTCTCTCGGATTGGAGCTTCACCAACGGGCTTGATCCGGCCTTGGTTCTCCTGGTTTTCGGCGGATTGACAGCCCTGGTCATGGCCGGATTGCTGCTCCGTGAGAGCAAAAATGGGCGGCTCGGTCTCCAGGCCGTGCTTCTGGGACTTGCCGGGGCCGGAACCGCGTTATCCCTTGCCTGGTTGGGGCCGCCGGCGCCACCCTCGCCAGAAGGTCCGGGACTGGGGCTCTCTCCGGGAACAAGGCTTCCGAACCAAGGGGAGCTTCGGGCAGCCCAGCTTTCCCCTTACTTTGAAGGGCTCCAACCAGAGCGGCTCGACCCCACCTTCGGTGCCACCGAACCAGTGGCGGTGGTCCTCTTTGGGAATGAGACCTCTACTCCCGGAGGCTTCTACTATTTTTCCTCCGGCATCTACCCCCGGCTCCACGGTGAAAAAGAGTCCCTGGGAAAGCTCAACGCCAAAAACCTCGAGCCTCCGCGATCTCTCCCTTTTCCGCGGACCACTTTCCCTCTCCATGGCGCTTCCTCCGAGGACCAAATCCCGGTAGAAGTCCGCGTGGGGCTGCTCTCTGAGAGGATCCGGCCCTTTGTCCTGGGAGATGCATTGGAGATCTGGCCCGAGGCCACCTCTTCGCGCCATCGTTTCCGCTGGATCTACGGACTTCGGACGCGGCTGCCTTCGACTCCTCTCTCCGAATTGCTGGCCGAAGAGGCAGGAAACCAAGACTGGACATGGGAGGAACGGGCAATCCTGTCCCGTGCGCCCTCGGATCCGCGCTATGGGGATCTGGCGCGGCGGATTGTCGCGGCTCTTCCCGTGGAACGCGCCTCCTCTCCTTTTGCCCGGGCCCTGGCAATCCGGGACTGGCTCGGGGAGCGGGGAACGCTCATGGGTGAATGCCGCGCCGCGGATCGAGACGATCCCATGGGCTCATTCCTCTTTCGGAGTCGAAAGGGGCATTCCCTTTTCTTTGCCCAGTCCGCGGCACTTCTCCTTCGGAGCCTGGGTCTTCCCAGCCGCGTTGTCACGGGATACGCGGTCCCTGAATCCCGGAAAAGACAGGGATCGACGCTGCTCCTTCGGGGTGCCGACGCCCGTGCCTGGTGCGAAATCTACCTGGCTGGCGCGGGCTGGGTTCCCATCGATCCACGGCCGAAGCTGGGGGCACGGGCTCCCGCGGAGCCTGACTGGGAATTGCAGACTCTTCTTGGAGAGCTACTTCTCCAAGAGCTCCGCGCCGAGGTCCCGGAGAGTGCGGGCCTCCCTCCGCCATTTAGCTTTCCCGCGGGAATTGCGATCCTCCTTCGCCTTGCGGGTTTGCTCTTTCTTGGGATCTACGGCATCAAGTTTTTTCGGCGTTGGCGGCCTTTCTTTCGGAGCGGCCGGATTCCTTTTCAGGCTTACCGGGCGGCCCTCGACGCGTTAGCGGAAACCGGGATTGTGCGGCGAGATGGCGAAAGTCGGGAGCGTTTCGCCCAGCGCGTAGCCGACTTCTCTCCTTCGTTCCCGGTCCTCACTGAAATTCACCTTGCGGCGGCCCTGGGATCACGCAAGGTACCGGAGCCTGCCGGGAGGGTCCGCTCCCTCCTTCTGGCCGTTCACCGTGAGCTGCAGGGGCCAGTTTCCGGGGGGCGCCGCCTCCTGCGGCTGCTAGACCCCTTTTCCTGGGCTCGATCCCGCTGATCACCGGCGGGCGACTGACCCCGGGGGAACGATTGGCGAGCAGCGCTCCGCCGGATGGCGGGCGATGGGAGCGGAACGCAACTGATGAGAGAGAGGAAAGGGGGCTGCCAAATCCGGCAACAGTAGAAGAAAGTCGGGTTGACTGGCATGATGCGGCGAATGGGATGGAGTTTCTCCGTTGACACCGTTGGCTATGAATCCCTGGCACGATCCCCTACCCGCCGGGAGGCGACTGAATGCAGCACGAAAGCGCCATGACCGACGCCAAACAATCTCCTCTCCTGCAGATGGACGAAGCGGA
Source organism: bacterium (assembly GCA_024278345.1). Classification (GTDB taxonomy): domain Bacteria; phylum CSSED10-310; class JAJRTK01; order JAJRTK01; family JAJRTK01; genus JAJRTK01. The sequence goes on along the minus strand of JAJRTK010000086.1, from coordinate 32,627 downwards.
ACGGACCGCGATTCGGAAAGTCCCCAGTGAGATGCGCCGCCGATCCGTGGAGTCCCTGGAACAGGTAACGGAGATCGCCCATCGCCTCCGAAAACGAATGCAGGCCGCGATGATCGGTCGCGACGAGGTGATCGACCTGGTCATTGTCGCGCTCCTGGCCGATGGGCACTTGCTCTTGGAAGATTGCCCGGGCTCGGGAAAGACAACCCTGGCCAAAGCGCTGGGGCTCTCCATCATCGACGACCGACCCGACGACTACGTCGCTGCGTTTCGAAGGATACAGTTTACCCCAGACCTTCTCCCATCAGATGTGACAGGCATTTCGGTGTTCGATGCCTCCACCAGCAGCTTCCACTTCCGCCATGGGCCCATCTTCGCCCACGTGGTGCTTGCCGATGAGATCAACCGGACCTCTCCGAAAGTCCAGTCGGCGATGCTGGAAGCGATGGCGGAAAAGCAGGTCACCGTGGACAACGTGACCTTTCCCCTGGACGAGGTATTTTTTGTCATCGCGACGCAGAACCCGCTGGATCTCGCCGGAACTTATCCCCTGCCGGCGGCGCAAATGGACCGCTTTCTATTCCGTATCCAGATGGACCACATCGATCGGGAAGCGGAGATTCGCGTTCTTGGTACCTATCGGGAACGGCGAAACCTGGAAAAGTGCGGCCTTCCCAAGGTCACGCGGACGGAGATTTCCCAGGCGCGGCAGGTGGTGGACCGGCAAGTGGCCATCAGCGACCTCATCAAGGAGTGTCTTGTGGATATCGCTCGGGCCACGAGGGCGGACGAACGGGTGCTTCAAGGGGCATCTAGCAGAAGCCTCGTTCTATCGCTCCCGGCGCTCCAGGCCCACGCGGCTCTGAAAGGGCGGGACTATGTCTCCGCGGAAGATATCGAGGAGCTCTGCCCCAGAATCTTTGGTCACAGAATGGAACTTGCGCCCGGTGTTATCGAGGTTCAGGACATCCTGAATGACGCGGCCTTTGCCCCTCTGGAACGGCTGGCCAAGGCGACCCTGAGCAGCCGCTAGAGCCTGCTTTTCTTCACAAGCGCAAAGCCATCCCTTCCAGAAACTTGAGCCTGAAGCGGGAGTTCCGTTGTCATTCCGACGGGGCGATTTCATGAAAAACCTCCATCCATCGAGTTTTCAGGTTGTGCGGAGACTCCCCGGCAGCCAGGGCCAGGTGGCTTTTCTTGCTCTCCTTCTCTTCTTTTGCACACTTGATCTTCCAGCCCAGCCTCCGCAAGGCGGGGAAGAAACCAGGGAAGAAATCCCGGGCCTCGGGAACGAACCAGTCCGCTTGGACGCATTCAAGGTCGTCGCCGAAGAGCAACTCATGGAGGCCCGAACGCTGGCAGAGAAGATCTTGCGGAAAGAACCGGATTCCTACCTGGGGCATTTCCTGATGGGCTTCTCTCTTCACCGAAGCGAAGGGAGCCTGCCGCAAGCGGCCCGCCATTTACACCTGGCGTGGCGGCAGCTCCAAGGGCAAGATCTTGCAACAGCACCTTTTCTTTGGCGGCTCTGGGCGGTGGAAGAACTAGCCAGCATCGCTGGCGAGATGGAGCGTTTTCAGGAGCAGCTCAACCTTCACGAAAAACGGCGAAAGTTAGTGATGGAGATCCGGAAATTGCACGGGTTCTCCTTCCCCGGCTGGGCTGGCCGTGATGGCTGGCCTCTCCTTCGGCTCCGAAGATACGACGCCGCCAGAGCAGCCATCAAGAAGGCCCTCGAAACTGGGCAACCCGAGGAAGTAAGCTATGCAAAAACAACCCTCTGCGCCCTAGAATGGGAGCTGAGTAGGCGCGCCGAGGCATTCGAAGCCTGCTCAGATGCCGCCCGCTACGACCGGGAGCACGATTTGGAGACGGCCCAGGTATTCCTCAACGCAGCTCAGGCCGCCCTTGGCGTGTTCCGGTTCGACCTCGCGCGCCAGTGGCTGGAAAAAACAGTGACCTTCTCCCCGTGGAGCGCCTCCGTCAATCCCTGGAGCGATGCCACCCGGCTGGAACTGGCTCAGGGTAGGTGGGCCAAGGCCGCGGACGGCCTGCAAAAAGCGGCCGCCTGGGCCGCACGGCAACCGCCGAGCCTCCGGCAGCTCAGCGCCGACGAGACCCTCCTGACGGGATCCCTCCTGCTCCTGGTGGCAGGCGACGGACCCGAGGCGGCGGACCTGGCGCGAAGAGTCTTGGAACAACCGGGAAGAACGGGACTGGCCAGCTTCGATGTCCGCCGGATTCTCACTGCCGCGGCGGCCAGCGGCCACGGGGCGAAAACTCTCAGCATTGGACGACTTTCGGAGAGGCTGCCCCTGATGGGCTGGGCGGCGTATGGCGCCGGAATTCTTGAGCGATGGAAGCTTCGTCTCCAGCGCTGGAAGCTCGCCCGGCGGACAGCATCCCTCCTCTCCCGCGGCGGCATACTGAAGAAGGCCTTTGAGCCCTATGCCCCCGGGGGTCCAAAGCTTCCAGAATGGCATCGGGGCGAGCTTATTCCCATACTGGGATCCGGGGTTGCTCTGGCCTCGGTTGCGGCAGCACGCCTGAGCCTGCCGGGCATGGCGGCAAAGGCCTATCTGGATGCCGTGGAAGCGGAGATCCGGTTTCGGCGGCAAGAGCATGAAGAAGCGCTGACTCTTGCTCGAAGCGCCCTCCAAGGCCTCTCCTCCTCTGAAGCCCTTCTTCGAAGCCGGGTCACCGCCATCGCTGGCCACGCCGCAGCCAAAACCGGGCAAACGCGCCTGGCAAAATCCCTATTTCAGAAGCTCCTCCAAGGCGATCCCGGAGTCCTGCGAAGGCTTGAGCTGCGCCTTCCCGTCTTCTTCGTTCCCACTACCGGCAGGGCTGCCAAAGCTGCGCTCCGCTTGCTCCAAAAATCCCCTCGCCTGGAGGGACGGGAGTGGGGGCTGCCGCTGGAGATCCGCACGGAATCCGGTCTTCTTTCGGCCTGCGTCGCCAGAGACGCCATGCAGGTTGGCCGTTGCGCGAAAGTCACGCCCTGGCCCAAGGCCACAGCCAAGCAATCGGCCATACGCCTATACCAGGAGCTCCACCGCCAACTCTTCCGGCCCGGCCTCCCGCCAAGCCAAGAGGCTCTGGAGAGTCTTGTCCACGCACTGGTGGCGGAGGTCGCGCCCCCTTGAAGCCATGGCTGCACAAACCCAGCTTCGAAAAACCAAGCCTGTGGTTCGGTCCACGCCGTTCAGCGCCCGCCATCGCCAGAAAAGTCGGAGCTCACGAGGGTTGCGGGGCTTCTGGAGCTCGGCCCCCTTCTTCCGGTTCTTTTGCGCCCTCTCCGGAGTCGGCCTCCGAATCCGAAGAGCGGGTTCCCAGGATCCGGTCAAAAGCCGTCAATCCGCCCATGGCCCCCAATCCCATGGTCTCTACCGCCGTGGACGGAACAATGATCATCGAGCCCTTCTTCTTCAGGCCCTCGTAAACCATATTCATGGCCCGCAAGTGAAGGGCAACCGGGTTGTTGATGTAGAACTTCGACGCCGCGGCGAATTTCTCCGCGATCTCGGTTTCCGCCTTGGACAAAATGATTCTTGCGAGTCTCTCCCTTTCCGCCTGAGCCTGCCGGCTCATGGCATCTTCCAAAGCCTTTGGGATGACGATGTCGCGGATCTCCACTGCCTGGATCGTGATCCCCCAACCATTCGTCTTGGCATCCAAGGTCTTCTGAATCTCCCTCCCTAGCTGATCCCGCTGGGAAAGCATCTCCCCCAGCTCGTGCTTGCCAATGGCGTCACGAAGCCCCGTCTGGGCCGACAGGATCACGGCGTCCTGGAAATCCCGAACCTCGAGGACCGCTTTTTCCGCGTCCCAGACCAACCAATAGGCTATGGCATCGACATCCACGGGCACCGTGTCTTTGGTCAGCGTCGTCTCTGCCCGAAAATCGGTCACGCGAATCCTCTGATCCACGTAATTCGACACCTTGTCGATGACCGGGAAGATAAAGAAAAGCCCGGAGCCGCGGAGTCCCAGAAAGCCACCAAACCGGAGCAGCACCGCCTTTTCCCACTGGTAAGCCATCTGCAAACAAGGACTCAAGATTCCCGACAAGAAGATCGTCGCAATGAGAATCCCGCTCTCCGAACGGTGGAGCATGTAGCTCGTCAGGCCCGCGATGGAGGTCAGGACAAGAGCTGCCTCCCAAACCTGAGTCACCCGGTAGAAGATGGCAAGTCCCAGAGCTGTCCCACCAAAGGTCAACACCACCGGCAAAGAATATCCGTAAACCCGCAGTTGAATCACCAATCCCACCAAGCTGATCCCAAGGAGCAACATGATGTTCAAAGGTGCAAATCGAAAGTCCGCATGAAAACTCGTGGCAAACTGTTCCAGCGAGCCCAGGCTCAAGCCGCGCTCTCGTTTTTTCATCTCTTCCCTCCAGTTTTGGCAACGAGCCAGCTTCGCCAAGCTTTCTCAACGGCAGGCCCGTTCTCCCAGGTTCTTCATCAAGTCTTCCAGCGTGAAACCATGAGATGCCGCCCGAGACAAAAACTCCTGGACGATCTGGTCCAAAAGCCTCCGACGCTCCAGATCGTCCCGCTCCACTTTCTTTCGCCCCACGAACGTTCCCGTCCCCATCTGTGTCTCCACGAGTCCCGTAAGCTCGAGCTCCGTGTAGGCCCGGCTCACCGTGTTGGGATTGACCGACAAATCCACCGCGAGCTGCCTCACCGTGGGCAAACGAGCCCCGGGCTCCACGCTTCCAGTGGCAATGGCGCTCTTCACCTGATCGATGATCTGGCGATAGAACGGCACACCGCTCTTGAGATCGAGCTGGATCCGAACGGCCAATCCGCCCTCCCTTCCTTGATCTGGCGGAAAAATCAACCAGTGAGCTAAAGTTCTAGTGTCCTAGTAAACTAATACACTCAGTCGCAACCTCTGTCAATCGAGTCCGGGCGAAGAAAACGAAAAAAGACCGAATCCACAAAGAATTCGGCCTCAGAAGGCGCTGCTGCGATCCGTCATGAGAGCTCCGGGATGGAACCTCACACCGCCAGACGAAGGGCGCCATGGAAAACCGAGGTCCCGACGAACGGCGCGGCTATGAACCGGGCTCTTAGTGAATCCGGGCAACGAAGGGCTCAAAGCTCATAAAATCGGCATGGTGGACGATGATTGCTTCGACGCTCCGCTGACCGATATCTCCTTCCTTTGAGTGCGCGGCAATGAGATGGCACACCTCCGCCGGCACGCCACAGCTCAAGGCCAACGAAACGCCTGTAAAGGGATGGCGAAGGTATTTTCCCGTTCTCCCCACGACAGCCTTGCCACAGGGGTCCAGGTCGTACTCCAGGAGTTTGCCCACGTCGATGAGGATGGCCCCGGCAATGAGCGTGTCCATATCGATGGGAAGCTGATCGCCATAGAAGCTCAGCATCGCCTTTGCCGATTCCACGGCAATGTGAACGACCGATCGCTTGTGAGCCATAAACGACACGGTGCAGTCTTTTGCCAGCAGGGTAAAGGGAATTCGCTGGAGATCGTCCGGCGTCAAGACGCTCTGTTCCAGGGCCAAGATCCAAGTCTTGATCACCTGCTCCCTCAAATCGTCATTCCGGATCCAATCGATTTCTGGCCAAAGAGTCAGGACCTGGTCTCTCATCTCCTCACCTCCTGTGGAATCATCGACACCGAAGCCTTGAGCATCTCCCTCCGGAGGTTTTCCTAAAAGTGGCTGCACCGGCATGGAATCGGCTTTTGCCAGGTTTTCTCATTCGTCCGGTTGTCGAAGCTGGAAAGGGGTGTTATACAAGGCTCACCAAGTGATCGCGAACCCAGATCGCACCCCGAGGCGGCATCGCCAAGTGGTAAGGCAGAGGTCTGCAAAACCTCCACCCCCGGTTCAAATCCGGGTGCCGCCTCCATTCTGTTTCCCTGGAAAAACGGCGGGTTCCGTCCCTTGACGTAAGTCGCTTCTTTTTGTTGCGTTCCGCTCCGGCCGCTCCCATCCGGTGCGCGTCCATCGCCTTCTTTCCTGAAGACCGCGAGCCCCCGACCGGAGTTCCTTCTCCGCCGCCCATGGGTCAGCCGGGAACCAGAGCCGCTCCCTTTGAGTTTGAACAAGAGCCTCAGCAGGGAGATTGGCATGATCAAAGGACCCCATCGCACATCCAAGCGGCTCGCCCTTATCCTTTTGGCCGTGTCGGGGACAATCTTATGGTACCCGGCGGCATCCACTCCTTTTGTCCTTAGCCTTCTTCCCCTCCCCTTCCTTGTGGCAAGCGTGGTGGGGTCCTATACCGCCCTTTTGCCCCTCCTGGTTGGCCTGGGACTCCTGAGCAAGAAATCGTGGGGCACCAAGCTTTCCACGATCTACTGCCTGGCACTCATGGCGGACGGGATCGTCCATTTTTTGCTCTGGTTCTGGACGGGCGGCCTCATCGGCCCTCCCTATGGATCGTTGGCCGCCATCCGCGTTCTGGAGGCGGCATATCTTGGGAGCCTTTCGGTGAAGGCTGGAAAAGAGTGGGCACAAAATCAATAGGCTCGCGAGTTCGTTTTAAGAAAACGGGCCAACCGCCGCATCCGCGCCGGTTGGCCCCTTGACTCTCGTTGCTCGCAAGCTTCCTAGCGGATAGCCGCCGTCCTCGTGGAGGGCGCACCGATGATGCTGGCGATCTCTGGCAGAATAAGCTCCATCCTCACCCCTTGGTTCCCCGCCGAGGAAGAGCATCCGCCGAAATGGTGCAACCCGATGACCTCACCGTTGGCATCGAAGACGGGAGAGCCGGAGCTGCCACCCGCCGTGTCGGCCTGGTAACTGAGATCCGTGTCCGTACCCCGCCCATCGATCTGGGGCACGAGAACCGCATCCTCCGAAACCTTCTTGGGATAGCCCGACGGGTGCTGGATGATGAAAAGATCTTCGCCGGCCGTGAGGGCCCGAGCTGTCAAGCTCAGGTGCTGCCCCGGATAACTGTCCATCTGGAAGAGAGCGTAATCGAGCTCGTAATTGTATTTCACGAGCTGGCTACAACGGAGAGCGGTCCCCTTGCTGCCGGAAGTCGCGGAACAATTGCTCGACTCGTAGTTGAAGTAGACTTCATAGCTGTCGCACTGGGCCTGGGTGTGCTCGGAAAAACAATGTTCATTGGTCAAGAAGTGGCCCGTGGGAGAGACAGCCGATCCCGTGCACATGTAGACTCCCCCGTTCTTCACAAACCGAACGTGGGCAACGGAGCTCTCGAGATCGGGAGTGAGATAGGAACCGGGGCCGGAAAGGTTGGAGGCACAGGCAACACCCGTGTAGTCATTTCCACTGCCGGGACAACTCGATTCGATACCGAACCTCGGAGGCGTCCCGATGGCCAACTTGTCCACCTTGAACGAACCACCACCCTTGGAGCGGTACTCGATAATAGCCGTGTCCCCCTCTACGGAAACGGCCCAAAAGGAACCGCTTCCCCCCGGGCCGCCGGCAACGAACGTCTCGATGGCGTCGTAGTTGCCATCCCGAACCGTCACGCTTTCACCGGGCGTGAGGGAAAAGGAGCTGAAATGTAGCTTTACAAAACCGGCATCTGGCCGGTAAATGACGTATTCCCTGTTCTGGAACCCATCGTTCGAAGCCTGAACCGTATCGGGCATTGCGGAATCGGCGGCCAACCCAGGTATTACATCTCCGATTTTTTCCTGAGCAAGGGCCGGAACCGCCAACAGGAGAAGCGCGCAAGCCAGAACTTTGATTCTCATGATACTCTTTCCTAAATTACGACTCGAGTTGCCACATTGGGCAGATTGGGGTGAACTTCCCCAGACGCTCATAGGGAGTTTCAGCGGTTATCGTGCCAAAAACCATGCTGCCCAGTAATTGGCAGTCACGATTGGACTTTTCCAGAAGTTCCGTGGTATTTCCCGGAAAAACAGCGTATTCCATGTCACACTTTGTAAATTTTCCGCCACAATTGTGTCCGATTTGTTACTCTTGTGGAAAGTTTGTGACCGGCTATGGCTGCCGGACCACAAGGTTGGCGAATTTGGGGAATAACGACTAGAATTTAGTGTAGGGAATAGGAAACGGGAGTCGGGACCGATGCTGGAGATCGTGCTGATTAGTTTGGCTGCCACGATGGCGCCGCCATTCGTGCTAATTTTCCGGCGGGCCGTGGTAACGTACCGCCTGACCCAGGCGATGGCGCGGTCGGACCTCGACGCAATTGTCGAAATTTGCGATGGAGCATCGGGAGACTCGTGGCTCCCCTGCATGAACCACTCAGAGGCCCATTTCTACAAGGCGATGGCCTACTGCAGCCACCGCAGGGAAACCGAGGCTAGAGCCTGTTTCGCCAAGGTCGATGCGGCCCATTTGCAGATGGCGCAAAAGCAATTTCTGCCCCTCCTGGAAGCATCCCTTTTGGGGATGGACGGGAAGCCAGAAGAGGCTATGGAACTCATCTCCAAGGTGGACGCCTCGAAACTCGAGCTGACAGCGAAGGTGACTTTTTTGCTTCTGGAGGCGGAACTTTTGGGACAGATGGAATGTTCCGCGGAGGCGGCAAAACGTCTTGAGGATTGGCTTGACAAGCCTCTGAACCAAACGCTCCTCGCCTTGGTTCGGAACAATTGGGCTTGGTTCAGCATCGAGTCTGGAGGCGCCGCGTCGATGGCTCTTCACCGAGCGAAACAGGCTCTTGGGCTCTGCCCGGAAACGAAAGCGTTTTATAGCACTTATGGTGCGGCTATCTACCTGTCTGGCGGCGATCCCGGGGAGGCTATCGAGGCTATCGAGTATGCCCTGACCGGGCCCGAGAAGGCAATGTCCAGCCACGTTGCGGCGGACCACTATTTCCTGGGCCAATGCTATGCATCCCTTGGATGGCGCGACCAGGCCATTCACCACCTCTCAGAGGCCATGGACACGGCCCCCAAAAGCCGTTGGGCCAAGCTGTCGCGCCAGCGGATCCAGGCGATGGAGGATTCTCCAGTCGATTGGAGATGGGAACCGGGAGCGGGTTTCGGGAGTGGTGCCGAAAACAGGAATTGACATTCACTGCTTGATCCGCAGTATGCCACGGGGTCCTTCCACGTGAAAAACGGCGAAGGGTGCCCCCTTCAGAGGGCGGACCTCACCGCCTCCAGGCACCGGATTTAGCCAGGCGGCGATGGCTGGACCCCACGAAAGGACGAATCTGAACCATGAGCCACTCCTTGCGACGGGTCGAGCAGATCATCGACTATTTCCGGGCGCAATCCAAAGGTCGCGACAACTTGAAGGTCGGTCTCGAGCACGAAAAGTTTGGAATCCGGCCCTCATCGCTTTCCAGCTTGCCTTTTGACGGTCCGGGGGGAATCGAGGAGATTCTTCTGCGATTGCACCGGCTCCGCGGCTACGAACGGACTCTGGAGAACGGTCGGACCATCGGCCTCGAAGCCGACGGCACAAAGTTCATTACGCTGGAACCAGGTGGACAGCTCGAGCTCTCGGGGATGCCAAAAACGACGATTCCTGAGCTGGAAGAGGAACTCCGGAATCACCTGACGGAGCTTCGGGAAGTCTCTGAAGATCTGGATTGCGTGTGGCTTGCATTGGGCCGCAACCCTCTTGTTCCCCTGGAAGAGATTCCCTGGATGCCCAAGAAGCGGTACCGGATCATGCGATCCTACATGCCCAGAAGGGGCAGCCGGGGCCTCTATATGATGAAGATGACGGCTACGGTCCAGGCGAACCTCGACTATACGGATGAAGAGGACGCCTGTCGGAAGCTCAGGATTTCCATGGGCCTGAGCCCCATCGTCACCGCGCTCTTCGCAAACAGCTCCATCACTCCCGGTCTCCCGCTGGATGGGAAACCGGCCATGGACAGGCGCTATTTGGAGTGGCTGGACACCGATCCGGACAGATGTGGTCTTCTGGATTTCGTTTTTCGGCCTGAATTCCGATTCCGTGAGTACGCGGACTGGCTCTTGGACGTTCCGATCTATTTCCTGGTGCGAGACGGCAAGCTCATCGACTGTTCCGGTGAGAGTTTCCGCCGGCTGGTGGAGAGAGGTGAGGCCACGATGGATGATTTTGAGCTCCACATGAGCACGGTCTTCCCGGAAGTGCGCCTCAAGGGCTTCATCGAAGTGCGAGGCGCGGATGCGGGTCCATCGGAGATGCTCCTGGCCCTCCCCGCGCTCTGGAAGGGATTGCTGTACGATGACCGGGCTTTGGAACAAGCCTGGAAGTTGGTGGCGGATCAGAGTTTCCCGGAGCGTCTTCAATTCGCGCGGGATGTTGGTTTTTTCGGTCTAAGGGCGCGGACTGAGAAGGGAACGGCCCTCGATCTTGCCACGGAGCTCGTTGAAATCGCAGCTAACGGGCTAAAACGTCAGGCGTGCCTGGAGGAGGTCGGCTATCTCGAGCCGCTTCGGATTCGAATCCGGAGGGGAATGAGCCTGGCTCGTGAGTCTTGGCTTTATTGGACCGGGGAGTGGGAAACCGATCCCGAGTCCCTCATCAAGTGGTCGAGGATTGCGTAACCCACTACCGCGGGGATCTTAGAGCCTTGGAGCGTTTTTTTGGATGGGGCTTGTCCCGTGAGAACGGTCGACCTTTGCCGCCAAAACCAGTATAGCTCCTGTTAAGCTTTGCGGGTCTTCCACTGTCACCTTCCGAAGCGAGGATGTGTTTGGAAGGTCTGCAGCAAGATTCCGGTAGGGGATCCAATTCCTTGAGTTGGCGGAAACCCTCGTTGCGCGGTCACCAATGCAGGAGAGCGAGAGGATGAAACGTTGGGCGACGATGCTTCTGGTAGGCCTGTTCTTGTCAGCGGGACAGAGCCTCCACGCACAGTCTTCTTCTTTGACACTCATTCGAGGCGTCAATCACGTCATGAGTCCGGGCTACAAGATCGGGCGTACTTCCATCGGTGACCCCGGTGTTTGCGACTTTGTGGTGCCTAAGGATCGGATGCAGATTATTCTTGTGCCCAAGGGGCGTGGCACGACGAATCTCATCCTTTTTGACACCAAAGGCGTGAAACGTGACTCCTATCAGGTCCAGGTCGTTCCCGACCTGACCCGCCTTGCTCAAGACTTGGCCCAGCTCTTCGAGAACATTACGGGAATTGAAATCCTCATCAAGCAGGATCGCATCTTCATCCGGGGCTCCGTCTACTCGGAAAAGGACTTCCAGTTCGTTGCCAAGCAGGTATCCGGCGTCAGTGATGTCGTGGTCAATGAAGTTCGCCTGGATCCCGAGGCGCTGGATCTTCTGGCGCAGGAGATCGAAAAGGCGATTAGGCGGCAGGAAATCCACGCTCGAGTCCTCAAAGACAGCATTCTCCTCGAGGGCTTCGCCTACTCGAAAAGTCAACTTGAGCGCGCCGAATCAATCGCCAGGAGCCTTTCTCCGGATCGGGTGGTGAACGTCATCGAGCTCAAAGATCAGGGCCGATTTTTCCGGGACGACAAGATGGTTCACTTCGATATTCGGTTCGTCTCGATTCGGTATACCGATCTTCGGGACTGGGGTCTGGACTGGGGCAATACCTTGGGAGAGAGCAAAAGCAGTTACACCTTGACCGACGGCAAGACGGAGGACTTCGATTGGAAGTCGGAGGCGATCCTGGAGAATTTTTTGCCCAGCATTAACATCCTCGTGGATGAAGGTGCGGGCAAGCAGCTTCTGAATCCGCGAATCATCTGCAAAAACGGGGAAACTGCCCGCGAGGTCGTGGATGGCGGCGAAGTTCCAGTCATCGTCGTCACCAACAACAACGTCTCGGTGACATACAAAGAGTTCGGCATCATCGTGGAAGTGTCGCCCCTTGTGGACAAGGACGACAACGTCGATGTCCAGATTTCAGTGGCGGCGGTTTTCCCCTCGGACGTCGTCCGGGGACAAGGAGTCTTCGCCCAAGCCTTTTCGAAAGACGAGGTCAAAACGTCGGTCATTCTGCGAAAGAATCAGACCCTGGTCCTTTCAGGGCTCTTGTCGAACCGGCTGCGACGAAACTTCTCGGGGTGGCCCTTCTTGGGCAAAATCCCACTCATCCGCCATTTTTTCGGCGCAAAGAGGTTGGATCTCAACAAGGCTGAACTCGTGATTTTCGTGACGCCGACGGTTCTCACGCCCATGGACGGGATCCCTGAAGTGGACGCGAAGCTCAAGGAAAAGCTAGAGTTCGACATTGGCGTGGAACCGAAATTTTCCGTCGATTTTTCCAGTAACTGAGCAACGGACGAAGCTGATGGCCGCGCAGGTGGTTTCGATACTGGGCTCCAAGGGCGGCGAGGGTGCGACTTTCATCGCCGTGAACCTCGCCGTCGAGCTTCGCAGGCTGACGGGGCGGAAAGTCCTGTTCATTGATTTCAACACCCCCTTCGGTGGTGATGCCAACTTTATGTTGGGCCTTGATAGCTGCCGTTCGATGCTTGACCTGGCCGCCGTCCTGGACACGCTCGATCCAGCTTTGCTGCGAGGGTACATGACACGGCACGAGTCGGGTATCGAAGTGCTGGCGGCGTCCCTCTTGGAAAGCGAGGCTCTCCCCCTGAGCGGGGAGCAAGTGTCGCAGATTCTGCGCCTCTTGTCGCCCGTCTACGATTTTATCGTCGTTGATGGAGGTGCTTGCCTGTCGGAGCATCTCATGGCGCTTTTGGACCAAAGCCACGGCATCTGTGTCCTCATGGGCCCCTCCCTTCTCTCCGTTCACCAGGGGCGATCTCTCATCGGGTATCTCCAGGAGCAGCATTTTGCGCGGGAGCGAATTCACGTCCTGGCAAACCGTTTGTCCCGTCGGAGCCCCGTTGACCCACGGATGATCGAGCAGAACCTCCGCCGACCGGTGATGGCGACATTTCCGTCCGATACGAGTTCCGTTGTTCAGTCGATGAGCGATCAAGTGCCTCTCGTTACTTCGTCGCCTCGGGCCGCGGTATCGAGGAAAATCACGGAACTGGCTCTCAAGCTCGCTGGGGCCAAGGGTAAGGGCGATGGTCTCCTTGGGAAAGTTGCTCTGCAACAGACTGGTATTCCCGCCGCGGCTTCGAAGACACCCGGGCACCGGGGGCAACAGCCGGGCCGAGGCCAAATCAGCGAACACGAACAGCGCCAACTGGCCATCAACGCCATCAAGGAGAAAGTGCATGGCCGCCTCATCGAGAAGCTCGATCTGAGGCACATGGATTTTGATACGGCAGGTGATCCGGATCGAGCTCGCGCCGTAAGAGACGAAACCCTGCGGGCCATCGTGGATATCCTGGACGAGGAAGGTGCAGGTCTCCTTAGCAGAGCGGATCGCAGACGAACCGCTCGAGAAATCCTTGACGAGGCGCTAGGCCTCGGCCCCTTGGAAGAACTTTTGGCGGATCCGACAGTTTCGGAAATCATGGTCAACCGCGCCACCCGGATCTACGTCGAAAGAGGCGGTAGAATCGAGCTGACCGACTCTTCTTTCGTCAGCAACAAGCAGTTATTGGGAGTGATCGAACGAATTGTCAGCCCGCTGGGCCGGCGAGTCGATGAATCGACTCCCTTCGTCGATGCGCGTTTGCCGGACGGATCGCGAGTCAATGCGGTCATTCCGCCCATCTCCATTGACGGCCCGATGTTGACCATTCGGAAATTTGCAAAAGTGCCCTTCACCATTGACGATCTCATTCGCTTTGACAGCCTGAACAAATCCATGGCGCAATTCTTCGAGGCTGCAGTGGTGGGACGCATGAACATTCTTATTGCTGGAGGCACGGGATCGGGAAAGACGACTCTTCTCAACCTTCTCTCCTCCTTTATTCCGGCCCACGAGCGGATTTTGACCCTGGAAGATGCCGCTGAGCTCCAGTTGCCTCAGGAGAATGTCGGGCGACTGGAAGCAAGGCCCTCCAACATCGAGGGCGAAGGAGAGGTCACCATCCGAGACCTCGTTCGAAATGCTCTTCGCATGCGACCTGATCGAATTGTGGTGGGCGAATGCCGAGGCGGTGAGGCCCTCGACATGCTCCAGGCGATGAATACGGGCCACGACGGCTCCCTGACCACCATCCACGCCAATAGTCCCCGCGATTCCCTCTCCCGGCTGGAAACGATGGTCCTCTTCGCCGGCCTCGAACTCCCGAGTCGAGCCATCCGAGACCAAATCGGAGCAGCCATCGACATCATCGTCCAGACCACTAGGTTCTCCATCGACGGCAGCCGCAAAATCACCCACGTGACTCACGTGCTCCAGCCAGGTGGAGTGGGGGAAATGCAACTCAAGGACATTTTCATCTTCAAGCAAACCGGCACCTCCGCGGACGGCCGTGTCGTGGGGCGATTCATTCCCACAGGCTACGTTCCCCCCTTCGTTCACGAACTTGCCCGCAGGGGGATCCAGTTGCCGCTATCGGTCTTCAAGGTCAAGGATCGCGCCGACTTGCGGATTCTTCGGGAGTACCGCCAAGAAACAGGACAGCCAAGCGAAATGGGGCTGCTCACGGCAGGAAGCTCATCATGACTCACCATGTCACGTTCTACTTCGCACTGCTCCTTATCTTTACGTCGGCCGGGTCCATGCTGTACAGAGCCCTCTCCAACGAAAAGGATGGTCTCCTTGGAAAACACGCTCAATGGCTCACGGACCAGGCCGAGTTTCAATTCAAGGGCCTCACCCCTTTCCAAGCCAAGCTTCAAATCTTGTTTTCGATGCTCATTGTGGGAGTGGCTTTCGGCTTCTTCTTGCCCATCGTCCTTGGTTTCGCGATCCCCTTTTACTGCTTCATCTTGCTTGTCTTCGGCTGCTGGCTGGGATGGAAGATCCCGGCATGGCTGGCCCGGCGGCGGATCGAAAAACGAAAGAGGGAATTTGAAGCGCAGCTTGTCGATGCGCTGGTTCTTTTGGCCAACGCGCTCCGCTCCGGGTTGTCGCTGCTCCAGGGATTCAAGATCGTCGTCGCCGAAATGTCTCCCCCCATCTCCCAGGAGTTCGAGCTGGTCCTGCGAGAACAGAAGCTGTCAGCCGTTCTGGACGATGCTCTCTTGAACATGAGCAACCGACTGCACATCAAGGATCTCGATATCGTCATCACGGCAATCCTCACTCTCCGGGAAACCGGCGGCAGCCTTCCGGAAACTTTCGACACCGTGACCTATACGATCCGGGAACGGAAAAAAGTGGAAGGCAAGATCGAGTCTCTCACGGCACTTGGCATGACCCAAGGCATCGTCGCCTGTTTTTTGCCCTTCGCATTCATCGCCCTCTTGGGACTTATGCAACCCCAGCTCGTCCGACCCCTTCTCACAACCACCATCGGTCGGATTTGCATATTTTTGGCTGTCGTCTTTGACATCCTTGGCTACATCTTCATCAAAAAAACCGTCACCATCACGGTTTGAACGATGCTTTCCCTTCATGAAGGCGCGGGCGAGACAATCGTGCGTCCACGGCTGTCTTCGCGCCGGTGGAAACGATGATGATGAGCCCCCCTGCCACGGCCCAGTAACTCGGTACCTCTGACTGGATCAGCCAAGCCCAGATAGGGTTGAGGACTGGCTCGATCAACAGCAAGAGGGAGGCTTCAAACGCCGGGACTCGTTGAAGCCCCCGCGTCAGAAAAAGGTAGGCGAGACCGATCTGCACGATCCCCAAGTATCCAACAACAAGCCAATCTACGGCGTTGACCGATGGGACGGGGAATAGCTGGGGAATCGACACGGCAAATGCCATGAGATTCCCTATGGCCACGGCGGAAGCTCCCCCCCCGGCGTCCACACTTTCCCTACGTTCCACCCATCTGAGTCCTACCAGCGTCAGGGCCCAGCAAAACCCGGCCAAGGCCGCCAGGAAGTTGCCCGCCTCCGGGTTTGGCGCCGTTTTCCTCGGCGGTTCAACTCCCACGAAGAAGAGGCCAAAACCCGCGGCGAGTGCCAGAAGGAAGAATAGATCCCGCCGCTGGATCTTTTCTCGAAGCAACCACGGACCCAGTAGAAGAACATAAAGAGGCGCTGTCGATTGCAAGAAAATGGTGTTCGCCGCGGTGGTCAAACGATTGCCGAGCACGAAGAGAATCATGGTGGCCGCATAGGCCGTCCCCACCAATGCTCGCCGCCACGACCAGAGCCTTGAGGCCGGTAACAGCAAAAGGAGCGCAACCGCGGCGATGGCGGAGCGAAAGCCCGCAACCTGCCAGGCCGTGAGACCACAGCTCTTGATGGCGGCTCCCCCTGTAGAAAACAAGGCCGCGGCAGCACACACATTCAACCGGGAAGTGAACTTGGTAGCCAAAGTCATCCCTTCCAAGGCTCGAGGCGCATCGATCACAGAGCATTTTTTCGGCAACTTCGACGCCGGCGCCGTTTCGGGTGGGAGTTGGTTCCACCGCGAAGGTGAACACGTGACGTTCCGGCTCAGGAGCGGTAAGATGGGCTTCGTCTTGAACCGCAAAGTGAACCCGTGGAACCGCGAGAAGCCCCATGCACCTGAGTTGCCAGCAATGCGACACGCCCATCCTGGCCGGCGACATGAACCTCGAACATGCCATCGCCAAGTGTAGCCACTGTGGCTTCGTCTTCAGCTTTGCCGAGGTGCTGGGGTCCGCGACCGGCTCTATCGCCCATTTGCAGGAAGCCATCCGGCAAGGGTGGAAGCCCCATCAAGACCCCGTCGCTCTTCCCGCTGGCATGACCATCAAGACGATGGCTGGAAGCGTAAGAATCACGCAGCGGTGGTTCGAGAAACTGGCCTTTCTTTCCCTGGTCAGTTGTCTCTTGTGGTACGCGCCTCTCTACTTGTGGTTTACAGAACTTTATTATCCTGGCCTTGACTTCAGTCTCAAGATGATCACGACGCTCTATGCCGGTGGCGGAGTCTTCTTCGCGTACTTCACTCTGGCCCGCTTCGTCAACTCGACGGTGATTCAAGCGGATCGCCGTTTCCTCACCGTTCGTCAGCGTCCCTTGCCCTGGTTCGGAAAACGAAATATCCCTGTTCCAGATGTCAAACAGATTTACTGTGTTGAAAGTGTTCGGCACAACAGCCTTGGCCACCGCCACGCTTCCTACCAAGTCCGGGCGATCCTCCATTCCGGGGCGACCATCGGCCTCACCTCGGGGCTCAAGCATCCCGAGCAGGCCTTTTTCATCGAAGACCAACTGGAAAAAGGCCTCGGCATTCCTCCCAGAAAAGTCCAGGGAGAACTTCGAAGGCCGTAGCCTCGGGCAGAATCTCAGGGTTTGGCTCCATCGTGACCTGGAAAGAGAAGTCCATGCCCCCCCAACAGCCTCCTTTTCTCCATCGCCGCCTGGCACCTTTTCTTCCGGAAGTTTTTCGGGTCTTGGCCGCGGAGAGCCGCCTTCCGCCCACCGCGCCTTGGACAGCGGCCGTGGAAGGCGCGATCCTCCGCGTCCAGTTCGGACAACTCCTGGATGGCGTGGCACCGCAGGTTGCCAGCAAAGACGAGGGTCTGGCGTTGAAACAGGCACTGGACGCCCTCTACGGCCCTTGCTGCCAGCAAGTGCATCGGGCGGGGGGCTCCACGATATCGCTGGATGCCGACGGTCTTTGGGCTTTCTTCCCGGCGGCCTCGGCCCCTGACATACGTCAACGAGCTTGCCAGGCTGCACTGGAGGCTGCCCTCCGGATGACCGACCCCGCCGGGGGCTCTGGGAAAGGACCTCTCAGACTTTTCCCGGGGGTTCGCGTCGGTTGTCATTTCGGTCATGCCACCCTCGGCGCCATCGACTTGGGAGGTTGGACTCCCCTCTTTCTGGGCAAGGCCGTCCACGAAAGCCTGGAGGCTGCCCTTTCCACGGAAACGAACAGCGTATTTGCCACCAACGAGCTCCTTTCCTGGGCCGGGACCGTGCGGACCGACGATGCATTCCGCCATCCCGGCGGGGCGCTGGTGCGAGGGGTTCCTCTCCTGCAAGATCGCTTCGAACCCGTGGATGCCGGCCTTGTCCGTGCAGGACCAAAACTGGCCCGCTGGCTCTCCGAGGCAGTGGGAAGAGAGATCCGGGAACTGTGCGACAGTGATCCACCTTCCGCCTGTATCTCTCTTCATCATCGACAGATCGTCTTCCTGCGAGTTCGAGGGCACCGGACGATTCCCGACACGCTGGCAATTCAGATTCTTGACTCCGTTGCCAGAGCCTTCGCCACGCACCTCAAGAAAATCGGTGGTCGACTCCAGCATGCCACCGTTTCCACGGGAGAGCTGAGCCTTATGGCGAGCTTACCTGCCATCCTGGAATGCGTTGGCGCAGCCCTGGAACTCGCTTCCTTCTTTGATTTCGGAGGACGATTCGACCTTGAAAAACCGGCGGCAGGGATGGCGCAGGGGAGAGTCTTTCGAGGCGAAGTAGGAACTGATGTCCGGCACCAGATCGTGCTGCTGGGGCCAGCCCTGGCGACAGCGCGGCGTCTCTGCCAATTGGCGGAACCCGGCCAAACGCTGGTTTGCCCGCGCACACGGGCCGGCGCCTCAAAAAAGTTTGTCTTCCAGGTCCATCGGCCTCCGCCCAGCGGAGACCTTCGGTTTCAGCGCAAGCCCACTCAAGAACCTCCCGGCGGCTACATGTTGATCTCCGTCCGCCGTTCTCAGGAACGTGAGGAAACTGTGGCACCGTTGGTCGGGCGTGCTCTGGAGATTGCCACCATCGATGCGGCATTGGAAGAAGCTCTGGCTCAAGGCACCGGGACAGCTCTCCTCATCACCGGCGCCAAGGGGCTTGGCAAGAGCCGGATCTTGGAGAGTGCAGCCAAGAAGGCCAAAACCAGGGGGTTCCACGTCGCCACCATCCAGTGTCAACCGCCTGAAAGCCCCTGGGACCTCCAACCTCTGGCAGAGCTTTTTCTTGCCTTAGCCGGCGACAAGAGCCTGGAAGTTCCAAAGAAACCCAACACCTTTGCAGAAGCGCTGGCCGGAAAAATCTTCGAGGTGGCTTCCAGAACCCCGATTCTGGCAACTTTCGACGATCTTCACGGGACCACGCGCCTGACAAGAGGAGTATTGGCAAAATTGACCATGCTCCTCCATAGAAAACCCATCGTCTTGGTAGCGGCCACCGAGGCTTCTGAAAGTGCCGAAGAACCGCTTAGGTCAAGCTTCGAGCTCCTGGAGCTCCAGCCGCTGGATCACGAGGAAGCAGTGGAATTGATTCTCTCGGTGATCCCCCAGTCCCTTCGTCCCACTGACGAAGAGATCTTGCTCCTGGCAGAGGAAAGCCGGGGCAATCCCCGGCTCTTGATCGAGGGGATTGGAAAACTCACCATTCCTCATGGCGTCGAAGATCTCGGCGACGCCTCAGGCTGGGGTTTGGTGACTTGAGAAGAGCCGCCAAGTCCGCCACCTCAGGCGTCGCGAACTACCGACACATCCAGATGGGACAGGCTGCCTCGTGGCTAGCGGCCGCACGGATTTCGACAGGGTCACGCCAGGGCGCTAATGATGCTCCAGAACCCATGGAAAGGCGAGTGGCGGCGGCCGGATGGACGACGACGGGAGCGGACTCAACCCAAGGAAGGAAAAGCGTTTCTACCAATTCATGGCCTACAGGGGCAAACCAACCGGATTCCCGTCCAGCTCATGCCATCGGGGAGGTTTCTGGTTGGGCACCTGAAGAAGGTGGCGCCTTGTCACTCATCGCTTGCCCTGAATGAACTCCTCGGCCTCCATCACATCGTCGTGGCTTCCGATGAAAAGGGGAACTCTCTGGTGCAGCTCCCGGGGCTGGATCTCCAGGATGCTCTCCCAACCGTTGGAAATCTTCCCGCCAGCCTGCTCCACGACCATTCCCAGGGGATTCGCCTCGTACAAGAGGCGGAGCTTGCCATTCTTGTTCTTGGAATCGCCCGGGTACATGAAAATGCCGCCATAGAGCAAATTGCGGTGGAAATCGGCCACCAGTGAGCCAATATAGCGCAAACTATAGGGCTGGCCGATGGCGTTCTCTTCTCCCATGAGGTAGCGGATGTAGTTCTGCAGCCTTTCGTCGTAGCGGCGAAAGTTTCCCAAGTTCACGCTGAAAATCTTGCCCCTCTTGGGAATTCTGATATCCGGGTGAGAAAGCAGGAACTCGCCGACGCTGGGATCGAGAGTAAAGCCGTGGACCCCGTTTCCCGTGGTATAAACGAGCATCGTCGAGGAACCATAGATGATGTAACCTGCGGCCACCTGACGGCACCCTGGCTGAAGGCAGTCTTCCAGGACACCCTCTTCACCGGCGGAAACCTTCTTGAGAATGCTGAAGATCGTCCCGATACTGACGTTGGCGTCGATGTTCGACGATCCGTCCAGGGGATCGAAGAGCAGGACGTAGGGCCCGCGCTGCATGTCGGGCGGGATGGGGATGATGTCCTCCACCTCTTCAGAGGCCATGGACGAAAGCAGCCCGCTGTGATCCAGCATTTTGACCATCATCTGGTGAGCGAAGTCGTCCAGCTTCTGAACCTCTTCACCCTGGACATTCATCTCGCCGGTGAGCCCCAGAATATCCACAAGCCCGGCCTTGTTCACCTCCCGGACGATGAGCTTCCCCGCGAGAGCCAGGTGGTCCAACAAATTCGAAAAGACCCCCGTGGCGCTGGGATAACGCCGTTCTTCCTCGCGGATATGGCGCGATAGAGTCATATACTTCTTTGGAAACATGAGTTCTTTCTCCTCCTGGGAAGTCCCGTTTCACCAGATCCCCGGCACTCCTTCCCCACGAAAGGAACGCACGGCGTCATGGCTGTTCCACGGCCCGCGCCCCACAAGCTTCACCAGCGGGCAGGATCGGTCATGACAATCCACAGGCTTGCCTCGCCCTCTCCAAAGTCTTGCCCGCCACCTGCCGAGCCCGCTCCACACCCTCTTGAAGCACTTTTTCAACTCGATCCGGTTGTCGCGCCAATTGTGCACGGCGATCCCGAGCATCTTTGAAACGCCCATCGATGAGCTCGATGAGGCGGAGCTTCGCATGCCCGTACCCCGTGCCCCCCGCACGATAGCGGCGCCGCCAATCTTCCAGCTCCTCCGGCTCGACAAAGAGCTTCATGAGGGCAAGCACATTGCACGAATCCGGGTCCTTGGGATCAGCGAGCTCGGTTGAATCGGTGACGATTCCCATGACCTGCCGTTTCAAACGCTTGCCGCTGGCGAAAATGTCAATCGTATTGCCGTAGGACTTGGACATCTTCTGTCCGTCCGTCCCCGGCACGGCGGCGACCTCCTCAACGATGCGAGCTTCGGGAATCACGAAAACATCGCCATAGATGTGGTTGAATCGCTGCGCAATGTCCCGCGTCACCTCCAGGTGTTGTTTCTGGTCCTTGCCTACCGGCACAACCCGGGCATCCACGATCAAAATGTCCGCGGCCATTAACAGGGGATAGGCGAAAAGACCGTGGTCGGGACTGAGTCCCCTGGCAATTTTGTCCTTGTAGGAATGGCAACGCTGCAACAGGCCCATGGGCGTTACCGTCGATAGAAGCCAGGTCAGCTCCGTCACCTCGGGAAGGTCCGATTGCCGATAAAGACAGCATTTTTCTGGATCAAGCCCCAATGCCAGATAGTCCAGCGCCACGTCGAGCGTCATCTCCCGAAGGCGATCCGTATCCCTGACAGTCGTCAGGGCATGATAGTTGGCAATAAAATAGTAAGCATCCCCCTGGTGCTGCATTTCAAGGTGCTGCTGGAGCGCCCCGAAATAGTTGCCTAGGTGAAGGATTCCCGACGGCTGGATTCCTGAGAGTACGCGCATGGAGCATTCACCCCCGTCAATTGGGCGTTTTCGCCTGTCGAGCTAAAACATGGACAACCTCGAGCCGGTTGCTCGGATTCATCGTTCCACAACTTCGCGGTTCAAGCAACCGCCCATCGCCACCCTCTTGCCCAACGATTCCATTCCCGTGGAGTCTCCTTTTTTATGGCTGAGTTCCGCTCCCGGCGGCGGCAGTCCGTCCGCCGCCACTCGCCCTTCATCACCCCCAGACGGAACCAGTCCCCCGAAGGAGGCTCACCACCCGTTTCTAAAGCCTCTCTTTTAGAACCTCAAGGGAATTTCAGATTCCCCCCTTGACAATTGATTTTTTTGAAGGCAAGAATTGGTTGAACCAATTCCCCGCGCGACCGTGTTGGATTTGCCCGGAAAATTGGTTGAACCAATTTGCTCCGCCAGGAAGGCCCGGATAGAAACCAGAACTCCCGGCGCACGCTTCCGGGCATCCGCCCTAATGACCCACAATCGATGGAACAGCAGGAGGATGAGATGGCTGTCCAGACCCGGACGATACCCGTTCTTGATCCGCAGAAAGTGGACGGATTCACCGCAAAACTGGAACCACGCATGCCCGCGGGTCGATCAGAAGGGGTGGCAGTGGATGCGCTGGCCCTGAACCGAACTCTCCTTGCCTTGTGCGAGGCAATTCTGCCGCCGGTGGATCCAAGCTGGAACGTCGCGGCAAGAACGACTCACGAAGTCATGCTATCGGGAGCAAGGATGACGCCTCTGGCCTGGTTTGGCCTTCGGCTGGGTCTCCGTTTGATGGAATGGCTCCCGCTGGCAAGCCTGAAGTCGCCCCGTTCTTTGTCGAGCCTGCCCGTTGCCACCCGCAAGGAGATCTTTGAACAGATCCAGTCTTCCTCTTCCTATTTTGTCCGCCAAGCCGCCATCGCCTTGCGAGCCGCCATCTACTTCGCCTTCTACGACCTCCCCGAAGTCCGGATGCAGGTGGGATACCGAGTCGAGGGATTCACTGTGGAGATGTGCTCCCGTCGCCGAGCTCTTCTGAAGGCTGACGAAGCCGCCCGGCAAGCTGCTCCGCAAACCGTTTCCATGATCTTGGGAGGGACAAAATGATGCAGCAACCCCTTGAAAACCTCTATCAGGGACGGCTTTTGAACGAAGACGTTCGCATTGATGCCGATGTCTGCGTCGTGGGCTCCGGAGCGGGAGGCGGCACCATCGCCGCGGAGCTGGCCGACGGTGGCCTCGATGTGGTGATCCTTGAAGAAGGCGGCTATTTCAACACCAAAGACTACAGTCCCGACATCATGAAGAGCTTCCGGGATCTTTACCGAAATGGCGGCGCTTCCCTTTTCATGGGAAAACCAAACGTCGTTTTCACTGAAGGCCAATGTGTCGGCGGCTCCACTACGGTGAACGGGGCCATCTGTTGGAGAGCTCCCGAAAAGATTATCAAGCGCTGGCAGTGGGAGGATGGACTGACAGCGCTTAGTTATAAGGCTCTGGAACCGATCTTCGAGCAGGTGGAAAAGCGGATCAACGTGGCACCGCAATCTCCGGAATCGATCGGAGCCGACAGCAGAACTTTCAAGAAGGGTGCCGATGCCCTTGGATACCGGACTACGGAAATCCGAAGAAACCAGATCCACTGCGTCGGCGCCAATCTCTGCACCAACGGTTGTCCCACCGGCGCAAAGCAGAGCACGCTCCAGACCTACATTCCCCGGGCGCTGGCCCGCGGAGCTCAGCTCTATTCGGACTGCCGCGTTCAACGGATTCTCCACGACGGGCACAAGGTGCGCGGCGTCACGGGGAGATTCCGGCGCCCCGGGTCCGGGTTTCACGGGAAGATCGAAGTCCGAGCCCCTATCATTGTCGCCTCCGGTGGAGCGACCCAAACGCCGATCCTCCTGCAGGAAAGCAAGATCCGGAGCGAAAGCGGCCTCATCGGTGAACGGGTCACCCTCCACCCCAACATCAAAGCCGTGGGGCTCTACGATGAGGATCTCGAATCCTGGAAAGGCGCTCTCCAAGGTTGGCAGATCAATGAATTCATGGAAGAGGGAATTCTGCTGGCGATTTCCTTTGTCGCCCCGGCCCTGACCTCCATGGGCTTCCCGGAAATCGGCCAGCGGCACCTTCAGATCATGGAGCGTTACAACCAAATGCTCACGGCCGGAGCTCTCATCGAAGACAGCGACTCCGCCGGCCGCATTCGCTCTTGGTTCGGAGAACCCAGAATGACCTACACCATGAGCGACAGGGACTTCCACAACCTCAAGCGGGGACTGGCACTGGCCTCCGAAGTTCTTTTCGCTTCCGGTACAAAAGAGGTCCTTCTTCCAGTTCATGGATTGAACAAACTTTCCAGCCCCGACGAGATCCCAAAGATCTTCCACCCCCGCGTCGACCGAGGGGCTCTCGATGAAGTCCTCACCGTCCATGCCATGGGCTCGTGCCGCATGGGCGGCGACCCGAAAACCTCAGTCATCGGTCCTTTCGGTGAGCACCACCAGCTCTCGGGCCTCTTCGTGGCCGATGCCAGTATTTTTCCAAGCCCCATCGGCGTGAACCCACAAGTGACGATTATGGCCCTTGCCACCTGGATCGGTCAGCATATCGTGGAGAAGCATGGGCGACAGTAGACGCTAAGCGTGCGCCAAGATCGGTGGCCGGTCTCCCGCCGGTGGTGCCACCCCCGAAAACAAGCATTTCTTCCCCGGTCCAGACGGCGTATGGGCCTCGTCCATCGTCTCGGCCACGTCGTAGAATCCGGGCGCTACCCCAGGGCCTCCGGCCCTGGAACCCGGCGGAGGCGCCGCCTCCGGACCTCCGCTGGGAGCGCTGCTCCCAGACCCACGCCAGGGAGCGTGCTCCCTGGACCCACATTTATGTACGACGCTCCGCGTCGTATGGTGGCCGAAACGATGGACGGAGCCCGGCGTTTACCCTGCACCCGCCAGGGCGCTAGATCCCTGGACTCACATTTTGTGCGCTGCGCGCTTTTTTGTGGCCGACAGTGAGTCCGATGGCGACTCGTAATGAGTTCTCCTGAAGAAATCTAATTCTCCAACGAGACCTCCACCACGAAACCTCCGGAGTTAGAAAGAAGCGGATCGTCACTGGCGGTAAGAGTTCCATCGTTGATACCAAGGCGGATCTCGCCTCCGCCAAGGTTGGAGGTGATGCTGCTGCCTTCGCCGACAGTGCTGGCCCTGCCATCGACGATGGCCAGGAGGCCGGCATGGCCGTCTTCGGCTCCGTTCAAGGGATCGGAAAACCTGGCATCCTCGGGCCAATGGACGAAAAAGCTTGCCCGGTCGTAGCCTTTTGGGCCCACCAGCGTTCCGAAATCCTGGATGGTATTGAACCGGACATCTCCCCGGATCCAGGAGATGTTCACCGTCTGGCCCGGGAGGGGCACCAGGCCGGTTCGGACGTTGGCCCTGTCGCCGGGAACGAAGATTCTGGTTGAATTGCTGGTGGTTACCGCGGTGGCTTCGAGGGACGGGTCGGACTCCACCTGATCCCCCATGGCGGTGACGACATAACTGTACTGGGTGTTGGGACGAAGGTTTCGCACAAGGAATGTTGTCTGTCCCTTGCCCACGGTTCCCACAAGGGATCTTCCCGCTTGTTCAACCCGGTATAAGGCGTAACCCCGCGCCCGGCAGGCGCCTCGAACACTCTGTGGCTGCCAGCGCAAACGAATTCTGTCTTTCCCAAGTGGGCGGGCCGTCAAAATCTTCGGTGAAAGCGGCCGGCAAAACCCCTCCTGGCTGCTGGTGAGGGAGGTTGTGGCATCGATGGGCTCTGAAACGGGAGATTCGCCGTTAGCGTTGGAGGCCTGCAAAAGGTAGCGGTAACGGGTTCCCGCCGTCAGGCCGGTGTGGGTGAAACTGCCGGCCGTGGGCGCTGCCGGCGTTCCCAGAAGAGCCGTCATCTGGCTTCCCTCGACCCGATAGATCTGAAGATCCTTGGCGGGACAGAAGCCGCCAGCGACGGGGGCAGGCCAATCGAGACGAACGGAATCATGGGTGGCAGCGCCAAACTGCAGGATGGGCTTGGCGGGTCTCCGGCCGGAAGGTCGGACGACAATGACGTCGCTGGAAAGTGGTAACAATCCTGCCGCTCTTCCTCGGAAGGTTTGGAGCATGACATCGACCCGATATCGGTACGACTTGCCTTCTTCCGCTGTTTCGTCGCTATAGACGGTTTCGCCGCGGCCTTCGAAGCTCTGGAGGAGCTGGTACTGCAATGCGCGGTTGGCCGACAGTCCTTCATAGCCATGCCAGGCGGCAAAGAGCAGCAGAATACCCATTCCTCTTCGCAGGCACGGCTTCCTTGCCAGAAAAACAAATCCAGTACCGAGGAGCATCAGAAGCAGCCCGATCTTCCAATCTGCCGCTGGGCCATCCAGGACGGCCACTTCGGCCCTCATCAGGCGATAGCCGGCGAAGCCGTCGCCACGGTACCGGGTCCAGCGAAGCTCCACGCTGGAGCAGGCCAAATCCTCGGGATCTGGCTGACTGAGGATCACGGGGCGGTTGTCCTGCCTGGCCAGGCTCACGACGCCCGCCGTAGATCCGCCAAGCCAGAAGCGGCCCGACAGGCTCTGGTCGGAAAGCAGTCGCTGGACCCGGCCAGCGGGAAGGCCATCTTCCCGGTCAAGCGACTCCATAATTTCTCCGTCGTGCCATCGATAGAGCTCGCTCTCCCCCCCCAGCCAGACGGCGCCATCGGCATCGACGGCCAAGGAGTACAGGGCGGTCTGGCCCACTCCCCAGGACTCATCGACCCGAATCCACAGCCCGTTTTCCAGGTAGACAGCTCCGCCGGTGCTGGAGACCGCCCAGACGCGGCCATCGGGATCGACGGCCACCTCCTGAAAATCACCGGGAAAGGGATCGACCGTGAAATCGCCTGGCTGGTTCGAGCCCGTGGCGTAGGTCGTCATTGCTCCGCCCTCCAGGCGGCTCAGACCCCACGGAGTGGCAAACCAGACTCCCGTGGCCGGAGAAGGCTCCACGGCGATGCCGGTCACAACATTGTCCGCCAGGCCATCGCCAGTGGTGTAGGTGGTGGAGAAGCTGCCTCCGTCGTACCATGACGCCCCCAAGCTCGTTCCAACCCAGAGATTGCCATCATTGTCCACGGCCACGGCCCAGACTTGATTCGACGGGAGCCCGTCGGCGGTGGTCAAGGTGCCGAAAACGCCACTGGCAACCCAAAGTAGTCCTCCTCCGGCAGTACCGAACCAAACTGTTCCAGGCGGTTGCCACACGCCGGAGGTCACGCTTTCCGCCGCCATGGGCAGCCCGGTGGTATTGCCGCTATCAAAAACGGTCCACCCCGATTCATCCTGCATGGCGATGCCGTTGGCCGCGCACCCGGCCCAGAGGCGCCTCTGCCCATCCAGAACCAAGGCCTTTATATCGACGCAGGGGGGAGTCGTTCCCACGTCCAGCACCTGGACCGCCGCCCTTCCGCGACCGCCGGGACCCAGGCCGGAAACGGCAAACATTCCTTCGTCTTTGGAGCCAAGCCAAAGAGTTCCGTCCCCGGCGACCTCCATGGTGGAGAGGGCGGCTGTACTGGAGATGGCCGCGCCTGCCGGTTCCGTCCAGAGGTCGGCGGACTCGTCGTAGAAAACGAAGGCTGGCCGACCGCCTGGAGCGTGGGAGCGACTTTCTCCGGCCCGGGAAGTCCAGCCGTCCGTCCCCAGGTTATCAGGGGCGCACCAAACCGTTCCGTCGGGAGCCACGGCGACATCGGCCACATTCATGTAGGGGAGGCCGTTGAGAACGGGCTGGAGCGGTAATGTCCCATCGTATCGGTAAACGCCTTGGTCCACGAGTCCAAACCAGACGCGCCCCTGAAGGTCGATCCCGACGGAGCTGAGACCCGCCGGCAAACCCTCGGCAACACCGAAAACCCCGAA
Organism: bacterium; assembly: GCA_024278345.1. Classification (GTDB taxonomy): domain Bacteria; phylum CSSED10-310; class JAJRTK01; order JAJRTK01; family JAJRTK01; genus JAJRTK01. The sequence goes on along the minus strand of JAJRTK010000086.1, from coordinate 5,037 downwards.
CTCTGCTCCGTCATAGGTGAAGGCCCCGGACTGGGCCGTGGCGATCCAAAGGATGCCTTGTGTATCTAGGGCCATGTCCACGACCCTATCGCCGTCGGCTGGATAGGGAAGTAGTCGCGTGTCCCACTGGGAACCGTCGAAAAATGCTATGGCACCGGGGTTTGCCAACCCAAACCAGGTGCGATCCGCTGCCATGGCGATGGCGCGGACCTCGTCAGACCCGAGACCGCCTCCCGGACCTCCAGCGGTGTTGTAGATGTCGAAACTCTGCCATCCCACCCCGTCGTAACGAGTCACACCACGATCCGCCGTGGCGATCCAAAGGGCGCCATCATGACCTCGGGCCACGTCGGTGATATCGCTGGACGGGACCCCCGAGCTCAAGGTGTCCAAAAACTCCATCCGAGGCGCCGCACCTGCCAGGTCCCAAGATAAGAGCCCCTGAGGCGTGGCCACCCAGACATGATCACCATCGGGGAAGATCCCCCGGACGTCGTGAGCGGCACTGCTTGACACCATGGCTAGAGAACCTATGGCGGGAGGAAGCGTTGGGGTGGAGGTGGGGGTAACGGTCGGGGTCGGCGTGGCTGTGGCAGTGGATTTGACGGTAGGTGTCCACGTGACGGTTGGGCTATGGGTGGGCGTCGCCGTCGATGCGGCGGTAGACGTGGGTGTCGGGGTGGCTGTATTTCTAGGTGTCGCCGTCGAGGTCGGCGTTCCCGCAGCCGTATCCACGGTCCAGATCAGGCTCCATCCCTGGAGGATCCCCGTGTTTTTTGCAGCCCCATCGACAACCAGAAGCCGCCAAGTCCCAGCCAGGTATTCGCCATCAAAAACCGCCAGTTTCTCTTGGGGAGAGAGGCTGCCGGCAATGGCTGGGGAGACATCGCTACAAGCCTCTTCCACGAGGGAAACGGCCTCGTCGTCAAGAGCGGCGTCGATATCCGGCAGGGAGCAGCCCGCCGTCAATGCTGGAAACCCTGGCCGATCAAAAAGCACCATCGACGTGCCGGTCTCCTGGTGGCTCAGTATCGCCGAAAGATCCCCGACCAAGGGGTGAGCAATAGTGATCTTCACGTCGAGGTCAAGAAGCTTTCCAGGTTCCGTGAGAACGATATCATCGAAGACTCCGGCGGGATCATTGTCCGGGATAGGAATCGGCGCCCGCGCCGCGAAACCAGACTCCACCCCGACCGCTCCCCTCTTTCCGATGCTGGCTGATTCCCCGCCATGGACCGTGGCAACCAGGAAACAAGAGACGAAAAAAGAAAGTGCGAGAGGTTCGATTCGTTTCATGGTATCTTTCCCGATGATGGTCTATTTTCTTGGCCAGCCGGTTCCTCGTCAGATAGACGCGTGCATTCCCAACTTGCCCGCGATTATTATTGCAATTTTTTCGTTTCCTTTCCACAGCGACTTGCGGTACAATCCGGAAAACGTGCCAAAAACCGTCCAGGGGGATCCACCAAATCGCCAAAGGCCGGGGCTCGGGGTTTCTGGCCCGCTCCTTCTGAAGAAGGGGGCGAGTGGCGCGAAACGGCCGTGAGCGACGGGAGCGGAACTCGACTCAAAACACGTTCCATGAGAGAGAAAAAATTCTTTCCTCTCAATGACCCATAGCGGGGCGTCACCACCACCCAAGAAAAGGGGGTCCGAAATCATGCTCGGACAAGGTTTCAGAGCTTCACTCTGCCTGGCACTCTTGTGGTCGATGGCTTTATGGAGCCTTCCCAATGGTTCGTGGGCGCAGCCCGCGGATGAAGCTGCGTTGGAGGAGGCGAAGTTCCTTTACCAGGACGGCGAATTCGAAACGGCGGCTCTGCAACTGCGGGAGCTCGCTCTTCGGGCGACAACGGTGGGAATTCGGGTGGAAGCATGGCTTTACCTTGGTTTTTGCCGCCTGAATCTCGGCGCGGAAAAAGAGGCTCGAGAAGCGTTTCAGCAGGTGCTCCGCATGGTCCCTGATTTCCGCCTCGATCCGCTCCGGTTTCCTCCGAAACTTCGGACGGCTTTCGAGGAGGCCCGTGCCAGCAGCCGTACGACCAAAGTGGCTGACATCGTGTCTCTTTTAGAACCGATGGGAAAGCTGAGTCCGCCTCTCAAGAAGGTTCCGTCGGAGTTCAGCCGAAAATGGTATCAAAAATGGTGGCTTTGGGCCGGTGTCGGCGCCGTGGGGATCACGGCGGCGGTCCTACTTTCGGGTGGCGGTGGGGACGGCTATGTGGCCCCGGATCTTGTTCTCAAGCTGCCCGAGCCAAACTGTACCCGGCCGCCCGGGGTCTTTGCGCCCGGGGAGGTGGAGCTCAGCGTAGCCATCGATGACGGAGAAAGTCCCTACGCCCTGACCTTTTCCCTGCGTCGAAGCGAGGACGCCAAATTCACGGAAGTGGGATGGGAGACCATCTCCAGCAAGGAAACGTCGTTCGTTTTCCAGGGCCTCGAAGCCTTTCCCGGCGGGGGTTGCCAGCAGCACCTGTTGAGGGTCAAAGTGTTGGACGCACAGAAGAATCACGGTCAGGACGTGGAGCGGCAAACGAGCCTCACGGTCTGTACATGCTTTGAATAGAGCGGATTGGGTGGCAGACTTATTGTCTCTTGTCGTTTTTCTTGCACAGGGTGCAAATCCGATGGCCTGACCTGGGCATTCTGCACGAGATCCCCCGGTTTTTACATAAATGTGTCGCCGAACTGGACCTTTGAAGGGATGATCGGCTCGTCTCGCCTGTTGCCTCCCGCAGGTTGAGCGGCGGCCCAGATTGGAAACTCTTCTTGAGATGAAGCACCTCTTTTTCCAACTCAAGCCGGGCATGGTCCTCGGCCAGAGATACGAGCTCCGGCAGCTCGTGGGCCGTGGTGGCTTTGGGAGTGTCTTCCGAGCCTGGGATAGAACCTTGGAGATCGAGTGCGCCCTGAAGATCCTCCATCCCAACCTGACCGAAGACAAGGAACAGGTCACCCGCTTCAAGAGAGAGGTCCTCCTGGGCCGGGGTGTCCGCCATGAGAACGTCTGCCAGATCTACGATTTCAACGAGTTCCCCGGCATCAAGGTCATCTCCATGGAATTCGTGGATGGAGAGACCCTCCTTGCACGGGCCGGGCGGAAGCCACCGCTGGATCTGAAAGAAAAGCTCCGCATCGCGGGCCAAATCGCGGAGGTTCTTGACGTAGCCCACAAGAAAGGCGTCATCCACCGGGATCTCAAGCTCGAGAATGTTATGCTCGACGGGCAAGGCCACGTGAAGGTCATGGATTTCGGGATTGCCATGACCGACGATCTTGCCACCATGACTCAAGCGGGCAAAATCATCGGAACCGCCCTTTATATGGCACCTGAGCAGTTGCTGGGGAAAGGCGCCAGCCCCCAGTCCGATATCTATTCTCTGGGCGTCTTACTGTACATCCTCTTCTCCGGGCAGCCGCCCTTCAAGTCGCAGAACTACATGTCACTCTGCTACTCCCACATCAACGATCCGCCGCCAGCCCTGCCATCCATCGCGCCGGATGTCCCCCATGACGTGGCTGATCTGGTGAACATCTGTCTGGCCAAAGACCCGCGGGAGAGATTCGAATCGGGAGCGGACGTCCAGGAAGCCATTGAGAAAATCCTGGAGGACCCGCGGGAACCGGGGTCGCCGACAGAAAAAGAAGCCGACGCCATGGTGACGGCCGTGGCGCCGATCCACGGCGACTCCAGTTGGGGCGTAATCCAATTCATGGCGGGAGCCGCCATCGCGCTGGCTCTGGCCACCACCGGAGTTCTGGGCTACCTCATCTTGGTTCCGCCGGAGCCCGCGAAGCCTCAGGAACCAAAATCCGTGGAAACCCTGCCTTACCGGGAAGAAGAGCGGGGCAGTGCCAGCCCGGGGGAACCGACGGAGGAAGAAGCGGCCCGGAATCTAGCGTACGAGAGTACCGTCACCAGGGCGCGAGACCTGTTTCAGCGGGAGATCCTGATTTCCGATGAGGCGGAGTTGGATGCTTTTCGCGCCTACCAGGAAGTACTCGCTCTTCGACCTTTTGATTCCGAAGCGTTGGAGAAGATCGGGGAAATCTCCCACCGCTACGGTCAGCTTGGTGAAGAAGCCATGGATCAAGGTAATATCCAGCACGCTATCGCACTCTTTTCATGGGCTTTGCGTGCGAATCCGTCGGATTCAGCGCTCCGTGTTCACTTTGAAAAAGCTCTTCAGGAGCGTCGAAAACAGGCGTCTGTCCATCAACTCGCTGAGGATGTCCGGCGGGCTTTGGATCGCTTCGAGCTCCGGAGAGCCCGGATCGTCCTGGAGCAGATTCAGGCCGCGGCGCCGGGCCTTCCGGTCCTGGCGAAGCTCGAAAAAGAACTTCATCAACGGGCGAAGGCCGCCAAGGAGCTATCGGCCGTGGAGAGCGAGATTGCGGCGGGACAGCTCGAGAAAAGTATGGGACGTCTGGAAAAGCTCGTGACCGGTTATCCGGACTGGCCGCAGCCAAGGCAGCTTCAAGATCGGGTGACAGGGCTGGCAGAAGACCGGACACGGGCCCTTCGGGAGCGTGCGGACCGGCTCCAACGGCGCCTGGCCGAAGAGCAACGGCAACAGCGGAATGCCAAGGCCACGGCGACAGCCATGGAACAGAGCAGAGGAACCGCCAAGAAGAGTGAAACCCCAGCCACAGCCCACGTGAAGCAGCCATCCCTTCGGCGAGCCACTCCAACAGTGGCCCAACCCGCCACGGGAACGGTGAAGTTTCGGATCAAACCCTGGGGCGACATCATTCTTGACGGAAAAACCCTGGGTAGTACGCCGGTGAAGCCCAGAAAACTTCCGCCGGGTCCCCACCACGTGATCATTATCAACGAGACTTTCGGGGCACGTTTGGAACGATCTTTCGTCTTGGAAGCCGGCGGGCAATTTGTCGTGAAGGAAGACCTGACCCAGGGCTGGCTCGACATTCGGCTTCCGGTTTCGGTGGTGGCGACAGTTCGCAACCCGATGACGGGAACAAGGAGGGAACTGGGAACAACTCCCCTGAGGGTTCGGGTTCCCTCAGGCGTCGATC
>JAJRTK010000085.1 GCA_024278345.1 bacterium | reverse complement strand
GTCCTTCGTCAGCTCCGAGAGCTCGGCATCGACACGCCGGTGCTCATGCTCACCGCCAAGGATGAGATCGAGACGAAAGTGGAGGCCCTCGACCTGGGCGCCGACGACTATCTGACGAAACCTTTCGTATTTGCGGAGCTTCTGGCCCGTATTCGCGCCTTGACCCGCCGGGGACAGCTCGTCACCCAATCGGCGACGCATTTGGCCGACCTGACCCTTGATCCAGTCTCCCGCAAGGTCCGGCGGGGAGACGTGGAAATCGAGCTTACCGGCCGGGAGTACTCCTTATTGCGCTACCTTCTGGCAAATTCGGAACGCATCGTGACAAAAACACAAATCGCCGAACATGTGTGGGGCATTGATTTCGACAGTTCCACCAACGTCGTTGAGGTCTACATCTCGTATTTGCGCAACAAGCTTGACCGGAATTTTGAACCAAAGCTCATCCATACGGTTCGAGGTGTTGGCTACGTGATGGAAGTCAGGAGTCCAAAACGATGAAACTTAGAGTTCGCCTGGCGCTGATGACTTCAGCCGCTCTGGCGTTCGTGCTGTCGCTTGGCGGAATTGGCGTCGATCAGCTTTTCGCACGTTCGCTCCTCCGGGAAGTGGACGTGTCGCTCCAGTCGGTGGGCGAACTGGTGGCTACGAGCTTGACAAGGCGCCAGCTCACCATGCAACAGGCGTTTGAAGAGAGATGGTTCGAAAGCATGGGGATCTCTCCTCTGGACAAGGTCGTCCGGCTTTTGGATCGCAATGGCCGAGTCGATCTCAGAGGCGGTCGGCTTCAACTCGATCTGCCGACGTCGGAAAAAAGCCTTCGCGCAGCCGAACGAGGCCGTGCGTCCCTGGAAACCATCCGCGTCACGGGCTCGCCCATCCGAGTCCTGACGGTTCCCATCTTCTTCCGAAACCGGCTTCGGCATTTGGTTCAGATTGGTTCTCCGCTCTCCGACGTGGAGCGGTCGGTCAAGACCCTTCGCATCGTTTTGCTCTTGGCTTTCCCCATCGCTCTGGGCGGCTCCGCCTTGGGCGCATGGTGGCTGGCGGGAAGAGCCCTGGCGCCGGTCGATGAAGTCACTCGGGCTGCAAGAAAGCTCACGGCTCGAAGTCTTCATCTACGCTTGCCCCCCATCTCCACCAAGGACGAAGTCGGGCGCCTCGTGGACACCTTCAACGAAATGATTGACAGACTGGAAAGCAGCTTCCAGATGACTCGGAGGTTTTCCGCCGACGCATCCCACGAGCTCCGCACACCGTTGACCATCCTGAGAGGCGAGATCGAGCTTGCACTCCGAGGAAAACGAACGGAGAAGGAGTATCGGACCGTCCTGGAGTCCTGCCTGGAAGAGGTAGAACAGCTCACGGAAATCGTCTCGGATTTGCTGTTTCTCTCCCACTCGGATCGGCCGGGCATCGAAACGCATTCCATCGATCTCAACGAACTTGCCGCCGACCTCGTGGCGGCTCTATCTCCCCTTGCGAAGGCAAAGAACCTTTCGCTCAAGCTTCATCTCCAATCCCCAGAACCCGTTCTGACAACTGGCAATCCCGGGCAGCTAGGCCGGATGCTGCGCAATTTGGTGGAGAACGCCATCTATTACACGCCTGAAGGATGGGTCGAGGTCACTGTGATGAAGCCAAAAAATGAAGTCGTTCTCCAGGTGAGCGATTCTGGAGTGGGGATTCCTCTCGAACACCAGGCCAGAGTCTTCTCCAGGTTTTATCGCGTAGACTATGCGCGCTCGCGAGCGCCAGGATCCAGCGGCCTGGGGCTCTCCATTGCACAACAGGTCGCCGAAGCCCACGGCGGTAGGATCCTGCTTGAAAGCGAGGTTGGCAGGGGATCGACCTTCCGAGTCTTCCTCCCCTCTGATTCCGCCTCAGACGCCCAATAATGATCGTGCGATCTCCAGCCGAAGCAGATCATCGCTCCCGCCCCGGAGTTGGCACTGTTTCGCCTGCGCCCAGATCAGGGATGCCGGAGAGTCCTCAAGATAAATCTCCAACCCACGGATCTCGGCGGCTGCCTGGGCCGCACCCAGGGCCGCACGTACGCCCAGGAGCTTGGCCGCGGCCGTTTCAGCCACGGCGTCATCGCCTCCGTCGAGAACCCGGGCGGCCTCGTAGCTTAACAGCCGCGCCGAATCAAGGTCCGTGGCCGCATTGGCCACCAACCACTCCAGAGGCTGAGCGGATTTTCCAGGCCCCGCCACCAATCCAGTCCTGGCAGCGTCCAGAGCCCGCTGGGCCAGACCCATGGCCACTGCTGCCAGACCGAGACGACGGCAGCTCATCAAGCACCGTAAATCCTCATCCGCCAAAAGCGTACCTAACTGCCATTGGGCTTCCACTTCACACCCCTCAAAGAGCAGAATCCCCATGGCATCCTGCCCAAAACTCGCGGCCGCGGCCTGAGCGCGGCTCCGGAAACCTTGGTTCTGCCGCGGAAGCAGAAAAGCGATCAAACGACCGCTCTCTAATTTGGCCAGGACCACGAAAAGATCGGCTTCAGCCGTGCCCACCACAAACGACTCGGTTCCGTCCAGAGTCCAGCCAGGTGCCGCTTGCGTGGCCAAGAGGCGCGGCTCCAGGCGACCGTGAGATGCCCCGGGACCCATTTCCGGGACCCAGGAACCCAGGAGCTCCCCCGATGCCAACCGAGGAAGCCATTCTGACTTCTGCCTGGGAGCTCCGAAGCGTAGCAGATGCTCCATGCACTGAAGCCTGTGCGTCGCCACGCGGAGAGCAAGAAGAGGGTGCGCCTCAGCTAGCGCCTCAAGAAGCAAGACAATGGAGAGATAATCCGTCCCGTCTCCACCAAGCTCGCTGGGCAGCCCCACTGCCAGAAGACCCGTGGGGCCGATCTCCCGAATGAGCGGACCTATCCCGTTGGGAGGCCCCAATTCAGAAGGCGGCGCAACCTCCATGCACTGGACGAATTCCCGGGCCGCATCCAGAACCTCGTTCTGTCTCCCAGTCAAGCTAAAGTCCATCGTCTCGCACCTCGCACGCGGTCACCGGTAGCCCATGCCACAGCCTGCCGAAGAGCTACAGCTCCAGGCCTCGGAAAAAATAGGAGATCTCGGTGGCTGCGGTTTCTGGCCCATCAGAACCGTGAACCGCATTCCGCTCGATATTCGTGGCGAACTGTTTCCGCAGCGTTCCCTCGTCGGCCTGAGCAGGATCGGTTGCTCCCAGAATCGCCCGCACCTTAGGAATCGTCTCCTCGCCGCCTTCAAGCACAACGGGAAAACAGGGCCCCGAGGACATAAAGTCGGTGAGCGACCCGAAAAACGGGCGCTCCCTGTGAACCTGGTAGAAGCCTTCAGCTTCCCGCTTGCTCAGATAAACCATCCGAGCCGCGACGATCCGGAGTCCTTCTTTTTCAAACCTGGCAAGAATCTGCCCGATAGCATTTTTCTTCACAGCATCGGGCTTCACAATAATCAATGTTCGCTGGCTCATGATGCGCTCTCTCCCAAGAGGTCTTCCATCGCCTTGCCGATCTCGGCGGGCGACGGAGCCACCCGTATACCGGCCTTTTCCAAGGCTTTCATCTTTTCCGCCGCCGTTCCCTTGCCCCCGGCGATGATGGCGCCGGCGTGGCCCATCCGGCGGCCGGGAGGAGCCGTCTGTCCGGCAATGAACGCGACAACCGGTTTGCTCATCGCGGACGCGAAGAACTCGGCGGCCTCCTCTTCAGCCGTACCGCCGATCTCCCCTATCATCACGACGCCGCGAGTCTCGGGATCAGCTTCAAACAACTCCAAGATGTCCGTGAAATTGCTCCCGATGATGGGATCGCCGCCAATCCCTATGCAGGTGGACTGACCCAACCCAAGGGCCGTCAACTGAGCCACGGCCTCATAGGTCAAGGTTCCAGAGCGAGAGACCACTCCGATGTCGCCCTGGCGGTGGATGAAACCCGGCATGATGCCGAGTTTTGCCTGCCCGGGGCTAATCACTCCGGGACAGTTGGGACCCACAAGCCGGCTTCTGGATCCCTTGAGTGCCTTGTGGACACCGATCATGTCCCTTGCCGGTATTCCCTCGGTGATACAAACAATGAGCCCGATGCCAGCTTCTATGGCTTCAAGAATGGCATCCGCGGCAAACCTGGGGGGAACGAAAATGAGGCTGGCGTCGATGGACTGCTCCGTAAGAGCCTGATGGACGGTGTTGTAGACGGGGATGCCATTGCACTTTTGCCCGCCCTTCCCAGGCGTCACGCCAGCGACAATCTGGGTTCCATATTCTCTGCACTGGCCGGCATGAAAACTTCCTTCCCGGCCTGTCAAACCCTGGACAAGAACTTTCGTGTCTTTGTTGACGAGGATGCTCATCGGCAGCACCTCCTATGGTGGAGGGGTCGCACCCCTCGAGTTGAGTCGGATGGATGGTGAGAGGTCCGCGAGGGGGGATCAACGGTGTGCGGCATGGGCTCAGTTTCCTCCCGCCGCTGCTTGGACAGCCTTTTGAGCAGCGTCAGCCAAACCCTGAGCCACGATGAAATCGATGCCGCTCTGAGCCAAAACTTCGCCTGCTTCACGGGAGTTTGTGCCCTCAAGACGCACGACCATCGGCAGTTTGCAGCCCAGCTTGCCATGGGCTTCGATCACTCCCGCGGCGACTCGGTCACACCGGACAATGCCCCCGAAGATATTGATGAGAACAACCTTGACGCCTGGGTCGGCCATCAGGATCTCAAAGGCCGCCGATACCCGGTCAACACTGGCGCCTCCTCCGACGTCCAAAAAGTTCGCCGGCTCGCCACCATAGTATTTGATAATGTCCATGGTGGCCATGGCCAAACCAGCGCCGTTGACCATGCACCCGACACTGCCGTCGAGCTTAATATAGTTGAGGTCGTGCTTGGACGCCGCGATTTCCAACGGCTCCTCTTCATCCAGATACCGCATTCCAGCCTGGTCGGGATGGCGAAAAAGACCGTTGTCATCAAGGTTGATTTTCGCGTCCAACGCAACAACCTTGCCCTCTCCCGTAATGACAAGAGGGTTGATCTCCACCAAGGAGGCATCCTCGTCTAAGTAAAGCTTCACCAGCTTGGCGACAAACTGACCAAATTCCTTGTGGACCTTTCGGTCAAGGCCGATTCCAAAGGCCAGTTTTCTGACGTGAAACGGCAAAAGGCCGACGGAAGGATCAACCGCCGCCTTGACAATTCTCCCCGGCGTCTCCGCGGCGACTTTCTCGATCTCCACGCCGCCCTCCGAAGAACAAAGCAACATGGGAAGGCTGGTGGCTCGGTCAAGAACGACGCCAAGATAGAGCTCTTGCCGGATATCCAGGCCCTCTTCCACAAGCAGCTTCTTCACGAGCCGCCCTTCCGGACCTGTCTGATGGGTAATGAGGGTCATCCCTAGAATCGCCTCGGCATGAGCCTTGACATCTTCCGCCGTGCGAGCCAGTTTGACTCCTCCGCCCTTTCCTCGGCCGCCAGCATGAATCTGCGCCTTGACGATAACGGGGAGACCAAGTTCGCCCGCCGCCACCTCGGCTGCTTCAACGCTCTCGACCATCCGCCCTTCCGGAACCGGAACGCCATACTTCAATAAAAGCTGTTTCGCCTGATATTCGTGGATTTTCATGCTCCTACCTCCAATTGGGAACGTGGGAATATGGGAGCTCGGGTGGAAGCCTCCACGCTTCGTTATCAGAAAACCCGCCCACTGCAAACAATCGACACACCAGAGGCTCAAACGACACACAAGGAAAACCCAATTCACGACTTCTCCAAAGCTTCAGTGAAACCGATTCAGGCGCACAATGGCGCGAAGGGTAGTTTTTTCGGGACTTCCCCAGGGACAATCAATCCGTGGCACACGATTTGCTCAATTCTCCATCGCACTCCTAAACTGAGGAACCGGAATTCCAAGCAACACGAAGGGTCTTCTTTTGGGTTGGGTTCCGCTCGCATCGCTCACATCCGTTGCGCGCTACTCGCCATCGCTTCCCCCCTTCCCGAGCCAAATCCCCGGAAAAGCACTGCGCCTGCCCGGACCTTCCTCAACCCAGTCCGCGGACCCTCGACTGCCACCGGGGAACGCCAAGGAAAAAGGATCGCCATGTGTGGAATTATTGGACACGTAGGAACCACTTGCTCGACCCCCATCCTGCTCGATGGTCTCCGCCGTCTCGAGTACCGAGGATACGATTCCGCCGGGATCGTCGTAATCTCCGAAAGCGGCGCGCCTCTCCTGCGGCGTTGTGAAGGCAAGCTCCGCGGCCTGGAAAACTCTCTCTTCGAAAACCCCATGACCGGAACCATCGGCATCGGGCATACGCGCTGGGCGACCCACGGCAAGCCTACGGAAAGAAATGCCCATCCCCACAGAGGTGAAAACGGCCGCGTCTACGTCGTGCATAATGGGATCGTGGAGAACTTTGCCGAGCTCCGGGAACGCCTCTTGGCGGAGGGCTGCCAACTGACTTCCGACACCGACACGGAGTTGATCGCTCACCTCATAGAAAAGCGGCTGGATGACGGCGTGAAGTTGGCGGAAGCCGTGAGGCAGGTTTGCCGCGTGATCCGCGGGTCGTTCGGAATTGCGGTCCTTTCCGCGACCCACCCTGATCGCCTCATCGTGGCAAGGCTTCGGAGCCCCCTGGTCGTCGGTCTTGGAGAGAACGAAAACTTCGTGGCGTCGGATGTTCCCGCCCTCCTTCCCTACACTCGCCGAGTCATCTATCTCCAAGACGAACAGTTGGCCGTGGTTACCCGAACCGCCGTGGCGATCCAGACCTTCGACGGCAAAGCTGTCGCACCGGAGGTGAGCGAAATCAAATGGGATCGCCACGCCGCGGAAAAGGAGGGGTTCCGCCATTACATGCTCAAGGAGATTTACGAACAGCCGAGGGTCCTCCGGGAGCTCCTGGCAATCCACACGGATCGGGGTGAGCGCCTGCCACGGCTCGACATGGTTGGAGAATCCGTCGATGGCTTGGCTCACTGCAATCGCATTTTGGCCTTCGGGTGTGGAACAGCCTGGCATAGTTGCCTGATGGCAAGGACTTTTATTGAAGAACTGGCTAGAATCCCCACGGAGGTGGACTACGCGTCGGAGCTCCGAGGACGGCGACCCTTTGCCGGGCCGGGGGTTCTTGGCCTTGCCATCAGCCAATCGGGAGAAACCGCTGACACACTGGCAGCCGCGATGATCATGCGGAAACAGGGCTCAAGGCTCCTGGGAATCTGCAATGTGGAAGGCAGCAGCCTGGTTCGGGAAGCCGATTCCGTTGTCCATACTCACTCCGGCCCGGAGATCGGTGTTGCCTCGACAAAAGCCTTCACCGGTCAATTGATGGTCTCTTTCCTGTTGGCCGTGGAGCTGGGACTCCGGCGAGGAGTCTTGGACAAGGATCGGGCCGCCAGCCTCGTCCGTGCCTGTGAACGGCTTCCGGAGCAGATCGAAAATCTGCTCCTCGATTCTGAGAAGATCCAGCAAATCGCCTGGGAGCTCCATCAGAAAACTGACTGGCTCTATTTGGGCCGAAGGTGGCTCTACCCGATAGCGCTGGAAGGAGCCTTGAAGCTCAAGGAAATCTCCTACGCCCACGCGGAAGGCTATCCCGCCGGGGAAATGAAGCATGGCCCCATTGCTCTTTTGGAACCAGGACTGCCTGTGGTGGCGCTGGTGGGAACAGGTCCTTCGGCTGATAAAATGAGAGCGAACATCCAGGAAGCCAAGGCCCGGGATGCTCTTATCATCGGACTGAGCTCCGAGCCACACTTGCTTGACGGACTGGCCCATCACGTCCTGGAGCTACCGGCATCCAGGGTCGAGACTGAACCGATACTGCACGCGGTAGCTCTCCAACTGTTGGCCTACTATGTGGCCGATGCCCGTGGCTGTGACGTGGATCAGCCCCGCAACCTGGCCAAAAGCGTCACCGTGGAATAGGGGGTTGCCCGGCGACCCATTGTCCCGCTTTGCGTGGATGCCGTAAAAACCGCCGTGAACGCCAGCGCCTAAGGTGAGCGACAAGAGCGGAAGGCAACCCTCGGAGAGATCGCCGATTTTGCCTGATTGTGATAGTTGGCAGATGGATGAACAAAAAAGCGTGCGGGAGTTATCATGGGGTTCAAGACGTTTCGGGATGCGGTGCATGGGGACATGCTTTTCTCCGATGAGGAGATCCAGGTCATCGACACTTTCCCGATGCAACGGCTTCGGGGTATCAAGCAACTGGGCTCATCGAATTTGGTCTATCCCTCGGCCGTGCATACTCGTTTCGAGCACAGTCTTGGCGTCTGCTGGACGGCCAAGCGGATGCTCCGGGCGATGGCGGATCACTATGGGATCAAAGTTTCCAGGCAAGATGCTCGCCGAATCAGTCTTGCGGCGCTTCTTCACGACGTGACCCACATCCCCTACGGGCACACATTCGAGGACGAGCGACTGGTCTTCCCGCGCCATGATGAGGACTGCGTGCGGCTCGAGCTTTTTTTCTCCGAGCCCGATCTGGCGAAAGCTCTGGAGGGTACGGGGCTCAAAGCGGAGATCGCGGAGACGCTGCTTGTGAAAGACCACTTTTCTCAGCAGAAACCTTACGTCAGCCAGATTGTGTCGTACACTATCTGCGCCGATTTGCTGGACTACCTTCGGCGAGATTCTTTTTTTTGTGGCCTTGCGCACTCTTACGACGATCGGATTTTTCGCTATTTTACACTTGTTGACAACGCTCTGGTCATCGACCTCCAGAAAGGCGGATTGCTTCGGCCGGATGCCATCTCCGAAGTGATTCACTTGCTTCGGATTCGGTATCTCCTCACGGAACGGGTCTACTTCCACCATGCGAAGGTTGCCGCGGGAGTCATGATCTCGAAGGCCGTGGAGATGGCGGTATCCCTTGGGCTTGAGCCCAGTGAGCTCTACTGGCTTGGGGATGAGACGCTTCTTTTTCATCTCCGGCGACGTTTCGCGGGGCACCTGCCCTTGGAAACGCTACTCGATCAGTTCGAACGCAGAATCTTGATCCGCAAGGTCTTCTTGCTGACCCGAGGGGTGGGGCAAGAGCGGCAGGCAACGTTGGTGGCCCGATATAGGGACAATCTGGCAGGTTGCCGTGAAAAGGCGGAGGCGGAGCTTGCCGGCGCGGTGGGCATCCCGCCGGCGGCCGTGACGATCTACTGCCCGGCGGAAGGGGTTGCCCTGAAGGAAGCGCAAGTTCGGGTGTTGGTGGACGGGGGGCCACCGGTGAGCCTGGTTGATCTCCACAATCAGGAAGTGGAAGCCATCTCCGAGAAATACCGGGATCTGTGGCGGTTCTACGTGTTTGTCGATGGGAGCTACGAAGAGCGCGCGGTGAAACTGGCGAGGACATGCGAAGAGTTTTTCGACGCTCGGAACCAGCTTCCCATGCGGATGATGCGGCCTGGATAGCGGACCCGGCGATATCATTGCGGATCATCGATGAAAGGGCCACGGCGACGATTCGCCAGGCGAGCTCCGGACCCAAGCGCAAGGATTTGATATGCCAGAAGAAAAAGAGATTGTGTTTACACTGGAGGAAGCAAGAGCGCTCCTCCCTATGCTGAGACAGCACCTTGAGATCCTTCGCAAGCTCAAAACGGCCATGGAGCAAAAAGCCAAAACGGTTTCCTCACTTGCGGCCCACAGCTCTCAAGACTCTGGGAGCGCATTGGGAACGAAGTACTTTTCAGAGTTCATGGAATTCCAGTCCCAGCTCATGAAAACTGCCCACACAGGCTGCCTTCTGAGAGATCTCGACAGGGGAATCTTCGATTTTCCTCACTTCCGGGGACCGGACAAGGTGTTCCTTTGCTGGATCTCGGACGAAGAAGATATCTCGTGGTGGCACGACGTAGACACGGGGTTGTCCGGCAGGCAGCGGCTCTGACCCGCCGTTTTCATCAAACTCCGGCCTTTGGTGGAGCGCCAGCGTTCAGGCAAGATGATTTTGGAGCTCCCGAGCCGCAAGAGATCCAAACTCGCGGCGAAGCAAGCTCAGGCAGTCATCCCGCTCTGTTGGACTGAACCTGCCCTTCTGAAAAAAATCGGCGGCCGCCTGGGTAAACCCATGAGAGAGAGCCAACCCTGTGCGAAAAAGTAGGAGAGACCTCTCACTGAGCAACTTCGAGCCGGTCTGTTTGTCAAGGGGCGGTGCGCCTGGCTCTTGGGCCTCTGAAAGCAGTTTTTCGAACTCGGGTTCCCATTCTGGCTGTTGGCCGAAAGATTGGACCAAGGAGGAGCGGAGGCGCCGCATCCCGCTATTCCCCAAGCAACTGGTGACTTCGGCCAAGATGCGCCGCAACGCCGGGTACTCGAATCGACCGGCTGCACTGCCTCGTTCGAGCAAACGCATCGCGGCGGGCCAATCGCGACCAAACCACATTCCTAGACCAAGAAGGAACTCTTCTTCCCAGACGATTCCCGTTGAATTCTGTTTCTGCTCGGGATCGCGGGGCGTGCCGGACTTCGTTTCCACAGGTTGTTCCTGATGCTCTGTCATGGTTTTTCTCCAGTCCTCAATCCCGATCCTTTCACCACCCCAAAGGGCGCTAGCTGATCTGTCGCGCCCACGGCCGCACTTATCTTGCCATGACCAGCGGTGAACGATCCAGGGCTGATTCTAGTGATGGGTAACTGCCTGAAAATGGGGCCAAGTCTTGAGGTCCAAACTGCCCGCCGAAAAAGGCGGTGGAGATGATTGGATAAGATGCCCCGGCAAGTCCTGGATGAGATTTCCGGATTTAGGGGATGCTGAATGGTTCGGGAGTACCGGGGAGTTGGCTTCCCCGACACAACTCAATAACCCCTACGTCCCGCGAGGACTTCCTGTCAAAGCCGCAGCGCTAGTTTTCTGCTTGCATGCACGGTGGGACAGCCGTGGCTGCCGTATATGTAGCGAATGGCAATCGGGATCGCACGAACGGATCTAGGGTTTTGTTACGGTTGGCTGTCCCTTGCCGTCTCAACTATGGTATGGTTTAGATGGTGTGTGACAGCACAAAACGTCGTCGTCCCGCGCCCGTAAGGCCTGTGGCGAACAATAGGTTCATTCCTTGAACGAGTATGTGCCGGCGATACTTGGAAGAAGCCGAAAGACGGTCATCACAATCGCCCCGTGCCCGTTCAGATTCGCGGAAAGCAACAGACATGGCTGATTCCGTATTTCAGAAGCCGACGATCTCAGTTCGGACCATCGTTCGTTTCGAGTGCCCAGACCGAGCCATGTTCTTCGCGATGTTCTCCCGGCAACTTCGTCGGGGAGAAATCCTGCTGAAGATGGAAACGAAATTGCCCGTAGGCACTCCGGTGGAGATCGAATTTCATTTCGGGGATTGTAATGTTCCTGTCATGGTTCCCGGGCAGGTCTATCGCCACCGAAGATCACCGGATCGGCTGGAGGCTGCCATACAGTTCCTTGATCCGGGAGCACTCCAAACCCTTATGAGCCTATCGGAATCACGGTTGCCGGTTCCGCCCGAGGCCCATCCCCAAGATAACCAGGATGCTCAAGCTCCAGACTCCAGCTTACAAAGCCCGGTCAAAGGGCCGAACTCCAAGCGGAGCCGACCACAGAAAGACTCGACACAAAAGGCACTGGACTGGCTTTCGGAAACCGGACTCACGGCAGCCGGCTTGAAACGCCGCAAAAAGGGCAAAGAAATACCCTCAACAGCGATGGACGACAAGAAGGCAGAAGCCGAGCAGGAAGCTGAGGACCATGGGCTAGCCGCCGAGGCCCCGGAAGGTGAGTTCCAGAGGGATTTAGGGGAAGGTCTCGGCTTGGACCGTGAAAGATCACTGGAGAAAACCGATGGCCAGCTCGATGAAGAAGCACCTGAATTCGATCTTGGAAGCCTTCAGGATGAAGCTGTAACCGAGCTCGACGAAGCAGTGGAGTTCGACGTGGGAAGCCCCCGGGAGGAAACCGACACTTACGTGAACGACGAGCTTGATTTCCACTTTGAAGACACCGATGAAGACGCTGGCCCGGGGCTGGACGAAACGCCTGAATTCGACGCGACAAATGACGAACCGGAGATAGAGCTTTCCTTCGACTCCGCTCTGGCGCGGTTGTCGGTGTCGGAGAAGAGGGAACCCTCCGAAAAAGAAGAGGAAGCCGGATTCCCGATAGATGATGCGCAGCCTCCCAGTTCTGAAGAGAAGAGCGCTTCGGAGCGGTCTGGTTCCACGTTGGCGAAGAGCCTCGACACCGTGCCTGCCTGGCTCCAAGAGGCTGAGGATGACGAGGAATGGGAGACCACGAAGATCCTAGCTCAACTGGCGAACTTGGAGGTTGAGGCTGGACGGCAGTTGAGGCACTCCGAAGAAGACACCCCCATGGGAGGTCTTGAAGGTGTGCAGGTACCAGAGCCAGCCGCCTCGGATGAGTTCCTACCGGATACGGAGTTCGTGTTTGACGATGGGCCGGAGGCGGCGGAGGCGGGAACTGACAACGAAGGTGTGTCCGAGCCTGCCACAGATGCTCTTGACCAAGACGATGGCGGTTTTTCCACTGATTTCGAGGAAGTTGAATTCCAGCTGGGAGGCGGTGGAAAAGAGTCTCTACAAGATGGATTATCACCTTCGGAGTGGGAATCTTCCTTCAAGTTCGGCTCCGTAGAGGCCATGGAAGAAGCTGGGGTTGATCGATCACCCTTGCCCGAGCCGGAATTGGCGGAAGGGGACAAGGAAAAGAAAACGAGTTCGGAAGGCGTGCGAGAGTCAGATGATCAGGAAACGACGAAGGCCCTTGATTGGCTGGCTCTGGCTGCGGAACAGGAAGATGCTTTTGGCAATAAACATCGGTTTGAAGAAGCGGGGGAGTTGGAAGGTGATTCCTCTCGCGGCGGCCAAGAGTGGGCTGCCGCCAAACCATCCGAGCTTTCTGATGCGGAGCCACTTCCTGCCGACGAAAGCGCCTTTGCCGAATTTGATTCTGGGGAATTCGGGCTGGATTCTGATCCCGCGTTCGAGGATTCGGCCATCGTGGAAAACATCGTAGAATCGACAGTCAAGGCCTCGACCGCCATGCTGGACCGCCTGGATTCGGACCCATTCTTTGGAGGCGGCCCCGCTTCGAGGCAGGAGTTGGAGGAGAGCGCTTCTGGATCTTCCGACGACATGGAGGCAACTCCGACACCGCCAAGCCTGGTGGCGGACGGTTCTGACTCACCCCCCGACGCGGATGACGCGCCTTCGAAACTCACGTGGGAAAGCCTGGACGCTCAGCCAACGGGTGCAGGCGCTCTTGGGAAAAGGGATGAGGCCTCCGAATCGCCGGCGGTCGCTAAGGGTAACTTAGGCTCTGATGTTTCGGAGTTCGCCAGCCTGACAGCACCAGGAGAGGAGAAAGCACACCGCCTTCCCTGGGTTTCGCGCAGGGAAGCGGCACGCTCGAAGGGAGAAGAGGAGAACACGGACGAGTCCACGGACTTGAACACCTATGTGCTGCGCCGCCGAAAACAGAGGCGCCGGCGGGTTGTGGGGGGGATTTTCGTCCTGATTGCCTGCGTGGTTGGCCTCTATTTCACTCCCGCTGGCCGATGGGCGATCGATCTATCGACGGCGATCTTTGGCGAGATCACGGCTCCACCTCCTGGGCCAAAGCCAGTGGATGGCAGCCCGGATGACGGAGAAGCCGCGTCACCATCGGATGGCGGATTGGCGACATCGCAAACCGATGGCAGCGGCTCCGGAGAAGAGTCGCGGCCAGATCAAGGAAAGCAAGGATCCCAGGCTCCAGCGTCATCCAGTACGGAGGGGCATTCTGGAGCTGGAACATTGAATCCTGACGAGCTTCTGGCGGCGGTCACAACGGATGAGATGGTCGAGGAACCGGGAGAAGGCGTGGAGGCAAAGAAGCCCACCCACCGACCCAACCCCACTCCCCGTCCAAAACCAACCCGGAAAACCTCGCTGGCGGTACCTGCCATTCCCAAAAAATCTCCAGCTCCCGCTGGCAAAAAGACACCGGCTCCGGCGCCAACGGCGGCGCCAGAGGTGATGGCGGGTCCAGTGAAGCTTTCCGGTGTCAGCGTCGTATCCTCCGCGGATCAAGTCACCATTCGAATCGACACGGATCGCAAACTGGAGCGAGTGCTCCGAACCGAGCTCAAGAACCCCAACCGCCTCGTCCTCGACCTCCTCAACGCCAAGACACTCGTTCAACCCAAGAGGCAAAAGATCGGTGCCCACGGCGTGAAGCAGGTTCGCTTTGGAGTCCATTCCAAGAAGCTACGGATCGTTGTCGATCTGTCGGGGAAGTTCCCGGAATACGATGTTCAACAGACCCCCAAAGCCGTGACCATTACGCTACGTGCCAATTAGCCGAGATCTTCGCCAGAGAATGGCCGGTGGCGAGGGTCAGTCACCCGATGCAGTCTGGACCGCCTTCTCCTGGGCGTGAAGGTAGGTGCCGATCCCCAAGGTGAGGCTTTCGGCGATGAGATCGATGTAATCCTCGGATTCCAGCCTTTTGGCTTCTTTCTCGTTGGAGAGGAAGGAAACTTCGGCGAGCACCGCGGGCATTTCGGCACCCATGAGGACGACGAAGGGAGCACGGCGAACCCCGCGATCCCGCAACTTGGGGTTCCGCTTTTTCAGCGATCTTTGAAGAGAGCTTTGCAGCTCGTGGGCGAAGCGTTTCGACTCTTCCAGCTTGAGCGTCCGGGTCATCTTGATGAGAAGCTCATCGAAGTTTGCGAGGCGGAATTGGCCGCTGGCATTCTCTCTGGAGGCAAGTTCCAGGGACTCCCGATCCTTGGATAGGCCCACGAAATAGGTCTCGACCCTCTGAATCCGCGGTGATGGAAACCAATTGAGATGCACGGAGAGGAAAAGGTCCGCCTCGAGGCGATTGGCCATTTCCACCCGGGCTCGGAGTGAGACGAAATCATCTGTTTCTCGCGTGAAGATGATTTCACAGCTAAGTTTCTTTTCGAGCTTCGGGGCCAGAGCCTGGACAATGGCCAAGGTAAGGTCCTTTTCGATGAGGCCACTCTTAGACTTTGTGCCGGAGTCGATTCCGCCGTGCCCGGGATCGAGGACGATTCTCTTGGCCTTGAGCTGGAACATCCGGGCAAGAGGCATGGGGAGATGCTCACTGGAGGTGAGCTTCCTTAGCTCGTCAAGGAGCTCGGGATTCCAAACATCCGCATCGGGTTTTGCTAAGCGGTGCTCGAGGCTCACGCGTTGGCTGCGAAATGCGGATGTTCCAAAAACAAACAGGTAAACCACGGCAACCAACAAGAGCGGAATGCGGAAGCGATGGGCCCAGGGATGTTTTTTTTCAGGGGCAGTCTCCGGAGCCATTGCCGTGGGCATTTCCAGCCGTTCCGGACGTGGTCGGGTCCGGCGCTTGACTGGAGTTTTACTCCCCAATTGGTCCCGATTCTGGCGCACGAGATCGCGAACCAGGGCCTTTCGGAGCTGCCGCGATGGTTTCTCGATCTTGTCGTTCACGGTGTCGCCGCCAGTTCAGTGGATCTATCGCCTTGCCGACCAATGCCGCGGCAGGGACGGTCAATGATATTACTTCATCCGTTTTCATGGGACTCGACTATAAAATACTGAGTCCACCCATGTTCTGGCAAGAAAATGCTCCCGCGAAGTCACTTCGAATCACGCAGCCCGGTCCACATGACACAGTGACCCCCCCGGAACGATGGGGCGATCATTCCGCCATGAGGCAAGAATAAACCTCCTGTCAGCTTAGAGCTGCCGCGGGATCCTTGAGCCTGGGCAACATTTCCTGGAGCTCCGGATCTGTCCGCAGCATGTCGAGGGCGTGTGTGAGGTGTTCCCCGGCCGATTCCAGTTGGATCTTGAGCGTTTGAGCGACCTGGTTCATGCTCATTCCCTCGATCACGTGAAGCATGAAGACGTTTCGCGTCCGAGATGGTAGGGCCCTGAGCACCTCATCGACCTTTTCTTCGGCTTCGTACGTGGCGGCCATCTCCTCTGGTGTAGCGCCGTCAACAGGCAGTAGATCTTCGAACCGGAGGTTTTCTTCCAAAAGTGGGGCTAAATGTCGCTCTCCCCCCGCACTGAGTTGATCCCTTTTGGTTTCTGAAGGCACGGACGCCTCCGTAGATTGGTCGTCTCTATCGACGGCATCCAATAACCCCTGTACCCGCCGATGAATGGCAGCCATGGCTTCCCGTAGCAGGATGCTCTCGATGGAAGGCCCGCCGGGCTCTTCAATCTGGGGCAAAGCAGCCGCAATCGTCTCATCAAGGATCGATTGAGGGCTGATCTGGGTCACGTCAAAGTCGTGAGTCGCCGAATAATATCGCAGCTCGCGGTGAATCATCCGAGCCAACCTTGAAAGTTGCTGGCGCCCAATGGTTGGAATGGCAACGGGAGGTTCTTCTTCGGCTTGTTCACCAAAGTCATCTGGCCAGGCATGGTCGGCGAGATGAGGAGTTTCTGTCCGGCGTGACTGGAACTTGGACTTGAGTTTTCGCACCTTGCGGGCCAGCTCGTCCAAGGTCTTTGCAATGGAGGTCAAGGGTTCGTGGCCCTCCTCGCGGACATAGAGACGCTGGTGCGCGAGTTTGAGGCTCGCGGATATCTGGTAGATGTACCGCTTGGGCAAATACTCGATTTGGACGAACAGAGTGGTGTTGCCGCGATTGAAAGAGCCCACGACCCGCTCCAGCCTTTCAGCACGGCGACTCACCGCGGCCTCCATCTGTTTTCGGGGCTCGTGGTTTCGCCACTTGATTTCCACTTTCATGATGGTGACCCTCCGCGTCATTGACAACCTCAAGCAGGCTCCCAAGTCCTCTCGACACCTCGAATGATAGATTCACCAGAACACAATGTCTGTAGGATAAGTTACCCGAGACGAAGCCTTTCGGCAACGGCTGGAAAAGCACCGAGGCGAATGGCCGATGGCGCTGTTCCGCTGGGTAGAAAGTCAAACTTCATCGTTTCTGGCACGAACCGACCGGCGCACGCACTTGTCAAACAGCTTCCATAAGCTCTTTATTGTCTGTTACTTGAGTTTTTCTCCACCCTTCTCGGGAGTCCCCGCCAATGGTGCGTCGATTCTTTCTGATTCTTGCGGTCCTTGCCGTTTCCCTGAATTCCTCAATTGCCAAGGCATCTTCCCTCAACATTGAAGTTGTGTACGACGCTTCGGGAAGCATGTGGGCCAAGATGAATGGGAAAATGCGTTTCCAGCGAGCTCAAAAAGCGATGGATAAGTTTTTGGAACGGGTTCCCGACACGGTTTCCGTAGGGCTCCGGGTCTACGGAAACAAAGAGCGGTCGAGCTGCGGTGATACCCATTTGGTGGTTCCCTTTGCCACGGGTAACCAAAGAGAGATTCGAGCAGCAGTCCGCAAGATCAAGCCCAAGGGAAAAACTCCCCTGGACAGATCGCTGCAAGCCGCCGCCAACGACCTTCGAGGAAAAAAGGGAAAGAAGATGATCGTTCTCCTCACCGACGGCAAGGAAACGTGCCGCGGGAACCCCTGCCAGACAGCCAGGATGCTTGCGGAAAAAGAGGGGATCCAGATCGACGTCATCGGGATGAGTATCGCGGATCCGAAGGCCAGAAAGCAGCTCGCCTGTATTGCAACCGTCGCAGATGGGAATTATTTCGATGCTTTGAACCAATACGAGCTCGACCGCAGCCTCGCCGCGGTCGCTCCTCCTCCGGAGCCTGCAACGGGAAAACTGGCCATCAAGGTCAACCAGCCACCCGGTGTCTCGGCGCCAAGGAGCGGAATCCGAATCCAGATTCACAAGGAGGGAAGCGCTGAAGAAATGCTCCAGAGCGCAAAGGATCAAAACCCCGTGGTGGCCGAGCTCCCCAAAGGCGAGTACCGCATTTCCGTAGGCCTTCCTTCGGGGCAATCGAAAGAGAGTCTGGTGACGGTTCGCGGGGGTGCTTATCAGAGGACGGTCTTCGACTTCCCCACGCTGGACGGGACCATTCTGGTGGACGCTGTGAGCCGCGAGGCGATTCTGGGCACGCGAGTCCTATGCACGGCGTTGGATCGGGACGGCAAGGAGGTCGTCGAAGAATATTCTTCCCTTCCCATGGTGACGCCGCCAGGCCAGTACGATCTGCGGTGCCGTCTTCTTGCAAGCCCGGCTCTCTCGGAGACCTGGATCCGGAATGTCACCGTTGAATCGGGCAAGACGATCCGGCTTCGGACCGAGTTCCAATTGGGCGCCCTTCGGGTCAAGGCAGTGGGAGAGGTCTTCGTCATCGGTCCGCACCAGATCTACAGAGTTTCTCCGCCAGGAGAGGAGCAGTCTCCCGTGGCCTGGAATTACTGTGGTACGGCGGTGGAACTCCCCGCGGGACGTTATGACGTGGAGGTCATCGCCGGGACGACGGGGAGAAAGCGGATCATGCGCCTCACGGGCCTAGAGGTAGAAGGAGCGCGCCTCACCGAAGCGGTGGCCGATTTCCGACCCGGCAGCCTAATCCTTGATATCACCACCGAGGACAGGGGAGTTGGCAATGCAGCGAAGTTCGAAGTTTATACTCAGGGAGAGCACGATCAAGAATCTCAGGGTTGGGCTTTCAATGGACTCCCCCTCCAGCTTCCGGCGGGCTTGTACGATACCCTGGTCCAGTACAAGCCAGAGCAAGGACCAGAGCTAAGACAATGGCTGTTGGGAGTCTCCGTGACCGCCGGAGAGCGAACAAGGATTCCGGTGGAGTTCGCCACGGGGCAGCTCCAGGTGCATATCTACGCCGGTGGCGAGGACACGCGGCTTGAGGGGAAGGCGGCCTTCTATCTTCCGGGGAAAACCAAATATCCCGTGGGCAAATTGAAAAACCACGCACTCCTCATTGTCCCAACGGGAACTTACGACATTCTGGCCTCTGATTCTTACCTGCGGTATTCGGAATGGCGGCGGGGTGTGGTGGTGACGCGGGGCCGGGTAACGGAGCTGACGCTGGACTTTCCCACAGGCCAGATTCTTGCCCATCTGACGGTTGAAGAGGAAGAGCAGGGGAGCGATCTGACTTACTTCGTCTATCCTCAGGGGGAAAAGACGGATCAGATCGCCTTTGCCTTCTCCGGGAAACCCATCGATCTGGTCCCCGGTCTCTACGATGTAAAATGCACCCGGGGCCGCACGGTGAAGTGGCGGAGGAACGTCTTCGTGGAGGCGCTGGAGACCACGGAGATCAGCATCGACTTCTAGCTTCAAGAGGGGGGCTTGCCGCTGCATCCAGATTTCCCGGGCCTTGGCGACGTCGTGGGGGCGATAGATGGCGACCAGCGCGCAACAGGTGTGAGCGATGGTGGCGGAACGCAACCCAAAGGAGCTTTCTTTGTGATCTGAAAGTTTGCCGGGGTATGCTCTTCTCTGGAGATTCGGCTATACTTTGTTCTTTCATTTGCACTTTTGTCGATACGAACGAATCCCTCAAGCGAGGAAACATGAGTCTCTTCAGTGAAGTACCCAGCAAGGTCGATTTTCCGGAACTAGAGCGCAAGACTTTGGAGTTTTGGCGGAAAAACAGGTGTTTTGAGACGCTTGTGGAGAAGAACCGCGGCGGGGAGCCTTGGTCCTTCCTTGACGGTCCCATTACGGCGAACAATCCCATGGGCGTGCATCATGCCTGGGGCCGGACCTACAAGGACATTTTTCAGCGATACCACGCCATGCTCGGCCACGATCAGCGCTACCAGAATGGCTTTGACTGCCAGGGGCTTTGGGTGGAGGTGGAGGTGGAAAAGGAGCTGCAATTCACCTCCAAGACCGATATCGAGCGATATGGCATCGCGGAGTTCGTGGAAAAGTGCAAGGAACGGGTGCGGCGTTTTTCGGCGATCCAGACCCAGCAATCGACTCGGTTGGGACAATGGATGGACTGGGACAATTCCTATTTCACCATGTCCGATGAGAACAACTACACGATCTGGGCCTTTTTGAAGCGGTGCCACGAGAAGGGCTGGATCTATAAAGGGCGTGACGCCATGCCCTGGTGCGGCCGGTGCGGAACCGGACTTTCGCAGCACGAGATCGCCACCGAAGGCTACCGGCAGCTCACCCACGTGTCGCCCTATATCCGCCTGGAGCTTGCGGAGCGACCTGGGGAGTATCTTCTGGTCTGGACGACGACGCCTTGGACCCTGACCTCCAACGTGGCGTGCGCGGTGCATCCGGACAAGAGTTACCTTCGGGTACGCCAGGGGGATGCGATCTACTACTTGATCGAAGGTCGGAAGGACATTCTGAAGGAGAAGGGAAAGTTCGAGGTCGTGTCGTCCCTTCTGGGGAAAGAGATGCTGGGCTGGCGGTATTCCGGGCCGTTCCACGAGCTTTCCGCGCAGGCGGATGTGGTTCACCGGGTGATCCCGTGGAGCGAGGTCACGGAGACGGAAGGGACCGGCATCGTCCATATCGCTCCTGGCTGTGGCAAGGAGGACTTTGCCCTGAGCGGCGAGTTTGGCCTTGCGGTCATCGCCCCCTTGAACGAGCTTGGCCACTTCGTGGAGGGGTTTGGGGATTTCAGCGGAAAGAGTGCGGCGGATGTGTCGGCGGAGGTGCTGGAACAGCTCCGGCTTCGGGATATCCTGTACAAGCGGGAGCGCTACACCCACTCCTATCCGGTCTGTTGGCGGTGCGGGAGCGAGCTTTTGTTCCGCCTCGTGGACGAGTGGTTCATCGACATGGGGGAACGATTGCCCAAGGATCCCGGAGACGTCACGGCCACGGAGAAGGCGTCGCGCCTTCGGTACCAGATCATGGACACCATCGGCGACATCGAGTGGATTCCCAGCTATGGCTATGAGCGGGAGATGGACTGGCTGTTGAATATGCAGGACTGGATGATCTCTAAGAAGCGGTTTTGGGGGCTGGCTCTTCCCATCTTCCAGTGCCACGACTGCGGGAAGTTCGAGGTGATCGGTGGCCACGAAGAGCTCAAGGCGCGGGCCATCGAGGGTTGGGAGGAATTTGACGGACATTCTCCTCACCGCCCTTGGGTGGACGGCGTCCTCATCGCCTGTTCTCATTGCCAGGCGCCGATTCGGCGAATCCCCGACGTTGGGAATCCGTGGCTGGACGCGGGGATCGTGCCCTTTTCCACCCTGAAGTGGGGAACGGATCGTCAGTACTGGGAAAAGTGGTTCCCCGCTCACATGGTGACAGAGAGTTTTCCCGGGCAGTTCCGGAACTGGTTCTACTCGCTCTTGGCCATGAGCACGGTGATGGCTGGCCGGGCGCCCTTCAAGACGCTGTTGGGCTACGCCCTCATGCGGGCGACCGATGGCCGGGAAATGCATAAGAGTTGGGGGAACTCCATCGAGTTCAACGAGGCTGCGGATCGGGCCGGCGTCGATCCCATGCGCTGGCTCTTTGCGGCGCACAACCCCGAGCAGAACCTTCTCTTCGGTTACGGCTCCGTCGATGAGGCCAGGCGGAAGTTCCTGGTTCTCTGGAATGTTTACAGTTTTTTCGTCACGTACGCCCGCATTGACGGCTTTGACCCCTCGTCTTCGGCGATTCCAGTGAAGGAGCGGAATGTTCTGGACCGCTGGATCCTGGGAAGCTTGCAGGATCTCATTGAGGCCGCTCACGAGGGGTATGGGAGATACAAGCTGCCTGCCTTCATGAGGCAGGTGCAGAAGTTCATCGACAACCTTTCCACGTGGTATGTCCGTCGCAGCCGTCGGCGGTTCTGGAAAAGCGAAGACGATCACGACAAGCTCGCCGCCTATCAAACGCTCTACGGCGTTCTGGTGACGATCGTCGAGCTACTTGCGCCCATTATCCCCTTCATTACCGAGGGGATCTACCAGAACCTGGTTCGTTCCTGGGACAAGCAAGCGCCGGTGAGCGTGCACCATCGGGGTTTTCCCAAGGCGAACCCCTCACTGGTGGATCAAAAACTTAACCGCAGAATGAAGGCGGTCCTTGAAACGGTGGAGGCTGGCCGCTCGGCCCGGCAAAAGGTAGGCATCAAGGTTCGCCAGCCCCTTTCCCGCATCCTGGTCCATCTGGATTCAGACGTTTCCCCCGGAGAACTAGGCGCCTTCGAATCCCAGATCCTCGATGAATTGAACGTCAAGGCCATCGAGTTTCGCGATTCCTTGAGCGGCTTTTTGACGACCACGGTGAAGTTGAACGCCAAGAAGGCGGGGCCGCGACTGGGAAAACTGATGAAAAAGGCCATGGCGGCCATGAGGCTGGTGTCCGCTGAGACTGCCGCCGCTGGCATGAGTGCCGGCAGCTTGAGCCTTCCCTGCGAGGGCGGCGCCATCGAAATCCTTCCCCAAGAAGTTCTCATCGAGCAGAAGCCCAAGGAGGGGTTCGCCTTCGCCAAATCTGGAGCGGCAGAGGTTCTAGTGGACACGACGCTTACCGACGATCTTCGCCAAGAAGGGCTCGTGCGGGACTTGATCCGGCAGGTGCAAGACCTTCGGAAGGAGGCAAAACTGGAGGTGGCGGATCGGATCGAGCTCGTCATGGACGGGCCTGAAGAGGTGCAAGCCGCGGTGCGTGCCTTCGAGGAGACCTTAATCCGGGAGACTCTCACGGAAAAGCTGTCGTTTGGCACGCCGAACGACGGAATGGCGAGCCGCTCAGTGTCGCTCAAGCCGCACAAGCTGCGAGTGGCGCTCAAAAAGATGGGTGGCTGAAGCCCGCGACCTTGGTGGCTCCCCCACACAGGCTCTCAGCGGCGCTGGAATTCATCGCAAACATCGGTCGCCACTACCTCGCGATCATGGAGAACGCATTTTTGCGTGAAGGGGTGGACCAGGTAGCTCTTGCAGTTCCGGCAGTTGCGGATCGCGCCCAAGGGCTCCTGAAAAAGACTGAGAGGGGCGCTTGCTGCCGGAGCCTCGTCGCCAAAGGGATTCCGAGGAGCTTCCGGCCGGATCTGTTGGTCACCAAAGGGATTGACGGGCTTCTTGGAGGAGATTTCCCCGAACAAGTTCTTCAGGTCCGGGCTTTTCTCAAGCCTGTTTCCTTTCTTCCTCCTTGACACCGGCGTCACTTTTTCACCACAGAAGGGACAGTGGAGCTTCTCTCCGACCTTTTTGAATCCCTCAAACACTGGAGTCACCGCAGCGGGAACGATTTCTCCGCAGCCCTGGCATTTTCCTCTTCTTGTCGCCATAAAACCCTTCCTACGCCAGTCACCAACCCACGAGCCACAAGAGGAGGCCGATCAAAAGCAAGATCGCCACCAGGACCCCGAACCATCGGGTCCGCCCTCGCGTCAAACCGCTCACGAAGCCCGCGCTCCGGTCCAACAATCTACCGCAATAGGGGCAGGACAGACTTTCGTCGTCGTAGACCGGAAACCCGCAGTGGCCGCAACACTCGTAGCTACCTGAGCTCATCGGTCTCTCCAGAAATGCCGTCCGGCGACAGGTTCGCCAGATCGACGGGGTGCAAAGTCACCGGAACCCCATTCAATCCGGCATTGCCACTCAGATCGTCAAGGAAAAGCTCATCCGTAAGCTCGTTGATGTTGACTCCGGGACATTTGTTGGCCACGCCGAGGCGCGCTCCCTTCTTTCCGTGTCCCCAACCGAACGGCAGACAAACGACGCCGGGCATGATCGCCTCGGTCAAACTGGCTAAGGCCTCGACCTTTCCCGTTCTGGAACAGACCTCCACACTCTGGCCTTCCTCGATTCCGCGCAGCTTCGCGTCGGATGGGTGAAGCGTGAGGCGAAGCGGCCTCTGCCCACGGAGCAGCCGCTGGCTGTTGTGGAGCCAGGTGTTGTTGCTCCGAAGCTCTCTTCTGCCAATGAGGCGAAGAGAATGGGCGCCATTTCCCTCCCACTTGCGCATCGATTCTCGGAGACGCCTCATATCCATGGCGATTGCAGGTGGACAGAGGAATAGCTGTTTGTTCCTCGTATAGAGGCGCCCGGGAAGAACGGGCCTGAGCGGCCCCAGATCGATGCCGTGAACCTGGCTCTTGAGTCGCCCCAGGTCGAGACCACCGCCCAAGGGGCGAACCCCTCGCCCGTATGGACCGAACCGAAGAAGGAGGTCCAAGATCCCTTCAGGCCCGAGCCACTGCAGGACACCATTCCTCAGCATCGCCACGGCCCGCGCCAAAGGCGGGCGGCTGGTGGTCAGCCGTTCTGCCAATTCCAGAAGGATCTGCCAGTCATGGAGCGCACCTTCTGGAGGCGGAAAGAGTGCCGGACTGTATTTCGCACCGTTTCGGACGGCCAGCATCTGAAAAACGAGGTCGTAATGGCTCCGTTCCAGCGGTGACGTCGGCGGCAAGATAAAATGGGCATGGCGGGCGGTCTCATTCCGGTAAAGATCGATGGACACCATGAAATCGATCCGCGCCAAAGCCCGCTCCAACCGCTTACTATTGGGCGTTGAAAGCACCGGATTTCCAGCAACCGTGATAAGGGCCCGCACCTGGCCTTGGCCGGGCGTGTCCATTTCTTCGGCCAAGGCGGACAGAGGCAACTCCCCTCCAAACTCCCGGAGGCCCCGAACTCGGCTCCGCCATCGGGCGAACCCGCCACGGTGGCCCAAGCGCGCCGTGAACTCCACAAGGTCCGCCGCCGGAGTCGTAAACATGGCGCCACCAGGTCTGTCCAGGTTGCCCGTCACAATGTTCACTGCGTTGACAAGCCACGCCGCGAGACCACCAAACTCCTGGGCAGATGCGCCCATCCGCCCGTAACAAACCGCCGCCCGCGCCGTACCAAAATCCCTGGCAACTTGACGAATCGCTTTGGCCGGCACCCCTACCCTCCCGGCGACGGCCTCGGGTGAAAAAAGAGCCACGCAACCCCGGAGCTCCGCCACTCCTTGGACAAATGGCTCCAGCCTGTGGAGATGCACCCGATCCTCTTCGAAGAGCGCAAACAGAATCGCAGCCAGGAAGAAGGCATCGGAGCCGGGCCTGATGAAAAGGTGGCGCGTCGCCAATTCCGCCGTCCGCGTCCGACGGGGATCCACCACCACGAGCTGACCACCACGAGCCACAAGATGCTCTAACCGCCGCTTGATCCCACCGGCCGACATCAAACTGCCATTCGACTCCAAGGGATTGGCGCCCAACATCAAGAAATAGTCCGTCCGGTCAACGTCCGGCACTGGCAAAAGCAGTTGGTGACCAAACATCAGATAGGCGGCCAGCATCTGAGGCAATTGGTCAGCACTCGTCGCGGAGAAGCGATTCCTTGTTTCCAGTGCTTCAAGGAAAGGCAGAAGCGTCAAAAGAGACCCATAATTGTGGACATTGGGGTTCCCCAGATAAACGGCCACCGAATCCCGGCCGTAGGTGGTCCTAATCTCCGCGATCCGCTCCCCGATCTCATGGAACGCATCGTCCCATGAGATGGCCTCCCAACCATCGCCCACCCGGCGCTGCGGCGAACGAATCCGATCCGGATCAGAATGAAGGTCGCCCAAAGCCACGGCCTTGGGGCAAATGTGCCCCTGGCTGAAAACATCTCCCGCATCGCCCCGGATAGAGATCAGGCGCTCCCCTTCCACCTCGAGAGCCAAGCCGCACATCGCCTCGCACAAATTACACGTGCGATAGTGGATTTTTCCCACGAGTCCCCTCCTCTCCTCCATCAGCCCCCAAAAACCTCCCCCAGGCCTCCAAACCTCCGTCAGGGCTGACCGGTTCGGCAGAGCATAAACCCGGCGTCCATGGGCCGGCCATCTCGGGTCGCCCGACCGATGACCACATGCTCAGAAACGCCTCTCAAAATGTCCTGCGTCCTGTAATAGACCACCCGCGACAACCGTGCGCTGTTCGGAATGATCGCCGGCCAGCCCGCAGCCTTCCTGGGCGGTTCCCGAAGATAGTCCACCAAAAGCTCGCCATCGCTCCAAGGCCGAGCCACGAAATAGCCCGGTCCTACCACCGATTCCAGAAAAGCTCCACTCCGGTTGTAGCCCCACACCACTCCAGAATCCGCCTCTTCCCCATCTGGCCGGCAGAAGACCTTGGCAAAATGGGAGAAAAAGGGCAACGAGTTCTTCCCCTCGTGAACCACTCCCACCATAGGCGGTCTCCCCTCCGGAACCAGGTGCTCCAACGCCAGTGGCCGCCCCCCCTTGCAAGCCTCGAAAAGCCGCGCTTGGTCCCTGCGTCCAAGAGAGCGAACCTCTCGCAACCGCCCAGCGGGATCAAGGCCATCCAGGCGCGCCGCAAGCGCATCCAAATCAAGAGAACTGCCCGCAAGAATCTCAAGAACGGACCCACTCATCGGACCACCTCCAGGTCGGCTTTCAATTGGCGCGGGGCAGGAAAAAGCCCCCTCGATGATCCTCTCCCCCGCCCAAGCTGTCAAGGGCAACCGCCACATCCAACCAACGGAGCCCAGGCAGACACAAAGAGTCTCACCACGCAACTTACCCCCAATCCCGAAAACCCAGCCTCCCTCTTTCATCATCCAGAGAAACATTCTCAGTGTTGAGTTCCGCTCCCGGCGGCGGCAGTCCGTCCGCCGCCACTCGCCCTCTACCCCGTGGATACGGCCAAAAGACTCCACTCCTCCTCCACACCGGGATAGAGCTGGCGCGGCGTCACCACCTCAAGATAAGTCCGGAAATGAGGATCCATGGAGGTGGTCACCGGTGGTGCCTTCCGCAGCTCTCGCTGTCGCTCGGACCCGGCCACCCCCAAAAAAGCGCGCAGCGCACAAAAATGTGGGTAGGGATCCCGTTGCCCAGGGTATCAACGTAAGCCGGGACACCCGCCAAAACAAAGACGCAACGCGTCGTACATGAATGTGGGTCCAGGGAGCGCGCTCCCTGGTGGGTGCAGGGCAAAGCCCTGCCGGGGACCGGGGCCGGAGGCCCCGGATGACCGCCGAGTAACGCGAGGCGTGACCCTTCGAGTCACGCAAACGTGACCCGCCGAGCGATAGCGAG
>JAJRTK010000084.1 GCA_024278345.1 bacterium | reverse complement strand
TTTGCTTTACACTCCGCGGTGCCGCCCTGGTGGCACCGGCATCTTGCCGGTGGCGGGCTGGACGGGATTCACGGAATTGAACGGTGGGTTCCTTTCGTGCGTGGACTTGTCAACCGGATCTGATAGGTCCCCGAAAACAGTTTTCTGGATTTCTGCCCTAATGGCGACCGACCACCCTGAAACGATGACCACACCAGTAACGGAGCAGCGTGAAAGTGCGAGGTCAGGCCACAGCCTTCCCCAGTTCGGCCGTTGCCAGAGTTCTGGGGCTAGGCGCTCCTTCGAAGCAATTGCGGCATCTTGGCTCGTAGAGGCCCGCGCCTCCGGGAAGGATTCTCGCGTCGCTGTTCACCATTCTTTGGGAGTAGCGGGAAGGTCCTTGGCAGCGGACGCATCGCCCGATCTTCTTCGCCACGGCATCGGCCACGCAGAGCATTTCCGGCATGGGCGCGAAAGGGCGGCCCAGATGATCGGTGTCAAGGCCAGAGACAATGACCCGAAGCCATTGTTTCACGAGCTCGAGACAGGTTTCCACGAGTCCGGTGGGCATCATGTGGATCTCATCGATGGCGACCATCTGGGTGTCGGGAAGGAGACGTTCGAGGATCGCCTCGGATCGGGTGACGATGACCGCGGGACAGCAGGTTCCGTCATGAGTCTGGAGATAGGGCCCCCGGTGGCGGGAATCGACGGAGGGACGGAATGCTTGAACACCCCACCCATCGGCCTCCGCAAGCTGGAGCCGGCGAATCAGCTCAGTGCTTTTTCCGGCCCACATGGGACCCGTGATGACTTCGAGAGTTCCTCTCATGCCGTCCTCCCAGCCGAGTGAGTCAGTGAGGAAAGGGCGATGCCCCTGAATGGCCCAGTGAATACCACATTGTATTTATTGTGCCAAGTGGGGTTTACGACGGACTGCCAGGGAGAGAGATGAACGCCCGAGATGCCTCATGGCAGCGGATCTCTTTCAGATTTTGGGTTGGGTCCGCTCACGTCGTCGGCCATCCGGCCGCCGCCACTCGCCTTTCCATGGGTTCTGGAGCATCATTTGGGTTCTTGTTGGGTGATGGATGCCACGCCGGAAGTTCTCGCGCCCCACGGCAGCCGTTGTTTCATCGACCTTGATCGGTGTTCGTGCCGGGAGATGGAGCATCGGCGCATTTGGCGGCGCTTTCCCTTGGTTCATAAAGAAGTGCCGGGCGAGTTTCCATGCCGCCTTTCATCCACAGGCCCTCCTTGTCCGTCACGATGGGGCCCACGGGCTTGTAGCAGGCTTCCAGCAGATCGTCGAACCAGTTCTGGTATTGGAAGGGTCGCGTTTCGTCCAGAAGGATCCAGCCGAAGCGTCTTTCCGCCAGGATCCTCCGAAGGCGGGATTCCAGTTCCGCCGCTTCTGGGGACCCGGCCCGGAGTAGGTCACTCATCGCCATGTCATGGGCGAAGATGCCAGTTGTGGGACGGTGTTTGCGCCCAAGGGTTTTTTCGGGTTCTTCCCCTTGGCGTCGCGCCTCTGAAGTATCGATGACCATCAAGTAGGGATGGTAAGGTACGAACACCGGTTGCTGAGATTTCAGAATCCACTGGTGTATGGCCGTCATCGTGGCGCGATCCTGCTCCGTGGGGATGGTGTTGGCCGGGTTCCACAGAAGTCCCGCGATCTGCAAGGAGAAAAGAAGAGCAAGAGAGCCTCTTCCCATCTTGGCCTTTCCGCTATTTCCACTGGGCTCGAGAATTCTACGGCCCAGGGGCGCCAGGACCGCCAGGGCGGCGAAGGCTGGAATGAGGCAGTTGAGGAACCCGCCGCTGTGGATTCGGGATGCCCAGCTTCCCGCCATCAAGCCCAAGGTTGCCGCCATCAGGAACGTCCATCCCCCCTCCCCGAACCGCCCACGGCCCATCAGAAGGGTTGCCGAGGCCAAGACAAACGCCACCGGCAGAACGCCCCAGAGGTCACGAGCCCAAAACCCCAGGAGCATTCCCGGTCGGATAGCGTGGCCCGCCGGGAGCTCCACCAAATAGAACCACCACCATTCCTGGCTGTAAATCGCGAAGAAGAAGGCGATGCCTGGCAGAACCAGTCCCAGGATTAATCCGAGCCTTACCCCGGGGCGCGTCCAGAACAGAAGAGTTACCGTCGGTGCCCAGATGATGACTGCGGTCTGCTTGGTGGCGGCGGCCAGCAAGAAACAGAGCCCGGCGGCGGCGCTTCTCCCGAACCCCCAGGCCCGGCGGGCCAGGTAGAACCCGCCTAGAATCAGCGCCAGAAAAAGGGAATCAACGCGAGCCAGATCGAGCCAAGCGCCGCTGGCGGGATAACATGCGGCAAAAAGTCCCGCCGCCAGAAGGCCGTCAAGGGTGAGGCCCGTCTCCCGGCGGACGATTTGGAAGAGTAGGCCGAAGACGATGAGGGAGCTCCCGAATGAAATGAGTCGCAAGGCCCCAAAACCTTCGCCCAAGAGGCTCCAGGCAAGGTTTCCCAGCCAGAAGTACAGGGGCGGGTAGATCAGACCAACTTGCTCGGGAGATGGAGCCGAATAGAGGGGAAGTCCCTGGGCCACGGCCCGGACCTGTTGCCAGATGGCGCCTTCCATCCACTCAAGCTCAAAGGGGAACCAAACCCGGCTCAGGGCACCCCAGATGTAGAGCGCGATGGGAAGCACGGCCAAGAGCGCCAGGATGAGCTCCTCTGGTTGCCGCGGCCCAGGGCGTGGTCGCCGCCACTGGAACAGAGGGGACCGCGCTGCCGCGGAGGGAGGCATCCTGGTGTGACACCGCAGCCTGTCCACGATTGGGGTTCGCGCTGGGTCGGAGGGAGGCATCTCTATTTCCGGTAGCGGCCGAAAGCCAGGCAGACGTTGAGACCGCCGAAGGCGAAAGAATTGCTCAGGGCGACGCGGGCGTCGAGGTCTGTGGGAGCGAGGATATGCCGGAGATCGCAGGCCGGATCAGGTTGTTCCAGGTTGAGGGTCGGTGGAGCAACTCCCGTCCTGACCGTTTGGACCGTGGCGATGGCTTCCACGGCGCCCGCGGCGCCCAGAAGGTGTCCCGTCATCGACTTTGTGCTGCTCACGGCCGGGCGATGCTCGCCGAACAGGGTCCGGATGGCCAAGGCCTCCACGGGATCATTCTGTGGTGTCGATGTGCCGTGAGCATTGACGTAGTCGATCTCGTTTTTTTGGAGCCCCGCCTGGCGTAGCGCCTTTTTCATTGCCTGGATGGCTCCGCGGCCATCTGGGCACGGAGCTGTCAAGTGGTGGGCATCAGTGCTCAGGCCGTAGCCCAGGATCTTGGCCAGGATCGGGGCTTCTCGGTTCCTGGCGTGGTCCAGATTCTCCAGAACCAGGACTCCGGCGCCCTCTCCGATGACGAACCCGTCCCGATCTCGGTCGAAGGGGCGTGAAGCCCGCTCCGGCTCGTCGTTCCGGGAACTGAGGGCCCGCATCGCGGCGAATCCGGCGACGGCCACTTCATGGACGGCAGCCTCGGCGCCGCCGACGATCATGATATCGGCTTCGCCAAGGGCGAGGGCCCGGAAACCCTCGACGATGGCGTGGGCTCCTGTGCAGCACGCCGTGCTCGGTGCCCCCGATGGCCCCTGGAACCCGTATTTCATCGCCACCAGCCCCGCCGGCATGTTGATGATCATCCGGGGAATGAAGAAGGGGGAGATCTTCCGTGGTCCTGCCTCCCGGAGTCGATCCCGTTGCTCCACCAACGTTCCAAGTCCCCCCGTTCCAGAACCCAGGACCACGCCCACGCGGTCTGGAGCAGATCCATCGGGGAGGCCCGCCTGTTCCACGGCCTCGGCCGCGGCCACCAGGGCGAGCTGGGCAAAACGATCCAATTGCCGGAGCTCTCTTCGGCTAAAATGGCTTGCCGGGTCGTAATCCCCTGCTTCTCCGGCGATCCGGGAACGGAGCGCCGAAGCATCGAAGAGCGTGATGGGACCGATCCCGGAAGTTCCTTTTGCCAGGCCTTCCCAGAAGGCGGCGACACCGACCCCAAGGGGAGTGACGCAGCCCATGCCAGTGATGGCGATGGCCGGCGGTTTACCGGTATTACGGGCTTCGGTGGAGTTGGTCATCGTTTCGCCTACCCTTCCAAAAGACGCGCGGCTTACAAAAAGAGGGTATCCACGCAAGGCGGGACAAAGATTGGAAACAAAAGGAAAACGCGCAGCGCACAAAAATGTGGGCTGGGATCCCGTTGCCCTTTGTTGCAACGGGAAGTTGAGCGAGCTCCCTGGTGGGTGCAGGGCGAAGTCCTGCCAGGGGACGGGGGACAGCGTCCCCGG